>CANFYZ010000072.1 GCA_947451385.1 Comamonadaceae bacterium | reverse complement strand
GTGAACAGCAGCGGGTATGTGGTCAGGCTGGGTAACCGTGCCATTTACCCCACCCGCGATACCTCGGTTCTCATCAAAATCACGGCGGAAGACGGCACGATCGGCTGGGGTGAAACCTACGGCATCATCGCGCCTGAAGCCGTGAAAAATATCATTCAAGATGTGATTGGCCCTGTTTTAATCGGTCGCGATCCCAGAGACGCGACCGTGATTCAGGAAGACCTGTATGACCTGATGCGCATCCGTGGTTTCTTCGGTGGTTTTTATGTGGATGCCATCGCCGGTGTGGACATCGGGCTGTGGGATTTGGCGGGTAAATTGTTAAAGCAACCCGTGGTGAAATTATTGGGCGGACAAAGACAAAGCAAGTTAATGGCTTATGTCTCTGGTTTGCCTGGCGCCACCCTGAATGAGCGCCTTGATTTGGCTTTGAAATTCAAAGCCAATGGCTACCGTGCTTTTAAATTTCACAGTGTCGTTTCATTTGATGGCATCGTGAAAGAGATGGCCGCGTTACGCGAAGCGCTTGGAGCAGAAGTTGATTTGATGGTCGATCTGCATTGGAAATTTACCGCCCACGAGGCTGTCCAATTAATTGACCAACTGGCGACTTACCGCCCCTTATTTATTGAGGCCCCTTGCGCCCCCGAGGACATTGAAGGCCAGACACTGGTGGCCCAGCAATCGCGAATTCCCATTGCCTTGGGCGAGGAACTCCGAACGGTGTTTGAGTACCGCCCGCGTTTTGAGAAAAGAGCCATGAGCATCGTGCAGCCCGAAATGGGGCACGCAGGCATCAGTCAGTTCATGCAAATTGGCCGCATGGCGCATGCGTTTCACATGAAGATGATGCCCCACGCCAGCATTGGCATGGGCATTTATCAAGCCGCCAGTTTGCATGCGGCGGCAGCCTTGCCCAATGTGCCCATGCATGAATACCAACACTCTGTGTTGGACCGCAATTTGACCTACATGCAAACCGCCATGCAGTGCCAAGGTGGTTTTTTTGAAATGCCCCAAGGGCATGGCTTAGGCATTGAACCTGATCCCAGTTTGTGGCAGTTTTTGCGTCATTGATCTATCGAATTCAAGGAGTTGGCATGAAAAAATGGCTTTTGGCTTTTGCGCAATCTGTCTTGGCACTTGGAATGTGCCTCCCCGCTCTGGCGCAAGACGCGGCCAGTTATCCGACCAAACCGATTCGCTTGATCGTTCCTGTGCCGCCCGGCGGCGCTGCGGATGCCATGGCCCGATTGGTGGCAGAGCATTTGCAAAGTAAATGGGGGCAAGCTGTGACCGTCGACAACAAACCGGGCGCTGGCTCTGCGGTGGGATTGGGTTTGTTGGCCACTTCGCCCAAAGATGGCTACACCCTGGGCATGGGCAATATTGCCGCCAACGCCATCAATCCGGCGCTCCAGCCCACTGCGTTTTCATACCACCCTGTCAAAGATTTTTCTGCTATTTCACTGATTGGCATCACCCCCTTGGTGCTGGTGGTCAACCCGGACAAAGTACCCGCGCGCAACTTACAAGAGTTCATTGCCTTCTTGAAAGCCAATCCAGACAAGTTGGCCTACGGCTCTTCAGGCACAGGCTCATCGTTGCACATCGCCATGGAGCTCTTTTTGCAAAAAACCGGGACCAAAATGTTGCACGTCCCCTACAAAGGTTCGGCCCCCATGATGACCGACCTCTTGGGGGGCCAGGTCGTGGCGGCCATGGACGCCGCCACCACAAGTTGGCCCCAAGTGAAAGCTGGCAAGCTCCGCGCCCTGGGCATTGCGGGTTCTGAAAAAGCTTTTTTCGCGCCCGAATTACCGCTGATCAGAGAGTCCGTCTCCGGATTTGACGTTAAACCTTGGCATGGCTTGATGGCGCCGGCAGGCACCCCGACCGCGATTGTGAACAAGATCTCCACGGAGGTTCAAGCCTTCCTCCGAACGCCCGAGGCACAAACAAAATTACAAGACAAAGGCGTGGTCCGAGTTGGCAACAGTGCGGCTGAGTTTCAAAGCTTCATGGCGAGTGAGTTTGAGATTTATAAAAAAGTCATTCAAGACGCCGGTATCAAACCGGAGTGATGAATGGTCAAGACCATGACACTGTGGCGTCGATTCTCACTGGGGCTGTGGGTGGGCGTTTGTTTGGGGGCTGGCGGCGCTGACATTCAAGCCCAACCCAAGTGGCCCACCAAACCCATCACCATGGTGGTCCCTTTTGCACCTGGCGGTGCGGGCAATGGCTCGCTGCGCATCCTGTCAGAGATCATGAGTCCGCAACTGGGCCAACCGATCTTGGTGGACAACCGTCCAGGTGCCGGCGGCATCACCGGCTCGCTCTCGGTGACCAGCAGCAACGACGATCATTTGTTTTTGATGGGCAGTACCTCGATGACGATTCTGCCCGCCTTGCGCCATGACCTGCCTTATGACGTACAGCGTGACTTGCGACCTGTGGGCATGATTTCCTCACAGCCCATGGCCTTGGTCGTAGCGACAAATTCACCCTTGCGAAGCTTGGAAGATTTGATCACCCAAGGCAAAGCCGGCCATCTGTCGGCGGGCAACAGTGGTGTGGGCACGCTGTCCCATTTAGCTACCGAATTGATGAATCACAAGTTGCAGACGAAAATTTTGGCGGTGCCTTACAAGGGCGACAGCGTTCTTTTACCCGACGTGGCATCGGGCAATATTTCGCTGGGTGTGGTGAACCTGCCCGTCGCCTTGCCACTGATTCAAGCAGGACGTTTACGCGCTTTGGCGGTCACTTCGTCCCAACCCATGGCCAGCTTGCCTGGTGTCCCCACACTGCGCAATTGGGGTGAAGAGTTTGTGATCACCGGATGGGCCGCACTTTTTGCAGCCAAAAATGTACCGGCGACTGAAGTGGATCGACTGTCTCAACTTTTGCGCCAGGCTTTGGCTCAGCCCAGCACCAAAGAAAAGTTTGCAAGCTTTGGTGTCACCCCCGAGCTGGCGACACCCGCCCAATTGAGCGTCTTTGTACACAACGAAACGCGGCGATGGGCCGAGGTGGTCACGGCGCGTGGCGTGAAGCTGGATTAGAAATTTTCAGTCGGGTTTGATCTTCAAGTCGCGGACCAATTTGCTGTAGCGCGCTTCTTCCCGCAGCATGATGTCCGCCAGTTGTTGCGGGGTGGAGGCAACCACCTCAGCGCCTAAACCGCCCAGGCGCTCCTTCACATCAGGTGCATTCAAAATCGCGACGGTCTCTTGGTGCAGCCGGTCAATCACAGGCTTCGGGGTGCCCGCAGGTGCGAGCAACGCCCCCCAGGAAGTGGCGCCATAGCCCGGCAGCTTACCGGCCTCGGCGACCGTCGGCACATCGGGCAGCAAGGCAGAGCGGGTCGGACCGGCCACGGCCAACAGCTTCAATCGACCGCTTTTCACGTGGGGGCCGACCGATGCCAACGCATCAAACATCAAGTGGGTTCGTCCAGCCAGCAAGTCGGTGTGTGCGGCGGTGCTTCCTTTGTAAGGCACGTGCAGCAAGTCCAGACCCGCTGATTGTTTGAACATTTCTGCAAACAACTGTGGATTGCTGCCACTGCCTGACGAAGCGTAGCTGAGCGTCCCGGGCTTGGCCTTGGCCAGCGCGACAAACTCGGCCAGCGTGTTCACCCCCAGCGTTGCCGGAACCACCATCACCAATTGCACATTGGCCGTTTGCGAAATGGGCGCGAAACTCTTGATCGGGTCGTAACTCAAATTACCAAACAGCGCCTGATTGACCACATGTGAGCTCGCCACAAAGACCAGGTTGTAGCCGTCGGGTGCGGCTTTGGCGACAGCTTCGGTGCCGATGATGCCGCTGGCACCGGCCCGATTGTCTACCGTGACAGGCTGGCCTAACCGGGTGCTCATGCGCTCAGCCAATAGGCGGGCCGTAATGTCTGAGGCCCCGCCAGGCGTGTAGGGCACGATGATGCGAATCGGCTTCTCGGGCCAAGTTTGTGCCCATAAAGAAGATGGCATCCAACACAGCGAGGCGGCGACCACAGCGGCCCACATGTTGCAGATTCTTTTCATCATGCGCTCCTGAGATTCAGTTGAGAGGGTCGAGTGACATGGATTCAATAGGCCGGCTTGGTCGAAAACCAGCCGGGTCGAGAACGGTCCAGGTACGGGTCTTGGATACGGTCTGAACGGTATTGTTCCAACAAAGCAAAGTCGGGCGACACGCCCAGGCCCGGCTCGGTGGTTAAGGCGAGGCATCCGTCGCGCACTTGGGGCGGTGCGGTCACCACATCGCCAGCCAAGTAGTCGCGCTCAGAATCGATGGCGATACTCATATTGGGGATGCTGGCGGCCAGATGCACATAGGCCGATTGCGAAAATCCCAACTCTCCGCCAGAGTGAAGGGTCACAGGAATGCCCGCAGCTTCGGCAATCGCCGCCGCTTTGATGGTTTGCCACAGGCCCCCGATTTCATGGGGGTCCAGCAAAATCACATCAGCAGCGCCCATGCGCACAATATTGCCCACATCGGCCAAGGTGTACGCGGACTCATCGAGAGCAACGGGGACCGGTTGCATTTGCCGCAGATGCACATGACCCAGCAAATCGTCCAACTCCAAAGGTTGCTCAATGTATTGCAGGTCGTAGGGTTTGAGCTTTTCCAGTGTTCGTCGGGCCGTGCCCGGTGTCCAGGCGCCGTTTACATCAGCTCGCAACGCCAGCCCACCCACCACGCGGCGCACGGTCGCCACATTGTCGATGTCCGATTCAGCGGTCATGCCAATTTTGACCTTGAAGCTGCGGTAGCCCTTGTCCACAAAAGACTGGGCGGATGCCGCCAACCGGGTGGGGTCGGTGCCGAACAAATAGGCAGACACCTCGACCTCACGCCGGTAAGCGCCGCCCCAAAGCGCCCACAGCGGCATGCCCACGTGCCGGCCCTTGGCGTCCCACATGGCCATCTCAACGGCGGCCATGGCCATGACGGCGGCCCGTTTGTGGTGGTAATAGCCCGCACCGAAAACGTGTCGGGTAAATCGTTCAACCTCTGAGGCCGTGTGTTCCAAAGCAATCGGGAAAATGGTGTTCACCAACACCGGCTCGATGAACTCCAGCAAACAGATAGTTTCGCCATAACCCTTGACGCCATTGGCGAGGGTGACTTCCACCACCAGTCGGGTTGCGGCCGGCCGCACACCCGAGCCCCATTGCAGGGCCTCCCTGAAGGGCATGGCGACTTTCCAATGACGGCAAGCCACGATCTGCAAGGGAGAAGTTTCAGATTTCACAGTGAATTCCAGATAACAGCCCCGTCTTTACTTTTCATACCGAATTGAACCGACTCGCCGGGGCTGAAGGGTTGATGCAGGCGATGGCAGGTCCTATGAGGTCATAGCTTTCAAACTGTGTCCGTAGATGAAGAGCTCTCCAATTCAGTTCGAATAGAACTCTATCGTGAGCCTCTTGCCGTGACAACCCTTGGGGGTGGTTGCGGAAGATTACAGTTTTTATAATCAACAGGATTCTCGCAGGTACCTACAGACGCCCGGGCGACTCCATGACGGCCTCAGGCCCCTGGCGGGTGCTGCTGTTTAGGCAGAGCAGGCGTGCAGCCGCACTGCCAAGCGTATGAGCGCCAGATCGCTTCCGGCCGGGCCGAGAAGCGAGACGCCCAGGGGTTCGCCCTCAGGCGATGTGAATGGAAGGCTCACTTGCGGCAGTCCGGCCAGGCCCGCGATACAGGTGATGGCCATGGTGCGCAGACGCACGGCATCCACCGCCGCAGGGCTGGCGTCGCGCCGCGGCGCAAGGCTGGCCGCCGATGGCAGCACCGCCACCCCGTCTTCGCCCAACAGGTCGCGCACTGAGCGGCGCGCTGAGGCCATCACCTCGCGGGCCGCTGAGGCCGCGTCGTCACTGACCTCAGACGCTGCTTTCCAACGCGCGTGAATGGCCGGGCTGAATGTGGGTTGGTGGCGGGTGATCCAAGCGCCGTGAACTTGCCAGCCTTCATGCGCTCCGACAGTGGCATAGACCGTTCGCCACTTCTCGAGCGGGACGTCCGGGCTGGCATGCCGCTGCTGCGGACGCACGGCGAGCTCTTCGGCCAAGGCATCGAGAACGCGCTGCAATGGCGTTTGGAACACCGGGTCAGCCAGGGCCCAGGCATCTTCGAAGCGCAGCACGCGGCGAAATGTGTGTGCCGTGTCGGGCAGAAGTTGCCCGGCCACCCGTTCGAATGTAGATCCGTCATGCGCCAGCCATGTTGAGGTATCAAAGCCTGGATGCAGGGGTACCAGCCCGACGGTGGACAACAGGCCATGGCTGGTACGCAGGCCCCAAAGGCCGCAGTAGCTGGCGGGCACGCGCGTGGAGCCGCCGGTGTCTGTGCCCAGCGCGAAATCCACCAGACCGGCCGCCACGGCGGCGGCCGATCCGCTCGAGGAACCGCCGGTCACGCATTCCGGTGCACGCGTGTTGACGGGTGTGCCGTAATGCAGGTTGTCGCCGTGCAGGCTATAGGCCAGCTCGTCGGTGAGTGTCTTGCCCATCAGGCGGGCGCCGGCTGCCAGCAGCTGGTCGACCAGCGGACTGCTGCGGCCGGGCGACGCGTGCGTCGCAAGCCAGGTGGGATTGCCAGCGCCGGTGGCATGGCCTGCCACGTCAAAGACATCCTTGACCGCGAAGGTCAAAGATGAGAGCGGCCCGCTCGACGTGGGCTCCATAACGAACCGGCCATGCGGCACCCAGGCGCCCACGGTGTCGTCGATCGGGAAGTCTGCGCTCATGAAAAGTCCTCAGGATGCTGCTGACGCAGTTGTTCGACGTGGCCGCAAATGGCCCCAGGCGTGGTGAACCACACGTTGCCGCGGTCCCGCTCGGCCGCGATGTGCTGCAGCGCATGGCGCAGATGGCGTAAGCGATAAGGCTGGCCGATCAAGTAAGGATGCAAAGCGATGCCCATCACCAGCGGTTGGCTGCGTGATTGGTCCAGCATTTCGTTGAATTGGTCAATGATCATTTGCGCAAAGTCTTTCGCGTCGAGCTGGCGCCCCACGATCATAGGAATGTCATTCAGCTCTTGCGGATAGGGAACGGCCCAGAGCGACTGCCCGCCGATGGTGCGCATGCACAAAGGTTGGTCGTCATGGCACCAATTGAGGGTGTAGCGATAACCCGTCTCCGCCAACAGATCGGGCGTTTGCAGGCTTTCCGAGATCCAGGGCGATAGCCAGCCTTGCACCAGTTGACCACTTTCATCCTGCATGCGCTGACGGCAGGCGATCAGCAGCTCGCGTTCTGCAGCCGCGGACATACTGCCTTGCCGCTCCGCATTGGTGTGGCCATGGCCGATCAGCTCATCGCCGCGCGCCACCATGGCCGCCACCAGCTCCGGACAGTGGTCGTAAAGCGCGGTATTGATCAATGCGCCGCAGGGCATGCCAAGCTGATCGAAGAGCTCCAGGCAACGCCATGCGCCCACCCGGTTGCCGTATTCGCGCCAGCTGTAATTCAGCACGTCGGGTTGTGGCGATACGGGGCCGATGCCCGCACCCAGCCCTTCGCCAAACGCGAAGTGTTCGACGTTAAAGCCCAGATAGACGGCCAGGCCTGCACCACCAGGCCATGAATAGTGGCGACGGCGCGTGATTGGTCGGTAGCCGAATCGCCCGTGCGATGGCAAGGCACCGACGTAACGGTGTTGGACATCGCTCACCGCGCGGCCCTGCGGTTGTTGAGTTTCATCGACGATGTGCGCGTCGGCAAGGACTTGGCTTGAGGGGGCATGTTGTCTTTCAGTTCACAGCTTCAGTTTGGCTGACACAACCCATTCGCAAGTCGCGTGCCGAGACCTGCCCAGGGTGCACTCTGAACAGAAATACGACGGCGTCTGAGTCTTGGCATGGCCCTTGCGTGATGCCACCTCACTCGGCGCAATGTCGCCTCTCGCGGTTGTACGCACAGACTTTGGAACAACACCATGATTCGAACGCGCTCTCTTGCCACTCTTAAAAACGGTCTAACGGACCGGGCGATTCGTGGCTGAAGCCCTCCTCACTTACCCAGACACTGACATGGGACAAGCCGCCGTCACGACAGGACGCAGTCCCACAACAGTTGCGCGTCCCGTCACCGGGGATTTGCCGCAGCTTGAAGTTGCAGATGCGCCAGGGCCTTCGGCGCCCGAGTTGGCTATCGAGCTGTCGCAAACCGCGGTGACGTTTGGTCGCGGTGACAAGGCGGTGCCTGCACTGTCGCCGACTTCGCTGCGCATCGCCGATGGCGACTTTGTCGCGCTGGTGGGCCCCTCCGGCTGTGGCAAATCGACGATCCTCAAACTGGTCGGCGGCCTGGTTGCCCCGACATCCGGTGTGGTGGTGGTGGGTGGGCGCGAAGTCGCGGCGAAGGCGCTGCGGATCGGCATGGCCTTTCAGAACCCCACCATGCTGCCTTGGATGACGATCGAGAAGAACATCATGCTTCCGCTCAAGATTGTCGAACCATTCCGGTCAGAGTACAGCACCAAGAAAAAAACCGAGTTCCGCGACAGGGCGCACGCCTTGTTGGAGCAGGTGGGCCTGCGCGGTTTTGACCAACATTTCCCATGGCAGCTTTCAGGTGGCATGCTGCAGCGCGCCAATCTCTGCCGTGCACTGATCCACGAGCCGCGGCTGCTGCTGCTCGACGAGCCTTTCGGGGCGCTCGACCAATTCACCCGCGAGGAACTTTGGGGCGTGCTGCAGTCGCTGTGGATGACCCGCAAGCCGACGGTCTTGCTGGTCACGCACGACCTCAAGGAAGCCGGCTTTTTGGCCAGCCGCATCTGCGTGATGAGCACCAGGCCTGGCCGCATTTTGGAGGACAGCCCCGTGGCTTTTGCCCGCCCGCGCACCATCGCCATGACCTTCGAGCCGGAATTCGTCAAGCTCAACCAGCAGCTGCGCGATCTGATCGTGGTCGCACGTGCAGACGCCCCCGCCGGGAGTAAGGCCCCATGAACAGCACTGCATTGCGCCGTCGTGGCTCGTCCGTCGCCCTCATCGTCTTGTTTTTTGCCGCCTGGGAAGTTTTTTGTCTTGCCTCGGGCATGTCGGACTTGATACTGCCGCGGCCCAGCCAGATCTTCCAAACGCTGTGGCAGCGAATGCCGATCCTGTGGCCCCACATCGTCCAGACCGTGAGCACCACCATGATTGGCTTCGCACTGGGCGTGCTGCTCGGTGTGGTCCTGGGCGCGCTGATTGGCTCCTCCCGCATAGCCTACGACACGGCCTATCCGCTGCTGATCGGGTTCTCCTCCATTCCCAAGGTCGCCGTTGTGCCTATCTTCGTGTTGTGGTTTGGCTCGGGCACCGTGCCGGCTGTACTGACGTCGCTGGCCATCTGCTTCTTCCCGATCGTCGTCAACATCGCCACCGGCCTTGCAACCACCGAGCCGGAGATGGAGGATGTGCTGAAAGCGCTTGGGGCGAATAAGTTCGACATCCTCTGGAACGTTGGCTTGCCACGCACCATGCCGTTCTTCTTCGCCTCGCTGAAGGTGGCGGTGACCTATGCCTTCGTCGGCACGGTGCTGGCAGAGACCGTCGCCTCCAACCGCGGCATTGGCAACGTGATGATGTCCGCCTCTTCCAACTTCAACACCCCGATGGTCTTCGCAGGGCTGTTCATTCTTGCGGGGCTGGGCGTGGTGCTCTATGCGGCGTTTTCGCTGATCGAGATGCGTGTCACCGGCTGGGCCAACCGCAAAAACGACCTGTTAGCCGCCTGACCGTCTCAGATACCACCCTTTTAAACCACTCCTAGGAATCCACCATGCTCAACTTATTATTGAAAACTGTTGCAGGGACGCTGGCCGCAACCTTCTTGCTCTCCGGTGCGGCGCAGGCACAAGAAACGACGGTCAAATTCACCTTGGGCTGGAAGACGCAAGGCTCAGATGCGGCCTTCTTCGTGGCGCGCGACAAGGGCTATTACAAGGCCGAGGGGCTCAATGTCGTCATCGACCAAGGCGAAGGCTCGGGGGCCACGGTCACGCGCATCATGGGCGGCGCTTATGACGCCGGCTTTGGTGACGTCAACGCCATCATCCAAAACGCGTCGCTCAAGCCCGGCGAGGCGCCGGTGATGGTGTATCAGATGTGGAACCGTCCACCGTTTGCCATCGTCACCAAGAAGTCGGCCAACATCACCAAGCCCAAGGATCTCGAAGGCAAGACCCTGGGCGGCGCACAGGGCACGCCCACGACGCGCCTTCTGCCGGTGTTTATTCAGAAAAACGGACTTGACGCCAGCAAAATCAAGGTCTCCAACATGGCGCCCAATCTTCAGGAGCCCATGCTGATCAAGGGCGACATCGAAGGTGCGTTGGTCTTCAACATCACCAGCTATTTCAACCTGGTGCTCAACCGCCAGGACCCTGAGAAAGACTTCAACTGGATGTCCTTCGGCGACTACGGTATGGATCTTTACTCGAACGGCCTGATGGTTTCGCAAAAGATGATCCGGGAAAATCCAAAAGCAGTGGCTGGCCTGGTGCGCGCCACCAACAAGGCGATGCTCGAGATCGCCAAAGACCAGAACCTCGGCATGAAGTCCACGATGGCCTACGATAACCTCATCAACGAGGCGGTTGAAAAGCGCCGGATGCAGTATTCCTTCACCGAGCTGATTGTCTCGCCCGAGATGAAAGAAATCGGCATTGGCGACGTGAAAGACAACCGGATGGCGCGCGCCATTGGCATCATCGTCGAAGGCTACCAACTCAGCCGTGTGCCGGCGCCATCCGAAATCTTCAATCGCCAGTTTCTGCCGCCCCGGGCCGAGCGCTCGCTGGTCTACACGGCCAACTGAGCCATGGCACCCAACGCGCTCCCTGGCGAGCGTGTCATCGAGGCGGCCCACTGCTTTGCCGGAGAGCGGACAGGCATCCTCGCCAACGTCCGCCTGACGATCAAGAATGGGCTGATCGAGCGCATTGAACCGATGTCCGAGCCCGCTGCCGGCCCGCGCAGGCTGCTGTTGCCGGCCCTTGTCAACGCCCATGACCATGCCAGGCCGACCGCGTCTTCGTTCGGGGCGCTGAACATGCCGCTGGAGACCTGGATATTGCGCTCGGCGTTGGGTACCCCACGCGATCCTTACCTGCAGGCCGCGGCTTCGCTGGCGCGCTCGGTGCGCGCCGGCTGCGCGGCCATGATGATCCACTACACACGCCCCAGCGGGTTGATGTCGATTCCAGACGAGGCCGCTCAGATTGCCAAGGCCGCTGGCCACGTCGGCATCCGCCTGGCCTTCGCCATGGCGGTACGCGACCAGAATCCGCTGGTTTACGGCGATGCCGGCCCGGTGCTGACCGCGTTGTCGGAAAGCGATCAACAGACGGTGAAGTCGCTGTTCATGCCCCCGCCTCCGCGGCCGCAAGACTACCTCGCGCTGGTAGAGGACATTGCCGCACGCATCGCTGGACCGATGGTGGACGTGCAACTGGGACCGGCCGGTGTCCAATGGTGCTCGCGCGCGATGTTGGCGGCCATTGCTGGGCATTCGCAAGCTACTGGCCGGCGCATCCACATGCACCTGCTCGAAACGCCTTACCAGCGCGTCTGGGCAGACCGGGCTTTTCCCGAAGGCGTGGTGCGGTATCTCGCCGACATCGGCTTTCTGTCATCGCGGACGACGCTCGCGCACTGCACCCATGCCCGCCCCGAAGAGCTTGATCTGATTGCGCAGCACGGGGCACGCATCGTCACGAATTTTTCATCGAACCTGCATCTTCATTCGGGTCTTGCACCCATTGCCGATGCGCGGCGGCGGGGCTGCGCGGTGGCGGTCGGCACCGATGGCCTCGCACTCGACGAGGACGACGACGCCTTGCGCGAAATGCGGCTGGTGCAGATGGCGCACGATGGATGCGGTTTTGACCGCACCTGGAGCCATGCGGCGTTTCTGGACCAGGCGATCGCTGCCGGTCGGGGTGCGACCGGCGCGCCGGGGCCGGGCGTTCTCGCAGAAGGCGCACCGGCCGATCTGATCAGCATTGATCTTGACCGCCTGGACCGTGATGCCATCCTCCCCGTGAACCCGCTTGGCCTGCTGTTTGCGCGCGGCAACATGGGTCATATCTCTGAAGTGGTTTGCGCCGGCCGTGTGCTCATGCAAGACGGCGTGGTGTTGGGCGTCAATTTGCCTGCCATCGAGACGGAGTTGCGTCGGCTTTACCGCGGAGCGATGCCCGGGTTTACCGGCTTGATCGCAGGTTGGAGCCGCATCGAGACCGAGCTGCAGGGTTGGTATCACGCCCACTGCGGCTGCGGATAAGGGCTTCTCGGCCAATTTGCCGATGGATGCGCAGCGCACACCGATTGTGTGCAACAGCGCATGGATGGGGTCTTTTTTGGTGCGATTGCATGCAAGACGGTGAGCGTGAAGTGGGCTCACTCTGCCAGTGAAGCCCTATTTCTTCCATGCAATGCTGAAAAAATTGCATGAAAACAAAGCCTTAGAAAAAACAAAATAAAAAAGCAAAAATTGGCACGCTGCATGCAATCCCTGAAGAGTTCATTTCACTTTGGAGCTCTTCATGAATTCTGTTTGCAAGCAAATTCCGCGTTGGCTGGTTGCATTGCCCGTGGCTGTGCTGATGCATACCGGTGCACAGGCCGAAACCGTGGCGCGCTACGGTATCTCCATGGCCGACATTCCGCTGACCACAGGCCAGCCCGACCGCGGTGCTGGCGCGTACCAGTTCACTGGCCACACGATTTATGACCCGCTGGTGGCCTGGGAGGCCAACATCGCCACGCGACCAGGCAAGCTGGTGCCGGGCTTGGCCAGCAGCTGGAAGGTCGACCCCAAAGACAACAAGAAATGGCTGTTCACCCTGCGCAAGGGTGTGAAGTTCCATGATGGCGCAGAGCTCAAAGCCGATGCGGTGGTCTGGAACCTGGACAAGGTGTTGTCCGACAAATCGCCTCAATTTGATGCCAAGCAAAGCGCCCAAGTGCGCCCCCGTATTCCCTCCATTGCGTCTTACCGCGTGGTGGACGAGTACACGGTGGAAATCACCACCAAGGATGTGGACTCGCTGTTTCCCTACCAGTTGCCCTGGTTCTTGATTTCCAGCCCAGCGCAGTGGGAAAAGCTGGGACGCGACTGGAACAAGATCGCCAGCCAGCCCTCAGGCACAGGCCCGTTCAAGCTCGATAAATTGGTGCCGCGTCAGCGTGCCGAGTTGGTCAAAAACACGGCCTACTGGGACAAAGCCCGCATGGCCAAGACCGACCGCGTCATCTTGATGCCGATCCCAGACGCCATGACGCGTGCCAACGCGCTGCTCAACGGCCAAGTCGACATCATTGAAACGCCACCGCCAGACGTCTTGCCGCAGCTCAAGAGCTCGAATTTCAAAATTGTGCAAAACGTCACGCCGCATGTTTGGCCTTACCACTTCTCCACCCAGCCCGGCTCGCCTTGGACCGACATTCGGGTGCGCAAAGCGGCCAACTTGGCCATTGATCGCGATGCGATTGTGAAGCTCCTCAATGGCTTGGCCAAATCCGCCAAAGGTCAGGTGGACGCCACCAACCCTTGGTTTGGCAAGCCTGCGTTCGATTTGAAATACGACGTGAAGACCGCCAAAGAACTGATGACGCAAGCCGGTTACAGCCCGGCCAAACCGCTCAAGGCCAAGGTGATCATCGCCCAAGGGGGTTCAGGTCAAATGTTGTCGCTGCCCATGAACGAGTTCATTCAGCAAAGTTTGGCAGAAGTGGGTATTCAACTGGAATTTGAAGTGGTCGAGTTGGAGAACTTGTACCTGCACTGGCGCAGTGGTGCCAAGTCCGACATGAACGCGGGCAAAGGCATTACGGCGATCAATTTGGGCTATGTCACGGCCGACCCTTTCTATGCCATCACCCGCTTTGTGGACAGTCGCTACATCGCGCCCAATGGCGTGAACTGGGGCGGCTACAACAACCCCAAAGTGGACGGTGCCATCGACACCATTCGTAAGAATTTTGATCCCAAAATTCAAGACAAATTATTGGCTGAAATTCACCAGACCATGGTCGACGACGCGCTGATGCTGTGGGTGGTGCATGACCTGAACCCCCACGCGATTTCGCCGAAGGTGCAAGAGTTTGTGCAAGCACAACACTGGTTCCAAGACCTCACCACCATCCGCATGAAGTAAATGTTCGCCTACATCCTCAAGCGTCTGTTGTACGCGCTGCCTATTGCTCTCAGCGTCACCGTGGTGTCGTTCATGTTGGTGTACTTGGCACCGGGCGATCCGCTCAACGCCATTGCCCCCGCCGATGCGCCCGCCGATGTGATCGAGGCTTTGAAAAGCGCCTACGGTTTGGACCAGCCTGTGCCGGTGCAATACGGCATGTGGCTGTGGCGTGCGCTGCAAGGCGACCTGGGCACCTCGATCGCTTCTGGGCGCTCAGTGGTCAGCGAAGTCTTCAGCGCCGTGGGCAACACCTTGTTGCTGGCGGGTATCGCCTCGGGCTTGGGGGTGCTGGTGGGTTGTGTGTTGGGCGCATTGGCCGGCTACCAACATGGCGGCGGCGTAGACCGCGCGGCGACAGCCATGTCGGTGGTGGGGGTGAGCATTCCCCACTACTGGTTGGGCTTGGTGCTGACCATCATTTTTTCCACTTGGCTGGGTTGGTTTCCGGCCATGGGGGCGGGTCCAGGCGGTTCGACTGATTGGGCCTGGGATTGGGAGCACGTGCGATATCTGGTGTTGCCCTCGGTCACCTTGTCGGTGATTCCGATGGGGATCATCACCCGCACGGTGCGCGCTTTGGTGGCCGACATGCTGGCGCAAGAGTTTGTGGTGGCCCTGCGTGCACGCGGCTTGGGCGGCATGGCGGTGTTTCGCCATGTGGCCAAAAACACGGCACCCACGGTCTTGGCCGTGGCCGGCTTGCAAGTGGGCTACTTGATGGGCGGCTCCATCTTGGTGGAGACCGTCTTTGCTTGGCCCGGGACAGGCTTCTTGCTCAACACCGCGATTTTTCAACGCGACATGCCTTTGCTGCAAGGCACTTTGTTGGTGCTGTGCATGTTCTTTGTCGGTTTGAATTTGTTGGTCGACATTGTGCAGCCCTTGATTGACCCCCGCATGGGCCGTGGTTGAAG
>CANFYZ010000071.1 GCA_947451385.1 Comamonadaceae bacterium | reverse complement strand
GACGAGCCGTGGGTCACGGTGACCACCGGCAAACCCGCCGCCGACATGCGCGCCAGGTTGCGAAAAGTGCTGCCACCGCGCACAAAGTCTTCGACACGGTAGGTCATCAAATTCGCGCCCGCGCTTTCTACCAGTTGCACATAAGGCAGTTTGTTTTCCAGCGTCAGCTCCTGGGCGCGCAGCAGTTTGTCCAGGCCCTTGGGCTGCAAAGCCCCCGCATCAATGCCCGAGTCAGACGCCATGACCATGCAACGCACGCCACTGACATAGCCGATGCCCGCGATGATGCCGCCGCCCGGCACGCTTTTGTCAGGGTCGGGCGTGTCCAGCCCAAAACCGGCCAGCGTGGACAGCTCCAAAAAAGGCGCGCCCGGGTCCAGCAGCAGGGCCAGACGCTCGCGCGGCAACAGCTGTTGGCGCTTTTCAAAACGCTCACGCGACAGCGCCGATTTGTCGCGGGCGCGCTGCTCGCATTGGCGCACTTTGTCCAAGAGCGCCAGCATGTGCGCGCGGTTCACGGCGAAGGCCGGGCTGCTCAGAGAAACAGTCGATTCAATCTGGGGCATGGGGTCAACTTTCAATAAGCTTCAAATGCCCAGCTGCCGCGCAGCCAGGTCTTTCATGATTTCTTCCGAGCCACCGCCGATCATCATCACCTTGACCTCGCGGTAAATGCGCTCCGAACGGGTGCCGCGCATAAAGCCCATGCCGCCCAAGATTTGCACCGCTTGGTCGGCACAGAACTGCATGGCCTGGGTCGACAATATTTTGGCCATGCAGGTGCGCGCCACCAGCTGCGCCGGATCGCCCACCTGGTGCTGCACCTGCCAGGCCAGCTCGTAGGTCAGGCTGCGCGCGGCCTCGATGCGCGTGGCCATGTCGACCAATTTGTGCCGGATGACTTGGCGCTGCGACAGGGGCTGACCAAAGGTGTGGCGCTCACGCGCCCAGTCCACCGCCTCTTGCAAACACACTTGCGCAAACATGCAGGCCTGGGCCGACATGCCCAGGCGCTCGGCGTTGAAGTTGTTCATGAAGACTTTGAAGCCCTGGTTCTCCACGCCCAGCAAATTCGCAGCCGGCACGCGCACCTGGTCAAAGCGCAGGTGCGCGGTGTCTGAGGCCCACCAGCCCATTTTTTTCAGCGGCGTGCGACTCAAGCCGGGCGTGTCGCCCTCAACCATCAAGGCCGAGATACCGCCTGCGCCTTTGTTGTTCGGGTCGGTGCGCACCGCCACGGTGAAATAGTCGGCCCGCATGCCGGAGGTGATGAAGACCTTCTCGCCACTCACCAGGTAATGGTCACCGTCGCGCACCGCAGTGGTTTTGAGCGAGGCGACATCTGAGCCGCCGCCGGGCTCGGTCACCGCCAGGGCGGCGATCATTTCGCCGCGCAGCACCGGGGGCACCACCCGCTGTTTCAAGGCCTCGCTGCCAAAGGCCTGAATGGGCGGCAGGCCAATGGTGTGCGACAAGAGCGAGGCCGAGACCCCGCCGCTGCCCGAGCGCGCCATTTCTTCGGCAGTGATGATGTGAAAAAACAAATCCGCCGGGGTGCCGCCCAGCGCTTCGGGGTAGCCAATACCGAGCACCCCCAAGCGCGCGATGCGTGCGTACAGGTCACGGGGAAAGGTTTCGGCCTCGTCCCATTCATTCACAAACGGTGTGATTTCGCGCGCCACAAAATCGCGCATAGCGGCGCGGTAGTCGGCATGCTCGGCAGAAAAATAATGCGGCAGTGACGGGGTGTCCAGCATGGCATGAACTCGGGGTGGTGATCGATGCCTTCAGCATACGCGGCCCCTTGCGTGCATGTCTTGTGCGAACTGGTCACCGACCCCCAGGAAAACACCGAGAAAACTCCAGTGCGTGTCACCTAGGTGCAAAATTTCCAGCGGCCTCAGCCCAAGATCACAGCCACTTAACGCAAGCCACACTGAGCGCAGGCTGCTAGTCTTTGGGCAGGAGAACACACACCATGAACACAGCCACAGCCTCTCAAACTTCTCGCAAAACCGTTCGCATCGGCGGCGCTTCGGGCTTTTGGGGTGACAGCATGCTGGGCGCAACCCAACTGGTGCAGTCGGGCCTGATCGACTACCTGGTCTTTGACTACCTGGCCGAAACCACCATGGCCATCATGGCCGCGGTGCGCACCAAAAAACCGGAGATGGGCTACGCCACCGACTTTGTCGACATGGCGATGAAAGCCGTCTTGCCCGAGGTGATGCAGCGCGGCATCAAGGTGGTGGCCAACGCAGGCGGCATGAACCCGCAAGGCTGCGCCGATGCCTTGCAAGCGCTGGCGCACAGCATGGGCCTGAGCCCAAAGATTGCGGTGGTGCTGGGCGACGACATCAGCGCCCAATTGCCGGCGCTGCGCGAGGCGGGCACGCGCGATCTGTACCGGGGGGAGCCCTTGCCCGCCAAAGTGCTGTCGGCCAACGCGTACCTGGGCGCCGTGCCTGTGGCCCGGGCCTTGGCCGAAGGGGCCGACATCGTGATCACTGGGCGCGGCGTGGACAGCGCCGTAACGCTGGGCCCCTTGATGCACGAATTTGGCTGGGGCCCGCACGATCACGACCGGCTGGCCGGTGGCAGCTTAGCCGGGCACATCATTGAATGCGGTTGCCAGGCCACGGGCGGTCTGCACACCGATTGGCAAGACATTCCGGATTGGGCGAACATCGGCTACCCCATCATCGACTGCTATGCCGACGGCAGCTTTGAGTTACACAAAGCCCCAGGCACCGGCGGCAAAATTTTGCGTGCTGCGGCGGCCGAACAATTGCTCTATGAAATCGGCGACCCCGGCGCGTATGCGTTGCCCGATGTGTGCTGCGATTTCAGACAGGTGCAGATCACGCAACTCAGCGCCGAGCGGGTACGCGTCAGTGGCGCGCTGGGCCGCGCACCGAGTGCGCAGTACAAGGTTTCGGCCACGGCGATGGACGGCTTTCGTTGCACCGGCACCCTGCTGATCGTTGGCATCGATGCCGCCGCCAAAGCGCGCCGCACCGGCGAAGCCATTTTGGCGCGCACCCGCAGCCTGCTGCAGCAAGCCGGCCTGCCGGACTACACCCGCGCCACGGTGGAGTTGCTGGGCGCCGAAACGGTGTACGGCCCGCACGCCCGCGCCGGGGGGGCGCGCGAGGTGATGGTGCGCGTCATCGTCAGTCACCCGCAAAAACAAGCGCTGGAGATGTTTGCCAAAGAGATCTCGCCCGCGGGCACATCCTGGTCACCCGGCACCACCGGGCCCGGCGGCGGGCGCCCCACGCCTTCGCCGCACATCAAACCCTTTTCATTTTTGGTGGACAAAACCCAGGTGGCCGTGACGGTGCAGATGGGCGAACAGGTCTGGCCCATAGCCCCGGCCACGTCCGCAGACCCTGAAGTTCCAGCCCCAGAACTGCCCGAACCGGCCACCTGGGTGGAGACCGGTGAGCCGGAAACCGAGGTCCCCTTGATTCGCTTGGCCTGGGCGCGCAGCGGCGACAAGGGCGACATCTCCAACATCGGTCTGGTGGCGCGGCGCGCCGAATGGTTGCCGCTCTTGTGGGCGCGCGTCACGCCCACAACCGTCAAAGCCTATTTCGCGCACCTGGTGCATGGCCGGGTGGAACGTTTTCATTTGCCGGGCATTGACGCGATGAACCTGGTGATGCACGAAGCCCTGGACGGCGGCGGCCCGGCCTCCAGCCGCAACGACCCGCTGGGCAAAGGCATGGGCCAGATGCTGTTGGACATGCCGGTGCGGGTGCCGCACTCGATCGCGCAGCAGCTCTGAGACGACGCCGATACAGTGCCCGGCTCAGGCCGCCAGCCAGCGGCCCGGGGTTGGGTTTGGCGTTGGCGTTAGCGGTGGGCCACCGATGATGCGCAGCTTGCGCGAGCCCGCAAAAATATCGCGCGGTTTCAGGCCAAAGGTTTGGCGAATCGAGTGGCTGAAGTGGGTCGAGTCGGGGTAACCGATGTCCAGCGCCACATGCACCAGCGGCTGCGCGCTGTTCACATGGTGCAGCACACTGCGCGCGCGCTTCCAGGTGCGAACACTGCGAAATGGCGCGCCCACCTCTTGTTTGAACAAGTGCAAAAAGCGTGAGAACGACAGGTGCGCCTGCGCCGCGCAGGCTTGCGCGGTGACAGGGCTGCTGGGCTGATCTTGCAGCAGGTGCAGCGCGCGCGCAATCCGCGCATCGAGCACGCGGGACGGCAAGGCCTGGCCCCAAAACAAGGTGTCGAAATCGCAGGGCTGCAGGTCTACAGCGCGAGCTTGGGCCACGAGGTCGGCATGGCAGCGGCGCACGCGCGCCGCCCACTCCGGCGCGTGCACCGCGCCGCAACTTTGCAACACGGCGGGCAAGGCGCTCAGGTCCACCGTTTCGGGTTCGATCAACAGGTTGAGCACATGCCGCGCCTCGGTGGCGACTTCATAAGGCACATAGGGCGGCACCACCGCCACATCGGCCTGCTGCCAGGCGCCCCCATGGAGGCGGATGCGCAGCGGCGCGTCCAACGCCACGTACACCGCCAACGCACCTTGGGTGCGCGGGCCTGGCGCCCCCAGCAAACCGGCATAAAACACGCGATCGGGCGTGATCCACATCAGCCGCTCGGCACTGCGCGCGCGGGGCAGCGCATTCAGCGGCGAAGGGGTCGATGCGGTGAGCGACGTCGGATTCAACATGCGCGGCCCGCAGGTCAGCGATTTTTCGGCAAGGTGTGCATGTGTTTGCTGATGATGCCGAGCATGACCTCGTCCGCGCCACCGCCGATCGAGGCCAAACGGCCGTCGCGGTACAGGCGCGAAACCGGGTTGTCCCAGGTGAAGCCCATGCCGCCCCAATACTGCAAGCAGCTGTCGGGCACGGTGCGCAACAAGCGACCGGCTTTGAGCTTGGCCATGGAGGCCCATTCGGTCACGTCTTGGCCGGCGAGGTAATACTCGGTCGCCATGTAGGTCAGGGCGCGCAGGCTTTCCACCTCGGTTTTCAGTTCGGCCATTTTGAAATGCACGGTCTGGTTGTCCAAGATGGATTTGCCAAAGGCCAGGCGCTCGCCGGTGTAGGCGATGGTCTGCTCGATGCAGTTGATGAGTGACTGGATGGCATTGGCCGCCGCCCACAAACGCTCTTCTTGGAACTGCTGCATTTGGTAGGTGAAGCCCAGGCCTTCTTCGCCAATGCGGTTGCGCTGCGGCACGCGCACATCGTCAAAATGAATCAGGCCGGTGTCGCTGGACATCATGCCGATCTTGCGGATTTTTTTGGCCACGCTGATGCCGGGCGTGTTCATGGGCACGATGATCAGGCTTTTGTTTTTGTGCGCCGGGCCTTCGGAGGTGTTGGCCAACAGGCACATCCAGTCGGCCTGCAAACTGTTGGTGATCCACATCTTGCCGCCGTTGATGATGTAGTCGTCACCGTCTTTGCGCGCCGTGGTTTTGACCGCCGCCACGTCCGAGCCCGCGCCGGGTTCGGACACACCGATGCAGGCCACCATGTCACCGGCAATCGCCGGCGCCAAAAATTCTTGCCGCAGCGCGTCCGAGCCAAAGCGCGCCAGTGCCGGCGTGGCCATGTCGGTTTGCACACCAATCGCCATGGGCAGGCCGCCGCATTGGATGTGGCCCAAGGCCTCGGCCATCACCACCGCATACGAGTAGTCCAGCCCCGCGCCACCAAAGGCCTCGGGCTTGGTCAGCCCGAGATAGCCCAGGCTGCCGAGTTTTTTAAAGACCTCGTGCGCCGGAAAGATTTCGGCCGCCTCCCATTCGTCCACAAAGGGGTTGATTTCGGTGTCGATGAAGCGCTTCAGGTTGCGCTTGAGTTCTTCGTGTTCGTGCGTCAGTTGCATGCGTGTCTCCGAGTAGTCTGTGGGGCGCGGCAAGGGGCTTGGAGTGGGTGCTTTGGTTGTCAACCAAGCACTTGCTTTGTTCAGTGTGCCCACCCATAATGCCTTTGTCAATGCTCGGCGCCGGGACCCCGTGGCCGCCGGTTCAGTCGACTCAACCCAGGAGATGTGAAATGACTTCAGCGTTCATCTTTGACGCGGTGCGCACGCCCCGTGGCAAAGGCAAAAAAGACGGCAGCCTGCACGAGGTCAAACCGGTCGATCTGCTCGGCGGTTTGCTGGAAAAATTGCGCCAGCGCCACGATTTCGATTCGGCCCAGGTGGACGATGTGGTCATGGGCTGCGTCTCACCCATCGGCGACCAGGGCGCGGTGCTGCCCAAAACGGCGCTGCTGAAAGCGGGCTGGGATTTTCAGGTCTCTGGCGTGCAAATCAACCGCTTTTGCGCCTCCGGTCTGGAAGCGGTGAACCTGGGCGCACAAAAAGTCGCCAGCGGCTGGGAAGACCTGGTGATCGCCGGAGGCGTAGAGAGCATGTCGCGCGTGCCCATGGGTTCGGACGGCGGCGCCTGGGCGCAAGACCCGGCCACCAACTGCGACACCGGCTTCACGCCGCAAGGCATTGGCGCAGACTTGATCGCCACGCTGGGCGGCTTCAGCCGCGAGGATGTGGACCGCTATGCGCTCGAATCGCAGCGCCGCGCCACGGCAGCGCGCGCGGACGGGCGCTTCCAACAATCGGTCATCGCGGTGACCGACGACATCGGCTTGCCTGTTTTGGAAGAAGACGAGTTCATCAAGCCCAACACCACGATGGAAGGTCTGGGCGGTCTCAAGGCCTCGTTCACCGAGCTCGGCGCCATGGGCTTTGACGCGGTGGCACTGGCGCGTTATCCGCAGGTCGAGCGCATTCACCATGTGCACACCGCCGGCAACTCTTCCGGCATCGTCGACGGCGCGGCCGCGGTGCTGATCGGCACCGAAGCCAAAGGGCGCGAGCTGGGCCTGACGCCACGCGGTCGCATTGTGGCCACGGCCTTGTCGGGCGCAGACCCGACCATCATGCTCACCGGCCCGATGCCGGCCGCGCGCAAAGCGCTGGCCAAGGCCGGATTGACCATTGACGACATCGACCTGTTTGAGGTCAACGAAGCGTTCGCCATTGTGCCGATGCGCTTCATGGCCGAGATGCATGTGCCGCATGAAAAGGTCAACGTCAACGGCGGCTCGATCGCCATGGGCCACCCGCTGGGCGCGACTGGCGCGATGCTGATTGGCACGCTGCTGGACGAATTGGAGCGCCGCCAACTCAAACGCGGTCTGGTCACGCTGTGCGTGGGCGGCGGCATGGGCATCGCCACCATCATTGAACGGGTGTAAACATGGAAACGATTCGCTACGCACTCGACCAAGGCATTGCCACGGTCACTTTCGACGAGCCGGGCTCGGCCGTCAACACCATGAAGCCGCAGTGGCAGCAAGACATGCTCGCACTGGCCGACCAACTCAGCGCGGACGCGCCACAGTTGCGCGGCGTGTTGCTGACCTCGGCGAAAACCACCTTCTTTGCTGGCGCTGAATTGAAGGGCGTGCTCAAGCTCACCGCAGCCGACGCCGCCAGTGGTTTTGCCGGCATCGAAAAGATGAAAAAGGCGTTTCGCCGCATCGAATGCATGGGCAAACCGGTGGTCAGCCTGATCAACGGCGCGGCCTTGGGCGGCGGCTGGGAAGTGGCTTTGATCGGTCATGCGCGCTTTTGCCTGGACAACCCGAAAATTCCTTTGGGCCTGCCGGAAGTCTCGCTCGGCTTGCTGCCCGGGGCCACCGGCGTGACCAAAATGACGCGTCTGCTGGGCCTGATGGGCGCTCAGCCCTATTTGATGGAAGGCAAATTGCTCACGCCGCAAAAAGCACTGGAGCTGGGCTTGGTGCAAGGCCTGGCCAAAGACGCGCAAGAACTGCTCGCCATGGGCTTGGCCTTCATCGAGGCGAATCCGCAAGCGGTACAGCCCTGGGACCGCAAAGACTACAAAATGCCCGGCGGCACACCCGGCACGCCCAAAATTGCCCAAGGCCTGTCGGTCATGCCCGCCATGATGTTCAACAAAACGCACGGTCTGTACCCCGCCGCCCAAGCCATTTTGGAGTGCATGGTCGAAGGCGCACAGGTGGACTACGACACCGCCACCCGCATCGAAAGCCGCAAGCTGGCCAAGTTGATGGTGGGGCAAAACGCCAAGAACATGATCACCGCGTTCTTCTTCAACACCAACGCGATCAAGTCAGGCAAGTCACGCCCCGCAGGCATCGCCCCCTGGAAGCCGAGCAAGATCGGCGTGCTGGGCGCGGGCATGATGGGCGCGGGCATTGCCTACGCCAACGCGACGCGCGGCATCACCACCGTGCTGCGCGATGTGACACTGGAGAAAGCCCAAGCCGGACGCGACTACAGCCGCAAACTGACCGACAAACAAGTCAGCCAAGGCCGCATGGATGCGGCCAAGCAAAACGCTTTACTCGGTTTGATTCACCCCACCGCCGAGGTCGCCGACCTGGCCGGTTGCGACCTGATCATTGAAGCCGTGTTTGAAAACCGCGACCTCAAAGCCCAGGTGACGCGCGAGGCGGAGGCGGTGATGGCCGCGGGCGGCACCTTTGCCTCCAACACCTCGACCCTGCCGATCACCGGTTTGGCCCAGGCCAGCGCCCGGCCCACCAAGTTTGTCGGCATCCATTTCTTCTCGCCCGTGGACAAGATGAAGCTGGTGGAGATCATTCGCGGCAAGGACACCGACGACGAGTCGGTGGCCCGTGCCTATGACTATGTGATGGCGATTGGCAAGACGCCGATTGTGGTGAACGATTCACGCGGCTTCTTCACCAGCCGGGTGTTTGGCACCTTTGTCATGGAAGGCGCGGCCATGCTGGACGAAGGCCTGCCTGCGCCGCTGATCGAGCAAGCCGGTCTGGCCGCCGGCATGCCGGTGGGCCCGCTGGCGGTGCTGGACGAAACCTCTTTGTCTCTGTCGGTGCACGTGCTGGACCAAACCCGCGCCGACTTTGCCGCGGAAGGCAAAACCCACACCGCCTCACGCGGTGAGTTGCTGGTGGAGAAAATGGTCAAAACCTTGCACCGTGCTGGCCGCGCTGCCGGTGGCGGCTATTACGACTACCCGGCTGGTGCCAAAAAACACCTGTGGGCAGGCCTGAAGCAGTTTGAAAAACCGCTCGAAGGCTACCCCCAAGCGGTGCTGCTGGAGTTGAAAGACCGGCTGCTGTACCGCCAGGCGATTGAGACCGCGCGCTGCATGGCCGAAAACGTCCTGACCTCAACCCACGATGCCAACATCGGCTCGATCTTTGCGATCGGCTTTCCCGCCTGGACGGGCGGTGCGATGCAGTTCATTTACTCCGAGGGCGTGGAGCGCTTCACCCAACGCAGCGCCGAATTGGCGGCGCGTTACGGCGAGGGTTTTGCTCTGTCGGACGCGGTCAAGGCGGTGATTGAGAAGCACCGGCCCTGAGCGGCTGGACGGGTTGCCCACGGCGCCCCACGCCGGCGGCGAACAGATCGGCGCCTTGCGCCGCCTCGCCGCTGGCCAGGGTTTGCAGGCCCAAGGCAAACTCATGGCGCAAGGCCTCGTCCAGCGTCAGGCCAAATTGTTCGTAGGCCGAGCGGCGGTCGTTGCGCAGACACGTGGCCGGCAAGTCGGCCAGCTGCTGCGCCAGGGCCAATGCGGCGGGCAAGGCTTGGCCGTCGTCCACCAACCGGTTCGCCAAGCCCATGGCCAAGGCCTCGTCGGCGGCCACGGCGCGCCCGGTCAAGATCAGGTCCAGCGCGCGTGACAGACCGATCAAGCGCGGCAGGCGCACGGTGCCGCCATCGATCAAGGGCACCCCAAAGCGACGGCAAAACACACCCAGCACCGCCGAGCGCTCAACCACACGCAGGTCGCACCACAGCGCCAGCTCCAGACCACCGGCCACCGCATGGCCACTGATGGCGGCGATCACCGGCTTGCTGAGCAGCATGCGTGACGGGCCCATGGGGCCATCGCCCTCGGTGTCCAAGCGGTTGCGCCGGGCTTCGTCGTTCAAAGCTTTCAAATCGGCGCCCGCGCAAAACGTGCCGTGCGCGCCGTGCAGCACCGCCACCTGCGCGGTGGGGTCGGCGTCAAACGCGCGAAAGGCCTCGGCCAGTTGCTCGGCGGTCACGCGGTCCACCGCGTTGCGCGCTGACGCGCGGTCAATGGACACGACCGTGACCGGGCCGTGGTGAGAGACGTGAACTGGGGTCGTGGTCATGGGGCAGTCCGCGGGCAGCGAAGGGTGAACATCTGACCACCTTACCTCAAGGCCCCGCCCCCGCCAAGCGCCCACACGCGGGGCTGCGTCAAAATAGACGCTCCTCCGACCGCCGATTTTTCCATGACCAGCTCAACCCCCCTGACCCACGAAGCTTTACAACAAGCCCTGGCCGATTTGTTTGCCCCCTGGGTGCAGGCTTTGAACCTGCAAGTGCAGTCTTGGGGGCCGGGCGAGGTCACGCTGCGGTTGCCGCAGTCTGACCAGCTCTCCCGCATCGGTGGCATGCTGTGTGGCCAGGCGATGATGGCCGCCGCCGACACCGCCATGGTGCTGGCCGTGATTGTACATTTCGGTGCCTTTCGCCCTTGCAGCACGGTGCAGTTGTCGAGCAGTTTTTTAAAACCTTTGTCCGGGCAAGACGCCTTGGTCACCGCCCGCGTCCTGCGCGCAGGCAAGGCCATGGTGTTTGGCGAAATCGATGTACGCGGCGCCGAAGACGGCAAAAGCGTGTGCCGCACCAGCACCACCTACGCCTTGCAGTAAGTCACCGCCGCGGGTCGCCCCGACCGACTTGGCTACAATAGCGACCATTCAAGAGATTGGAGCCTCCTCATGTCCGCACACAATGAACCCCACGAATCCACCGACCCGATCGAAGCTGTGGTGAAACACATTCCGGTGGTGATTCCTGTTGCCGGTGCCGTTTTGATTTTCCTGCTGGCCTTCATCGCCGTGTTCATGGCCTGATCCCCACACGGTCATCGACCCCGACGAGCCCGCTTTTGGCGGGCTTTTTTGTGTCTGCTTGTAGCCCAGTCTGCTTGTGGCCCAGTCTGCGCGGACTCAGCCGATCACGGCCACCGACTTCACTTGCACCCAGACCTGGTCACCCACCGACAGCTGCAACGCGGTGACCGATTTTTGGGTGACTCTGGCCAACAGGACCGACTCACCGCAGACCATCCTGACCAGCGCTTGAGAGGGGTGCGTATCGTCCACGATGGCATCGATCACGCCTTCAAAATGATTTTGGATACTGGTCTCTTGCGGTTCCTGGCGCGTGATACTCAGGTCTCTGGCCAACACCCTGAGGCGCACCGCCTGCCCCACCGCCAAGCCACTGTCACGCACCCACAGCGTGCCGCCAGGAAACCCCACCTGCGACAAATGCCACACCGGGTCGCGCACCAACACCGTGGCCCGCAGCACCACGCCCGCCTCGTCGCCGACGATGGCCGGACTTTGCACTTGCGCCAGCACCTCATGCACCGGGCCCACGGCTTGGACCGCACCTTGTTTCAGCACCACCAAATGTTCCGCCAAACGCGCCACTTCGTCCACCGAATGGGTGATGTACAGCATGGGCAAGTGGAGCTCATCGCGCATTCTTTCCAACCAAGGCAGGATGTCTTGGCGGCGTGCCCAGTCCAGCGCGGCCAGCGGTTCGTCCAATAACAACAGCCGGGGTTGTGTGGCCAAAGCACGGGCCATGGCCACCCTTTGCCTTTCACCGCCGGACAGTCCGTCGCAGCGGCGGTTCATCAAATGGCCAATGCCCAGCAATTCAATGGCTTGGGCCAGCGCCTGGGTCGCACCCGGCTTGCGCGACCGTTTCAAGCCAAAAGACAAGTTGTGTTGGACATCCAGGTGTTCAAACAGGCTGGCCTCTTGGAACACGTAGCCGAGGTCACGTTGCCAGGTCGGCAGAAAAAAATCCTGGGCGTCATCTTGCCAAAGGTCTTGCCCCAAGCGCACCAGGCCATTGGCCGGCCTGTCCAGCCCGGCCACGCAACGCAACAAACTTGTTTTGCCCGAACCCGAGGGGCCAAACAAGACCGTGATGCCTTGTGCGGGCAAGTTCAGGTCCACGTCCAGCTGAAAATCAGCGCGCGCCAGTTTCAGGCGAATTTGCAGTCCTGGAGGGGTCATGGCCGTGCAGCGCCCGCACGTTGTTGCAGCCGGGACAAGAGCAGCAACACGGCAAAGGAAAATAACAGCAGTCCGGCCGCCAACCCATGGGCCTGGGCATACTCCATGGCTTCTACATGGCCATAAATTTGGGTGGAAACGACGCGTGTCTTACCCGGAATGTTGCCGCCAATCATCAGCACCACGCCAAACTCACCGACGGTGTGGGCAAAGCTCAAAATGGCCGCCGTCAGCAACCCCGGTCGGGCCAGTGGCAAAGCCACCGTGAAAAAAGCATTCAAAGGGCTGGCCCGCAAGGTGTAGGCCACCTCCATCGGGCGCTTGCCCATGGCTTCAAAGGCGTTTTGTATCGGCTGTACCGCAAACGGCAATGAAAACAGCACCGAGCCGATGAGCAAGCCGGCGAAAGTGAAGGACAACACGCCCCAACCCAAAGCTTGCGTGAGCTGCCCCAGCGGTCCCTGCGGCCCCAAGCTCACCAACAGGTAAAAACCCAGGACGGAGGGCGGTAACACCAGAGGCAGGGTCACCAATGCGCCGACCGGGGCCCGCCATCGGGACGCCGTTTGGGACAACCACCAGGCCAGCGGCGTGGCGAGCAGCATCAACAGGGCCGTCGCCGACGCTGCCAACTTCAGCGTCAAGATGATCGCTTCCCATGTCTCAGAGTTCAAAGGCGTGTGCATGGCGCTATAGATCGTAGCCAAAAGAACGGATCGTGGCGCGGGCGGGCTCACTCCGCAAAAACTGCAGCAAGGCCAGCGCCGCTGGGTTGTCTTTCCCTGGCCTCAGCAAGAGGGCGTCTTGCCGGATCGGCGCATGCAGATGGGCCGGTACGGTCCACGCTGAGCCTGCGACCAACTTGCCATCGACCATGACCTGGGACAAAGCCACAAAGCCCAGTGGCGCATTTTCAGTGGCTACGAATTGGTAGGTTTGGGCGATGTTGTCGCCTTGCACCCACTTGGGCTGAAGCGCTTGCAACACCCCGAGTTGGGTCATCGTCTCCACGGCGGCCGCGCCATAGGGGGCGAGTTTCGGATTGGCCACAGCGAGACGTTGAATTTTGCCGCTGCGCAGGATCTGTCCTTGCGCATCGACCACGCCAGCTTGCTTGCTCCACAACACCAATTTGCCGACCGCGTAGGTAAACCGGCTACCCGCGAGGCCGAGCCCTTCTTTTTCAAGTTGGCTGGGGGTTGCGTCGTCTGCGGCCAACAAGACGTGGAAAGGGGCGCCGTGGCGGATTTGGGCGTAAAAGTTGCCCGTCGAGCCAAATGACAGCAAGGCTTTGTGTCCGGTTTCTTTCTCAAAGGCCTGGGCTATTTTTTGCATCGGCGCGGTGAAGTTCGCCGCCACAGCCACGTTGACTTCGCCCGCGTGCGCGCTGCGCAGGCCGCAAGCCAGGGCAGTGAAACAAAAAAAGAGGCTGGAAAAGCGCATTGCGTTATTCAAATTTAGAATAGCGAGTGTATCAGCGCTATTCCTTTCGGGTATAGCGAAATCCCTCAGCTTTCGGACCATGAATCAACCCCACGCTTTGCAGTTTGCCCAAGCTTTCGGACACGAAACGTCGGACAAGCGCCTCGATATCCTGAAGCGCATCGGCGAACTGGGCTCCATCTCCGAGGCCGCCCGCAGCGCCAACGTGAGCTACAAGGCCGCATGGCAAGCCTTGGAAACCCTCAGCAACCTGGCCGGCGCGCCGCTGGTCGAAAAGGCGGTCGGCGGTAGCGGTGGCGGCGGTGCCCGTTTGACGCCGGCCGGTGTGCAGCTGTTGGAAGCGGCGGACCTTTTGCGCCAAGCCCGTTCGCACGTGCTTGCCACCTTGGCGCAGCGCGCGGGCAGCAGTTTGACGCTGTCGGGGCTGGTGGGCCTGGGGCTGCGCACCAGCATGCGCAACCAACTGCCCTGCGAGATCCAGTCGGTGCATTCCGTCGCAGGCAACACGCGTGTGGTTTTGAGCTTGCGCGATGGCACCCCCTTGGCGTCGCGGATCACGCACGAGAGCGCCGAATTGTTGGGATTGAAAGCGGGCAGGCCGGCGTTGGCGCTGTGCAAAGCCACGGCCGTGCGCATCGGCACCGCGCTGGCCGCGGTAGAGGGTCAGAACCGCTTGAACGGGCCGGTGTGGACCTCCGCGCCCGCCGGCGGTGAAACCAGCCTGGCCCTCTCACCCCAGCTGCAACTGATTGGCTTTGCCACCCTGGAGGCCGCCCTGACAGAGGGGCAAATGGCCCAAGCCGTGGTCGACGAAGCGGCCGTGGTCATCGCGATCCCGGACTGAGGCTGCGCAAATACGCACCGGCATGCGCTGAAAAGCGCTGAGAAGCGCCGACACGCGCAAGCATAACCTTATGCGTGTTTTGCATAATTATTTGCCAATTTGAAAGGCACGCCAAGGCGCGACTCCCTAAAATTCAGGTCCGGTTACGAGGCGGTTACATGCCCCGTGTGTCATGGCGATGACGCGGTGGAGTCGATTTTTGAAAAACAGCAGCCTGGTGCGTGGGCCTTTTTCCAAAAAAACGATTTTTAAACTTAGGAGCTTTCCCCATGAACTCACCCGTGATGCAGGGCCTGAACCTGAATACACCCACGTATGTGAAAAACGCCAAGCTGGTGGCCTGGGTCGCCGAGATGGCGGCGCTGTGCAAACCCGAGAGTATTTACTGGTGCGACGGCTCCCAAGAAGAGTACGACCGCTTGTGCGAGCAGCTGGTGAGCAGCGGCACCTTCAAAAAACTGAACTCCGCCAAGCGTCCTGGCAGCTTTTTGGCTTGCTCCGACCCTTCGGATGTTGCCCGCGTGGAAGACCGCACCTACATCTGCTCGGCGAAAAAAGAAGACGCCGGTCCAACCAACAACTGGATGGACCCTGCGCAAATGCGCACCACCCTGCGCCCCTTGTTTGACGGCTGCATGGCCGGTCGCACGATGTATGTGGTGCCTTTCTCTATGGGCCCGCTGGGCTCGCACATCAGCCACATCGGCATCGAATTGACCGACAGCGCTTACGTAGCGGTGAACCAAAAACTGATGACCCGCATGGGCAAAGCCGTGTTCGACGTGCTGGGCACCGAGGGCGAGTTCGTGCCTTGCATGCACACCGTGGGCGCGCCATTGGCCGCCGGTCAAAAAGACAGCACGGCCTGGCCTTGCAACCCCACGACCAAGTACATCGTGCACTATCCCGAAACCCGCGAAATCTGGTCGTACGGCTCGGGCTACGGCGGCAACGCGCTGTTGGGCAAGAAATGCTTTGCGCTGCGCATCGCCTCCAACATGGGCCGCGAGCAAGGCTGGTTGGCCGAGCACATGCTGATTTTGGGCGTGACCAACCCCGAAGGTAAAAAGTACCATGTGGCTGCAGCCTTCCCCAGCGCCTGCGGTAAAACCAACTTCTCCATGCTGGTGCCGCCGCAGGGTTTTGATGGCTGGAAAGTCACCACCATCGGCGACGACATCGCCTGGGTCAAACCCCATGCCGATGGCAAGATGTACGCCATCAACCCCGAAGCCGGTTACTTTGGCGTGGCCCCGGGCACCAACTT
>CANFYZ010000070.1 GCA_947451385.1 Comamonadaceae bacterium | reverse complement strand
TCAAATCACCCGCTATCACGGCTTGTGTGCCTTGGTACAAGCCCCACAGCATCAGTGCGGCGTTGGCAATGATGATGAAGGCCACCAAGATAGAGCGCGCTCGGGTGCGGCGAACAGCGGTCTGAAACCCTTGCTCGGTCGAGCCGGCAAAGCGCTCGGCTTCGCGGGTTTGCGCGTTGTAACTTTGCACAATCGGTATCGCGTTCAGCACCTCGCTGGCAATGGTGCTGGAGTCGGCGACCCGATCTTGGCTGGCGCGCGACAAACGGCGGACCCGTCGCCCATACCAGGTGGCGGGCAACACCACCAGCACCACCGTCAAGATGACTTGCAGCATAACCGTGGGGTGAGACCACACCAACACCGTGAGCGCGCCCAGCCCCATGACCACATTGCGCAACCCCATCGACAGCGATGAGCCGACCACGGTTTGCACCAAGGTGGTGTCGGCGATCAAGCGGCTGGTGACTTCGCCGGTGGAGGTGGTTTCAAAAAACGCGGGGCTTTGCTGCAGCACATGGCGGTACACCGCGTTGCGCAAATCGGCCGTCACACGCTCGCCCAGCCAGCTGACAGTGAAAAAGCGACCGGCTGAAAAAACACCCAAGGCCACGGCCACGCCAAACAGCAACAAAAAATTACCCCGCATCGCCATCACCTGGTCGCTGCGGTCGCCCGGCGCAAAACCACTGTCAATCAGGTGGCGAATAGCCCAAGGAAACAGCAGGGTGGTGGTGGCTGCCAGCACCAGCAGCACCAGGGCTAAGCCAATTTGCCAGCGGTACGGTTTTAAAAAAGGCAGTAAACCGGACAGCGACTGAGGGTTGCGGGCGGCAGGGCGATCGGGTTTGGAGGTGGCCATGGCAATTATTTACCGATACAAAAACTGGAAAAAATAACGCCCAGTAAATCGTCTGATGTGAATTCGCCGGTGATGGCATTCAGCGCGTTTTGTGCCAAGCGCAACTCTTCGGCCAACAAGTCCAGTGACTGCGCTTGCGCTTGCAGCAAGGCATCGGCCTGGGCCAAATGGTCTTGCACCGTGCGCAGCGCCTGCACATGCCGCGCGCGCGCAATGTACACGCCTTCGCTGGCGTGTTGCCAGCCGGCCAGGTGCAGCAGTTGCTGGCGCAAGGTGGCCAGACCTTCGCCGGTTTTGGCTGACAAGGCGATGCCCTTGGCGTCGGCTGGCGCGGCATGTGCGTCGCACTTGTTCCAGACATGAACGACCTGCACGCTGGCCGGCAGTTTGCTGCGCAGTGTCTGGTCAATCTCGGTATCGGCCTCGGCGTAGTCGCTCTGCTGCGCGCGCGTCAGGTCGTGCAAAAACAGCACGGCGTCGGCGGCTTCGATTTGTCCCCAGGCACGTTCAATGCCGATCTTTTCCACCTCGTCTAGGTTCGGGCTGTCGCGCAGGCCGGCGGTGTCGATCACGTGCAAGGGCACGCCTTCAATTTGAATGGTTTGCTGCACCACGTCCCGCGTGGTGCCCGCAATCGGCGTCACGATGGCCAGTTCGGCCCCGGCCAAGGCGTTGAGCAGCGAGCTTTTGCCCGCGTTGGGTTGTCCGGCAATCACCACTTTGATGCCTTCTCGCAACAGCGCACCTTGGCGCGTACGCTGCAGCACGGTCAGCAATTGCGTTTGCAAGCGGTCCAGTTGGCCCTGCGCATCGGCTTGTTGGAGGAAGTCAATTTCTTCTTCCGGAAAGTCCAGCGTGGCTTCCACCAGCATGCGCAAATGGACCAGTGCATCCCGCAACACATGGATGTCGCGCGAAAAATCACCCGCCAAAGACCGGCTGGCGCTGCGCGCCGCCGTGCTGGTGGAGGCGTCAATCAAGTCGGCAATGGCCTCGGCTTGGGCCAAGTCAATCTTGTCGTTCAAAAAAGCGCGTTCGGTGAATTCACCCGGTTGAGCCAATCGCAGGCCCGGCAAACGGGCCCGGCCCGTGGACGGCTCGATCTCGCCAGCGGCCTCCAGACAGCGCGCCAGCAGCAACTGCAGCACCACGGGGCCGCCATGTGCTTGCAACTCTAAAACGTCTTCGCCGGTGTAGGACTGCGGCCCCGGAAAATACAGGGCCAGGCCTTGGTCGATGGCGCTGCCGTCCGCATCCTGAAATGGCAAGTAGGCGGCTTGGCGAGGGCGCAAAGATTTGCCGCACACCGCAAGAATCAAAGCTTCCAAGCCGCGACCTGAAACCCGCACGATGCCCACCGCGCCGCGTCCAGAAGCCGTGGCAATGGCAACGATGGGTTCTTGGTGTCTGGCGAGCATGGCGTGAAGAAGGGTGAGCAAAAAAAGGCCGCTTGCGCGGCCTTTTCACTCAGTTGAACTTGGGTAGATTGAACTGAGGAGGAACCCCCATGCGGGTGTTGATGACCCACTGCTGGGCAATCGACAAAATGTTGTTGGTGATCCAGTACAACACCAGGCCGGACGGGAAGAAGAAGAACATCACGCTGAACACCAGCGGCATGATCCACATCATTTTGGCCTGCATCGGGTCAGGCGGGGCAGGGTTAAGCGCCGTTTGCAGCAGCGTCGACAGGGTCATGACGATCGGCAAAATAAAGTACGGATCAGGCGCCGACAAATCGTGAATCCAGCCCACCCAGGGAGCGTTGCGCATCTCTACGGTGGACAACAGCACCCAGTACAGCGCAATGAAGACGGGGATCTGGACCATGATCGGGAAGCAACCGCCCATCGGGTTGACCTTCTCTTCGCGGTAGATCTTCATCATTTCCTGCTGCATTTGCTGCGGGTTGTCTTTCAGGCGCTCACGCATGTCCATGATGCGGGGGTTGATCGCCTTCATCTTGGCCATGCTGGCATAGGCCTTGGCATTGAGCCAGTAAAACGCGATCTTCAAAAGCAGCACCAAGGCCACAATCGACCAGCCCCAGTTGTGGATGAGGCCAAACAGTTTGTCGAGCAACCAGTACAAAGGCTTGGCCAAGATGGCCAACCAGCCATAGTCTTTGACCAGGTCCAGGCCGGGAGCCAGGGCTTCGAGCGCTTTCTCTTCTTGCGGGCCAGCGAACAGCGTGGCCTCCACCGACTTGGACTGGCCTGGCGCCACATCGGCCAGCGGCGTGATCATGCCCACCGCATACAGATTGGTGTCGACTTTGCGGGCAAAGTTTTCGCGCGGTGTGCCATCGGGCAGCAACCAGGCGGAAGCAAAGTAATGCTGCACCATCGCTACATAGCCTTTGTCGGAAGTTTTGTCGATCTCGGCTTTGTTCTTTTCAATGTCGGTGAATTCGACCTTGTGGTACTTCTTGGCATCGGTGTAAATGGCCGGGCCCGTGAAGGTCGAATAGAAAGCAGACTCACCGGCTGGCTTGTTGCCATCGCGCACCAGTTGCACATACAACTGGGGTGACACAGGTGCTGAACCGGCATTGATGACTTCGTGCTTGACCTTGATGGCGTAGCTGCCGCGTTGCAGCGTGTAGGTCTTGACCAGTTTCAGGCCACCGGTTTCGGCCGACTCAAAGCGCACATTCAATTCGTTTTGGCCGTCTTTCAGGGCGCGCTCGCCGCTGAAGGTCATGGGGGTTTTGTGCGTGGCATAGACCGCGCCGTTGCCGCCGCCGATCAAACCCGTTTGGGCCACATACACGCGCTCACGGCTTTCGTCGAGCAAAACAAAGGGCTTGCTGTGGTCGGCCATGTCGGCATGCTGGCTGAACTCGCTGCGCACCAAGGAGCCGCCTTCGGTGTCAAAGGTCAGTTTGAACACATCGGTTGTGACCTCGATGCGGTCACGTGGGGCTCCGGCTGCGGGTGCCGCAGGCGTGCCGGGCACTTGGGCCACACCGGCCGCAGCAGGTGCCGCGGCGCTGGCGGTGGGCACGCCAGCGGCGGCCGGTGCTGCGGTGGTTGCGGTGGCTGCTGGAGCCTGGGCCGTCACGGGTTGGGGGAAGAAGGTGGCTTTTTGGCCATTGTGGATCTGCCATTGGTCCCACAACAGAACCAAGGAGAAACCAAAAACCACCCACAAAATGGTGCGTCGAATATCGTTCATGAAGTCTTCTTCGAAGAGGTGTGAGAAAGCAAACGAGAAAAAATACGCGGCGGTTGCTCGGGCACGGCATCCAGGCCGCCCGCGCAACCGGGGTGGCAGCGCGCCAGGCGGGTCAGCGTCAGGTAACTGCCCGCCGCTGCGCCGTGCGCCTGCAAAGCTTGCAGCGCGTAGACCGAGCAAGTCGGCTCGAAGCGGCAGGCCGAACCCAGCCAAGGACTCAAAAAGAGGCGGTACCCTTTGACGATGCCCATCAGTGCCGCTTGCATCATGGCTGCGCCCCTGGCGTGGGCAGGCTGGCGTGCGGCAGGGCGGCAGCAAACAGTTGCGTCAACTCAGCGCGCACGGCAGCTTTCAGCATGTCAGAACTGGCACTGATGAATTTTTTGCGATCAAACTCACTGCGCAAGCGAACCACGTGCGCGGCACAAGGCAAGGCGTCAGCAAAATGGGCCGACACGTTGTAGATCTGCCGCTTGATGGTGTTGCGTGTCACGGCGCGTCGCGCCCAGCGCTTGGGCACCAAAGCGCCCAGCCAGACATCGCTCACGCCGAACAACACCGGGTCGTTGGGCGCTTGCGCGGTCAAGTCGGAGGGCTTTTTATGCGTGGCGGGCGCTGGGGCAACCAAGGCCAGCCTGTGCAAAGCGAAATGCGAGGTGCGGGACACCGTGCCGCCTGCCAAGGCCGCTTGAAATTGTGGGCGTGTTTTCAAACGCTGCACTTCAGGGCCTCTGGTCACCACGCGTCACTGCGTTCAGGGCGTGCCGGTCAGTGCGCCGGGCCAGCCAGGACACTGAATCTGGCGCGCACCGGAACAGCAAGCTCGCCTTGATCGAAATCAGGCGGCCAGACGCTTACGGCCTTTGGCGCGACGGGCGTTGATCACGGCACGGCCGCCACGGGTTTTCATGCGAACCAGAAAGCCATGCGTACGGGCGCGACGGGTTTTGGAGGGTTGGTATGTGCGTTTCATGGAATTGAGTCCTCTTGGGGCCCCCTATTTCTTCAGGGGTAACCCGCGATTATCGCAAACTTTGAGGTCATGGGCAAATTTAAACGGCGGATGCCCCGCTGACCCCCGTATTTCCTCCGGGTTGTGAGGGCGTCAATCTGGTTTATGATGGCCGCTCAAAGTCATGGCGAGCATGTGGATAAACTCTTGATAATTTCAAAATCCAGCGTCATAAAATCCCCACTGTCCACACAAAAATAAGAATTCACATGAACGAGGGAGTCCTCCCCCCAGAAGCCGGCGATCCGGGACTGGCCTTATGGCAAATCTGTCTCGATGAACTCGCCCAAGAGCTGCCAGAGCAGCAGTTCAACACCTGGATCAAACCCCTCACCGCGCAGGTGGCGGACGACTTTTCCAAGGTCACGATTTTTGTCGCCAATCGCTTCAAACTCGACTGGATCCGGGCGCAATATGCGGCCCGTTTCAGTGCTTTACTGGAGCGTTTACAAGGTCAGAAAGTTACAGTGGAGTTAGCGCTTGCTACGCGTGAAGCCCCCGCCAGAACTGCATTCTCAATTGCAAAGGCCGCGCAAGAGGTGCCATCTGAAAGCACCGAATCGGCAGAGGACAGCCTGGCCAATGGCTTCAAGAACCGGCTCAATACCGCGCTCACTTTTGAGGCGCTGGTGGAGGGTTCGGCCAACCGGATGGCGCGTGCGGCCGCCATGCATGTGGCCGGCATGCCGGGGCATTTGTACAACCCTTTGTTTATTTACGGCGGCGTCGGCTTGGGCAAGACCCACTTGATGCATGCGGTGGGCAATAAACTGCTCGCGGACCGGCCTGAGGCCAAGGTTCTCTACATCCATGCGGAACAATTCGTTTCTGATGTGGTTAAAGCCTACCAGCGCAAGACTTTTGACGAGTTCAAGCACCGCTACCATTCGCTGGATTTGCTGCTCATCGATGATGTGCAATTTTTTGCCAACAAGGACCGCACGCAAGAGGAGTTTTTCAACGCGTTCGAGGCCTTGCTGGCAAAAAAGTCGCACATTGTGATGACCAGCGACACTTACCCCAAGGGCTTGGCGGACATCCATGAGCGGCTGGTCTCGCGCTTTGATTCAGGTCTGACGGTCGCAATCGAGCCGCCGGAGCTGGAAATGCGGGTGGCGATTTTGATCAACAAGGCGATCAGCGAGGGCAGCGTGATGCCCGAAGAAGTCGCCTTTTTTGTGGCTAAAAACGTGCGCTCCAACGTGCGTGAGCTTGAAGGGGCGCTGCGCAAAATCCTGGCGTATTCGCGTTTCAACCAAAAAGAAATCTCGATTCAGCTGGCGCGCGAGGCGCTACGCGACCTGTTGTCGATCCAAAACCGCCAGATCAGCGTGGAAAACATCCAGAAAACCGTGGCCGATTACTACAAGATCAAGGTCGCGGACATGTACAGCAAAAAACGCCCGGCCAGCATCGCCCGGCCGCGCCAAATTGCCATGTACCTGGCCAAGGAGCTGACGCAAAAAAGCCTGCCCGAAATCGGCGAGTTGTTTGGCGGGCGCGACCACACCACGGTGTTGCATGCGGTGCGCAAAATCAGCGCCGAGCGCCAGCAATTGACCGAGCTGAACCAGCAGTTGCACGTGCTGGAGCAGACCCTCAAGGGTTAACCATGGCGCGGTGGCGAAATCCCCCTTTATTTAAGCTGCAAATAGCTGTGTTTCAGGTGATAAATTGCATCAAAAACGGCGAAAATGGCAGGAGACTTTTTTCTGTCGGGCGCGCTGAAGACAAGCCCGTTCCATCATCGAGGTTGACATGATCGTTCTGAAGACTACCCAAGACAAACTCTTGTCTGTTTTGCAATCCGTTTCAGGCATTGTGGAGCGGCGTCATACCTTGCCCGTGTTGGCCAACGTGATGATCCGCAAAACCGGCAGCGCGGTGCAATTGACCACCAGCGATCTGGAAATCCAGATCCGCACCACCGCCCAACTCGACGGCGACCCGGGCGACTTCACCACCACCGTGGGCGCGCGCAAACTGATCGATATTTTGCGCACCATGCCCGCCGACCAAACGGTGAGTCTGGAATCCAGCCAAAGCAAGGTCATTTTGAAAGGCGGCAAGTCCAAGTTCACGCTGCAAACCCTGCCGGCCGAGGACTTCCCGCTGGTGCAAGAAGCGGCCAGTTTTGGTCCCGCGTTCAGCGTGCCGCAAAAAACACTCAAAGCCTTGTTGGGCCAGGTTTCGTTCGCCATGGCGGTGCACGACATCCGCTACTACCTGAACGGCATTTTGTTTGTGGCGGAAGGTAAAAAGCTCAGCCTGGTCTCGACCGATGGTCACCGCCTGGCCTACGCCTCGGCCACCTTGGATGTGGATGTGCCCAGCAAACAAGAAGTGATTCTGCCGCGCAAGACCGTGCTGGAACTGCAGCGCTTGTTGAGCGATGCCGAAGGCGCGATCGACATGCAGTTTGCCAACAACCAGGCCAAGTTCACTTTTGACGGCATGGAGTTTGTGACCAAGTTGGTGGAAGGCAAGTTCCCGGATTACAACCGCGTGATTCCCAAGGGCCACCGCAACAACGTGACCTTGGGTCGGCAAGCGCTGCTGTCGTGCTTGCAGCGCACCGCCATTTTGACCAGCGACAAGTTCAAAGGCGTGCGCCTGAACCTGGAGCCCGGCACCTTGCGCGTGGCCTCGACCAACGCCGAGCAAGAAGAAGCGGTTGACGAGTTGGACATTGATTACGGCGGCGACGCGATCGAGATCGGTTTCAACGTCACCTACATCATCGACGTGTTGGGCAATATGGGCCAAGACATGGTGCGCATCGATCTGGCCGATGGCAACAGTTCCGCATTGATGACCATTCCCGATAACGAAGACTTCAAATACGTGGTCATGCCGATGCGCATTTGAGTCCCGCCTGACCCCGTCCTGCAGCCCAGAAACCCGCGAACCTTCGCGGGTTTCGGCCATTCAAGAGTAAGAGAAAAAAAACATGTCCGAAGAAAATACCCCCAGCGAAACGTCGTTCACCACGGCACAACCCCAGATCGACGCGAACCAAGCCGGCGCCTCTGAGGGCTATGGCGAAGGTGCGATCCAGATCCTGGAAGGCCTGGAAGCGGTGCGCAAGCGTCCCGGTATGTACATCGGCGATACCTCGGATGGCACGGGCCTGCACCATTTGGTGTTCGAGGTGGTGGACAACTCGATTGACGAGGCGCTGGCGGGCCACTGCGACGACATCGTGGTCACCATCCACTCCGACAACTCGATCAGCGTGACCGACAACGGCCGCGGCATCCCCACGGGCGTGAAGATGGACGACAAGCACGAGCCCAAGCGCAGCGCGTCTGAGATCGCCTTGACCGAGTTGCATGCGGGCGGCAAGTTCAACCAAAACAGCTACAAGGTCTCGGGTGGTTTGCACGGCGTGGGCGTGTCTTGCGTGAACGCATTGAGCAAATGGTTGCGTTTGACGGTGCGCCGCGAAGGCAAGGTGCACGAGATCGATTTCGCGCGCGGCTTTGTGCAAAACCGCGTGCTCGAAACCGTGGACGGCATCGAGGTCTCGCCCATGCGCGTGACGGGCGCGACCGACAAGCGTGGCACCGAAGTGCACTTTTTGCCCGATACCGACATCTTCACGCAGAACACCGATTTTCATTACGAGATCTTGGCCAAGCGCCTGCGTGAGCTGTCCTTTTTGAACAACGGTGTGCGCATTCGTTTGAAGGACGAGCGCAGCGGCAAAGAAGACGATTTCTCCGGTGCCGGTGGCGTCAAAGGCTTTGTCGACTTCATCAACGCCAACAAAAAAGTGCTGCACCCCAATGCCTTCCATGCCATGGGCGAGCGCCCGGCCGACAGCTACGGCGGCATTCCCGGCACCAGCATCGGTGTGGAAGTGGCCATGCAATGGAACGATGGCTACAACGAGAGCGTGCTGTGCTTCACCAACAACATTCCGCAGCGCGATGGTGGCACCCACCTGACCGGCCTGCGCGCGGCCATGACCCGCGTGATTGGCAAGTACATTGAGAAAAACGAGATCGCTAAAAAGCAAAAAGTCGAAGTCAGCGGCGACGACTTGCGCGAAGGCCTGTGCTGCGTGCTGAGCGTGAAAGTGCCCGAGCCCAAATTCTCTAGCCAGACCAAAGACAAACTGGTGTCCAGCGAAGTGCGCGCCCCGGTGGAAGACATCGTGGCCAAAGCGCTGGGTGACTTTTTGGAAGAGCGTCCGAACGACGCCAAAATCATTTGCGGCAAGATCGTCGAAGCCGCCCGCGCGCGCGAAGCCGCGCGCAAGGCGCGCGAAATGACGCGCCGCAAAGGCGTGCTCGACGGCATGGGCCTGCCCGGCAAACTGGCCGATTGCCAAGAGAAAGACCCGGCGCTGTGCGAAATCTACATCGTCGAGGGTGACTCCGCCGGAGGCTCGGCCAAGCAAGGCCGTGACCGCAAATTCCAAGCGATCTTGCCTCTGCGCGGCAAGATCTTGAACGTGGAAAAAGCCCGCTATGAAAAGCTGCTGACCAGCAACGAAATCATCACGCTGATCACCGCTTTGGGCACCGGCATTGGCAAAGCCAGCGCCGAGTCGGGCAAGAGCGGCACCGACGACTTCAACGTCGACAAACTGCGCTACCACCGCATCATCATCATGACCGACGCGGACGTGGACGGTGCCCACATCCGCACCCTGCTGCTGACCTTCTTCTACCGCCAAATGCCTGATTTGGTTGAGCGCGGCCACATCTACATCGCCCAGCCACCGCTGTACAAAGTCAAAGCCGGTAAAGAAGAGCTGTACCTCAAAGACGCCCCGGCGCTGGACGGCTTTTTGCTGCGCATCGCTTTGAAAGATGCCAGCATCACCACCGGCGGCGAGTCCTCGCAGGTGCTGTCGGGTGAAACGCTGGAAGCGCTGGCGCGCAAACACCAGGTGGCTGAAGCGGTGATCAGCCGCCTGTCGAATTTCATGGACGCAGAAGCCCTGCGCGCCATGGCCGATGGCGTGTCCATCAGCTTAGAGTCGATGGAAACGGCCGCCGAATGTGCGCCTGCGTTGCAAGCCAAACTGCGCGAGCTCAACACCACCGGCATTCCGGCCGAAGTGTCGGCCGAGTTCGACTTGCGTACCGACAAACCCATATTGCGCATCAGCCGCCGCCACCACGGCAACATCAAGAGCAGCGTGATCACGCAAGACTTTGTGCGCGGTGCCGATTACGCGGCGTTGGCCGAAGCCGCCAACACCTTCCGTGGCTTGCTCGGCGACGGCGCCAAAGCTACACGCGGTGAAGGCGAGCGGCAGAAAGAAGAAAAAGTAGGCGACTTCCGTCAAGCCATGCATTGGCTGATCAGCGAAGCCGAACGCACCACCAGCCGTCAGCGCTACAAAGGGCTGGGCGAGATGAACCCCGAACAGTTGTGGGAAACCACCATGGACCCGGCGGTGCGCCGTCTGCTGCGCGTGCAGATCGACGATGCCATCGAAGCCGACCGCGTCTTCACCATGCTGATGGGCGACGAGGTAGAGCCGCGCCGCAACTTCATCGAGAGCAACGCGCTGCGCGCGGGGAACATCGATATTTGATTCTTTTAACGCTCGAATTTGGAAATAGGAAGAAATCCAATAGGCTTCAAGTACTTGCAATCACTCCTCTGAAGTAGACACCATCAAGGACCACAGAGTCCGGTGCTCTTCAGCAATCTCATCTAGCCTGGGGAGGCTTCAAACCATGTATTTAATGTATTTGGATGAAAGTGGCGATATTGGCCTGACTGGCTCGCCAACGCGCTATTTCGTATTGACGGGACTTGTTCTGCACGAGCTTCGCTGGCGTCAGACTCTGGATGAACTGATTGCGTTTCGCAGGGTACAGAAGATCGATTTTGGTCTCAAGCTGAGAGAAGAGATCCATGCCAGTCCCATGCTATCGAAACCCGGGGAATTGGCACGTATACCCAAGCACCAACGGCTTGAAATATTGCGCCGCTATGCGGACAAGCTGGCCAGCATGCCGGATCTGAGCATTATTTGTGTGGTGGTCGATAAAGCACACAAACCAGCCAACTACGATGTTTTTGAGTCCGCTTGGAAGGTGTTGATCCAGCGTTTTGAAAATACGCTGGCAAATAGAAATTTCCCTGGGCCAAGAAATCCGGATGACATGGGCATGCTTTTTCCAGACCGATCTGATGAAAAGAAACTCAACGGTTTGCTCAGACGCATGCGAGCATTCAATCCCGTGCCCAGTCAGCAATCCTCAGGCTATCGCAACCTGCAAATCAGAACCATCATTGAAGATCCGAACTACCGCGACTCTGGTCATTCGTATTTCATTCAGTCGGTTGATGTGACGGCCTTTCTGCTTTATCAACATTTGGCTCCATCGAGCTACATGAAGAAAAAATCAGGCCAAAATTATTTCGGTCGTCTGGCCTCGATAGTGTGTAAATACGCATCGCCAAGAGACCCATTGCACATCGTTCGGCTATAAAAAAGGGGCCCTTGCGGGCCCCGGTGGAATCCTAGTAACCAGACGAGCCGGGGTTCAGATCCAGCATGCATCTTACCCTCTGGATGCCACCTTGACAATCCATGGTGCTTGGGCCGCGATGAGCTTCCCCGCCAGCAACTGCCATATAGCAGGGGAGCTTAAGTTAAGGCTTTTCAATCAACAGGGCTTGGTGCCCCCTCCGGCAGCCGCAAAACCACGCTCATGGGTTGGCTGCCTTGGTGTGATTCGTAGAGCACGCGGCCGTGGTAGGTGAAGGGGGCCGCTTTGCCTCCGGCCAGCTTGTTTTCACGAACAAACAAATGGATGTCGATGCCCAAAGCCGCGTGGCGAATGATCTCTTGCCCGCGCTTGCTGTTAGGGTCGGTGGCGTTCTGGCTTTGCCAGTGAAAGTGGCTGTCATCGATCCAGTGGTCCATGTACTTATGCTCGTCCGCCTTGCCTTGTTTGTTGATCGTGACCAGAAGGACATGCGCCTTTTTTTGAGCAAGCACTACATGACCGGCATGCCAATTGCCTGGGTTAAAAGACTCGTCAAACAGCGCCGGAATGTCTTCGCGCATGAAGGGTTTACCGATCGCCAAATCGAGTGGGTCGATGATGTTGCGCAAACGGGCCAGCGTGCGCATGTCGTCGGTAGCGGGTAAGTCCTCGTAGTCCGGGTTGTTGGCCTTCAAGATGTATTGGCCGTCACGGTTTTTGGTCACTACCCGCAACAGGTATTGGTTGTCGCCGTTGTCGTCTTGCCGCTCGATGGCGACTACGCTTCCCGTGATCGAACCTGCACGGCTTGGTGTGATCAATTCCAGCAGCAAATAGTCGCCATCCAGCACCGGCTTTTTGCCACCGTTCATCGAGTTGCCAGAGGCACGCGCAATGAAGTGGCGACTCGGGTCCAGCGTGCCATAGGCCAAAGGCAAGGCCCGGTGCTCTTCGGCGTCAGCGCGACCGGTTTTGAAATGACCGCAAGCAATTTTGAGGTTCGGAAAATAAGGCAACTCCACGGCCACGTGCTGTTTGGTTGGAAAGGGAATTACGTTGCTCACCGGCTCTGCCACGGTCAAGCGCACTTCGTAGGCGGCCAGTCGGTAATCCACCAGCTCTTGCAGCATGTCGCCCAGTAAAGGCGCATCCGCCTGCGACACGGCCTGCTTGAGTGCAAAGCCAGCATCGTGCAACTCAAACGCTGCGGAAGCCGCATTTTTGAGATTGCCTCCAGTCCAAGCTTTGACTGGGTTGTCCAGCCAATACTTTTGCCACGCCGGGTCAGTGGGTTCCGCAATGCGCATGCTCGCATCCAGATCAAGCAGCAATGGGCGACGACGGTCGAGCACCGTGCGTGAATGCGCTGCAAGCACCGCCAGCTTCACAGGCTGGCGCAAACCGTCTTGTTCCAGCCAGGCTTCCAGCGCGACGGCCTTGAAACTTTTGGTCATGGCCGTAGTTTCCACCTCGCGCAAAAGCGTTTGGAATCGATCAGATACATCCGCTTCTGCGGCAGACAAATCGCCCATGCTGTGTACCAGTGCAAACCATTGCCCGCCTTGGCGGCGCATATCCAGAATGCTGCTGCCGGATCGGTAAAACTCGCTCAGAGACGGTCTACGTCCTAACACGGCGCGCAACGCCTCGTAGTCTTTTTGAGGCCCAGCACTGTCCAGTGACTTGAGAAATTCGACGATGGATAAGTCGTAATTGACGTAACAGCCGTTGGGCAGTTCGAGCGCAGTCTTCTCGACCTTGCGGCCAAATTCGGCCAACGCTTTATACGTTGCCCCCACACAAAACAGCGCTTGGGGTTTGCCCAGAAAAGCCTGGTGGTTGCCAATGAAGTCGAGCACCACCAAATGCTGTTTGCCTTCGTGCCGTCGCAGGCCCCGGCCCAGCTGCTGCAAAAACAAAATCTTGGACTCGGTGGGCCTGAGCATCAGCACTGTATCAATGCTGGGCAGGTCAACACCCTCGTTAAACAAGTCCACCGAAAAAACCACTTGCAAACTGCCGTCTTGCAGCTTTTCAAGCGCCTGTGCGCGCCCAAGCGCAGAGCCCGCATACACAGCCGCTGCCGAAACGCCCGCGCGGGTGAAATGATCGGCCATGTAATCGGCGTGCCGCGAGGAAACGCAAAAAGCCAGCGTTCTTTTTTGGGCTTTAGCCCGCCATTTGGCGTGCGCATGGCGCGCACGCGCCAAAGTGGCCAGCTTGTTGCTCAGCTCTTCTGGGTCAAAGCGGCCGTTGCGCCAAGGCACTTCTTTGTAATCTACAGACTCGTCGTGAATGCCGTAGTAATGAAACGGAGCCAGTAAGCCGCTGGAGATGCCCTCAAACAAGGGGCAGCCAAAAACCAAGTTGTCATCACACAGCGACAAGATGTCTGACTGATCTGTCCGATCTGGCGTGGCCGTCAAGCCCAACATAAACGATGGCGCAAAGTGCGCTAACAAACGGCGGTAGGTTGCCGCCGCTGCATGGTGGAATTCGTCAACCACGATGTAATCGAAGTGCTGCGGAGCAAAGCGCTCAAGGTGCGAGGCTTTACCCAGTGTCTGCACCGACGCGCACAATACATCCACATTGCCATCGCGGCTGCGACCTGTGAAATAGCCCACACGCTTGCCCGGCAATATCCGGATGAAAGTGGATGCCGCTTGATGCAGGATTTCTTCGCGGTGTGCCACAAATAAAATTCGCCGCGCCCCCATGCGCACCGCATCAAACGCCGCCAGCCAGGTCTTGCCTAAACCCGTCGCTAACACTACCAAGCCGCGCCGATAACCGTTGTTGCGGGTTTCAGCCAAAGCGTGCAGCGCTTCTTGCTGGATTATGTTGGGTTCTGGCGGCGCTTCTTGCTCGTGGCTACCCGGAGCCACCGAGCGTGAAGGTGGCAAGCGCCGCTGCTCATAAGCCTCGATCCAACTGTCGGTCAGGGCGATACTTTTTGGGTTGGCAAAGATCTCTTCAAACCGATGGCGCGCCTCCAGATAACCGGCATCTTGGGGGTACACCACGCGGTAGTTCCACTCCAGTCCATCACGCAGTGCTTTGCTGCTAATGTTGCTGGACCCGATGAAGGCAGTGCCAGACATCAACTGGCCGCCCTCCACGCGAGCGAAGACATAGGCCTTAAGGTGAAAACTGTCTTGGTTCTGTGTGGTGAAAACGCGCACCTCGGCACCGCTTTCTTGCAGCAAAAGCAGCAAGCGTAAAGCCTCAGGGTCGGTGATGTCCAAATAGTCACTGGTCAAAATCCGCACGCGATGGGTGCCACCCGAATCGGCCATGGCCTGCAAATCTGGCCACAGCAAACGCAGCCCCGAGGTCTTAACAAAAGCCACCGCCAAGTCGGCTTGGTTGGATCGCGCAAAAGCGGACGATAGGTGCGGCAAAAAATGGTCTTCGCCGCCCGTCACCAGTCGCTGGTCTGGCCCCGTTCCGCGAAAGGCCAAGGCGTTGGTCCAGCTTTCAGGGCGGTCAGGGCGTTGGTCTTGGGTCAGCCACACATCGATGCGCTGAAACTCGGGCATGGTCCCCAGCCATGCACGCACGGTGGTCTCGTCTGCATCGGTAAACCGCCGTCCATCGTGCGTGCGCTCACCGCTGCCATGCTTGTAACTGACGTACATGCGACCGCCAGCTTTGAGTCCAGCCCAGAGTTTGGACAACACCCCATGCATGTCCGAAAGGGGTACATGCAAAAGACTGGCGCAGCACCAGATCGCATCGTATTGGGCCACTTCGTCCACATCCTGAAAGCGCCGAACATCCACAGTGAAGCCACAGTGCTCACTGGCCCGCTTGGCCAGCTCAGTCGAGGCGTCAAATGCGCTCACGGTGAAACCCAGATCGTCAAATGCGCGTGCATCACGACCCGAGCCACAGCCTGCGTCTAATATGCTTGCACCAGGGGCGAGCCCGTTGAGAAAGCGTTCATAAATTGGACTCATATCCACCCGCAAAGTAGAGCTGAAAAACTGCTCGGCGCGCTCGTTGTAATAGCCAACGGTGGACAATGGATCGGGCGGATTAGTCATGTGCGGGGATTCTGGCGGCACGTTGGCGTTGCTTTTGAATGGCACCAATTTCAACACGAGTCCTGTAATTGGGTAATCGTCTAATTTGCCATGTTGTCAGTTTACCGATAAGCGATTTTGATCGACGAACTAGAAATGATTGAATTTGTAAAAGTGATTCAGGCTCAGTTCAGCCGAATGGTCGACTTCTGGCGAGGCTGACCGATGGGCGCCTGGGCTTGGCCTTTTTGCGCTGCGGCCATGTCTTCTTCGCTGGGGTATTGATCGAGCAACCAGTAGTCAAAAACCCGGCGCGCGATGGGCGCTGCTT
>CANFYZ010000069.1 GCA_947451385.1 Comamonadaceae bacterium | reverse complement strand
GTACATGAATTTGGCAGTTTCAAATTGTGGAAGGGACGAAATTGAAGCGGGTTTATTTCTGAATGTTTGCTATTTAAAGACAACCCGAAAAAACAGCCTCTCTGAAGGGCCATCGCCCAGCGATGGGCCGATGCAGAACATTGTGCACAGTCCTCCGCGCAAGTTCTAACCATGACCCCCGGCTGCAAGCCGCTCAGCGCCCAGGTCGCCAACTTGAGCGGGTCATCTGGGTGACGCTGCCCTGCGCCGCCTGGCGTTAGGCTGTTGGTTCTTTGACACGCTCTCTTTGACACGCTTTCTTTACACGCTTTCACGAAAGACCCCCATGCTCAAACTCTGCGGCTTTGCAGCCAGTAACTACCACAACAAAGTCAAATTCGCCTTGCTGGAAAAAGGCGTGCCCTTTGAGGAAGAACTGGCCTGGGTCGGCCAAACCGATCCGGCCGCCAGCCCTTTGGGCAAAGTGCCCTACCTCAAGACCGAACAGGGTGCCATGTGCGAATCGGCGGTGATGCTGGAATACATTGAGCAGCATTACCCGCAAAACCCGCTGCTGCCGGCCGACCCCTTTGCTGCGGCCAAAGTGCGTGAGTTGGCGCTGTTTTTGGACCTGCACCTGGAACTGGTCGCGCGCAATCTGTACCCTGAGGCCTTTTTTGGCGGCAAGGTCAGCGACTCGGTGAAAGAAAAAGTCGGTGCGCAGTTGGAGAAAAACGTGGCCGCCTTTGCCCTACTGGCCAAGTTCTCACCCTTTGTGGCAGGCGACACCCTGAGCCTGGCCGACTGCGCCGCCGTGACGCACCTGCCCTTGGTTTCCGGAGCCACCAAACTGATTTATGGCAAAGACTTTTTGGCCCACCTGCCGGCCCGCGACTACCTGAAGATGATGGGCGAGCGCCCGCACATGCAAACCATCAACGCCGACCGCAAAGCGAACATGGAGTTGATGATGTCGCGCATGAAGGCAAAACCCTGATCGCGATCAGTAACGCGGTGGCCGGCGCTCACGCAGGCTGGCCACGCCCTCTTGCACGTCGGGGCCGCCAAAGCCCATGAACTCCAGTGCCAGCGAGGTGTCGAAACTCGGCCCCGCCTGGCGCAGCCAATTGTTCAACGCGTACTTGGTCCAGCGGATCGCGGTTTGGCTGCCTGCGGCCAGTTTGTCGGCCACCTCGTAGGCTTTGGGCAAGAGCTGGTCCTCGTCCACGGCCAAGGACACCAGGCCCATGCGCTCGGCCTCTTCGCCGCTCACCGGCTCGCACAACAACAAATAGTATTTGGCCTTGGCCATGCCGCACAGCAGCGGCCAGATGATGGCCGCATGGTCGCCGGCCGCCACGCCCAGACGGGTGTGGCCATCGACGATTTTGGCGCTCTTGGCGGCCACCGATATATCGGCCAGCAAACCCGCCACCAGCCCGGCACCCACCGCCGGACCGTGCATGGCACTGACGATGGGCTTGTCGCAGTTGATGACGTTGTAGACCAAATCGCGCGCCTCTTTCCAAACCCGGGTGCGCACCTCGAAATCATTGGCCATGTCTTGCACCAGGCTGAGGTCGCCACCGCCTGAAAAACCCATGCCTTCGCCGCGCAACACCGCGCAGCGCACGCTGTCGTCGCGTGACACATCGCGCCAGATCTCGGCCAACTCCCAATGGCCTTCGTGGCCGGCGGTGGGCAGTTTGCCGTTGCCGCCCGGCCCGCCGGCTTTCATTTGAATATCCAAGACCGCGCCCTGCGCCCCTCGGCGCGTGATGTTCAAGGTTTGGTAGCGGCTGTAGTCGACGGTTGTGGTGCTCATCTTGATGTCCCCATGCTGAGGGTCTTGATTTTGACGCATGAAACCAAGACAAGAAAGCCATGCACGAAAGCTTGACGCGGCTCAATGCCCGCCCCCGATGCACCGCCTAGGATGTCCGCTTGTTCAGGAGGTTTTCAACTATGCCCACCCATCTTTTATCCGCCGCGCAAACCGCCTTGCACGACCAATTGCTGGCCCAACGCACCGAATTGCTGGCGCGCATGGCGCATGAGCGTGGCGGGGTCATCGGTCGCGCCGAAGTCGCCGCCGACCAGTATGAAACCGCCGCCAGCGACAACGCCCAGCTGCGTTCAGAACGTGAAACCCAGTTCGCCATGAACGAGCACGAAACCGCTGAACTGGCCGACATCGAGCGTGCGCTGGAACACATCGCCCAAGGCCATGGCGGCACCTGCATCGACTGCGCCGTCACCATCCCGCAGGCCCGCCTCTTGGCCACGCCCACGGCGCTGCGCTGCATCGGCTGTCAGTCCGCCCATGAAGCGCAGCACCCCCACTTTTAATCCCCTAAGGAAATTCCATGTCTACTTTTCACGCCGTCGTCTGGCTCGACCACAACGAGGCCCATGTGGCCCTGTTCGACAAAGCGCATGTGGAGATGCAACGCATCCGCTCACGCAGCCACCACAAACACCAAGGCAAGGGCCATGATGTAAGCGCGCTGTTCAGCGACGTGGCCCAGGCTCTGGTGGGTTGCAAAGAGGTGTTGCTGACCGGGCCCGGTTCGGCCCGTCAAGAATTCCGCGATTGGTGCACACAACACCAAGCTGCGACCGCCCAGGTGATTGTGGACAGCGTGGCCTCGGACCACCCGAGCGACGCCCAACTGGTGGCCCTGGCCAAACAGTATTTCAAGAAGTTTGACAACATGGCCGCCGACCCCTCATTGGCCGCTTAAGCCCGCCAGCAGCGTTGCTGGCCAGGCCGTGAGGCTGCTATGCTGGCGGCCATGAAAAGCCTGTTTCATTTCGCCTTCAACGTCACCGACCTGGACACAGCCCGCCGCTTTTATGGCGACATCTTGGCCTGCCAGGAAGGCCGCAGCACCGCCACCTGGGTCGACTTTGATTTCTTCGGCCACCAAATATCGCTGCACCTGGGCACGCCTTTCCCAACCGCGCCCACCGGCCATGTGGGTGAACACCTGGTGCCCATGCCGCATTTCGGCGTGATTTTGCAACGCGCCGACTGGCAGGCGCTGGCCGAGCGTCTGCAAGCGGCGGGGACCGAATTTGTCATCCCTCCCCACCTGCGCTTTGCCGGTCAGCCCGGTGAGCAATGGACCATGTTTTTCCTCGACCCCTTCGGCAATCCGCTCGAGGTCAAGGGTTTCGAGTCGCTGGACGCGGTTTACGCCAACTGAACAATCTGCTGATCGATGGCACCAAACAAGCTGTCACCGTTTTTGCCTTTGACCTCGATGCGGATGGTGTCGCCAAACTTCATGAATTCGGTGCTCGGCTGGCCGTCCAAAATCGTCTCGATGGCGCGCTTTTCAGCAATGCAGCTGTAGCCCTTGGGCCACTCTTTGTGGCCGTTCACGTCCACGCTCTTGTTGCTGACCGTGCCGCTGCCCACGATCGAGCCGGCGCGCACGTTGCGGGTTTTGCACATGTGGGCAATCAGCTGGCCAAAATGAAAGGTCATTTCCGGCCCGGCTTCGCACAGGCCCACTTTGCGGCCATTCCAGGTGGATTGCACTGTCAGGTTCAAGCGGCCGTGATCCCAGGCATCACCCAGCTCGTCCAGCGTCACCGCCACCGGACTGAACGCCGTGGCCGGCTTGCCTTGGAAAAAGCCAAAGCCTTTGGCCAATTCGCTGGGGATCAAATTGCGCAAACTCACGTCGTTGGCGATCATCACCAAGCGAATGCTTTCCAACGCCTCATCGGCCGAGGTGGCCATGGGCACATCGCCGGTGATCACCGCAATTTCCGCTTCAAAGTCGATGCCATAGGCTTCGTCACGGCACACCACATCGTCGCAAGGGCCAATGAAATCGTCGCTGCCGCCTTGGTACATCAAGGGGTCCACATAAAAACTCTGGGGCACTTCGGACTGGCGCGCTGCACGCACCAACTCCACGTGGTTCAGGTACGCCGAGCCGTCGGCCCACTGGAAAGCGCGGGGCAGCGGGGCCATGCATTGGCGGGGCTCGAACGGGAAAGCATGGCGCGCCTTGCCGCTGTTCAGGGTTTGGTACAGGTCTTCCAATTGCGGTGATATGAAATTCCAATCGTCCAGCAGATGTTGCATGCGCGAGGCGATGCCGGTCGCATAATGGGCTGTTGAGAGGTCGCGCGAAACAACCAGCAGTTGTCCGTCGCGGGAGCCGTCTTTGTAAGTGGCTAATTTCATGGCTTGGGTGTTCTTTCAGAAGGGAATCCGCTACAGTGGAGACCCGCCGCAGATTACGCATTGTTAAACTAATTTAACTAAACGAAACTACATTCTAGTGGATATGGACGACACGCGCAGCCCCGCCAACGACAAAGAAAGAGCCGGCATCCAGTCGGTCGAAGTGGGCTTTGCCCTGCTCGAAGTGCTGTCCAGCGCACCGGCCCCCTTGATGCTGCGTGACCTGGCCGCCACCGCCAGCATGAGCGCCGCCAAGGCGCACCGCTACCTGGTGAGTTTTCAACGACTGGGCTTGGTGGTGCAAGACCCGATCAGCACCCGCTACGAATTGGGTCCGGCCACCTTGCGGCTGGGTTTGTCCACTTTGTCACGCTTGGATGCGGTCAAGATGGCGCGCACGCGTTTGCCCGCGCTGATGGACAGCGTGGGCCACACCCTGGCCCTGGCCGTCTGGGGCAACCGCGGGCCGACCCTGGTGCACTGGCAAGAGTCGCCCTTGTCGGTCTCGGTGAATTTGCGTCTGGGCGATGTCATGCCGCTGTTGTCTTCGGCCACCGGTCGGTGCTTCACCGCTTTTTTGCGGCCCGAAGGGCAGCTGGACAAATTGACGCCATTGTTGAAGGAAGAAATGGCCTTGGCCCACAAACTCGGCCGCGCCGATGTGCCAGCCACCCTGGCTGCGGTCAAAGCCCTGCAAAAAGAAACCCGTCAACAAGGATTGGGGCGGGTGGTGAACGTGTTGCTGCCCGGCGTCTCGGGCTTGTGTGCGCCCGTCTTCGATGCCGATGGGCACTTGGCGCTGGGTGTGGTGGCGCTGGGCTCGTCGGCCAGTTTTGATGCCTCGCTCAGCGGGCCGGTGGTGCAAGCGCTGCTGCAGATGACGCAGCAACTCTCGCAGGACTTGGGCTATCGGGCCTGAAGACGTTCACCCTGATGCGCCAACAAAAAACAGGGCCCTCAGTGGCCGCCTTGGCCTGGACCACCGCTCTGGTGGCCGCCGTGCACTTGGCTGTGCTGCTGGGCGGGCCTGCGGCCTTGCAGGTCTCGCTGTCCTCGCCCCAGCGCATTACGGCAACGCTGCAAACGCGCACGATCAGCGTCCCGGCCGCCACGGCCGCGCCCGCATCGCGCACACCAACGGGTCCAAGACCCCCAGCTCAGCCCTCGCCAACTCAGCCCTCGCCAACTCAATCTTCGCCTGCGCAGCCCGCACCGCCAGAGCCCGCGGCAGCTCCTGCGGCAATCGCCCCTGCAGCGTCCCGGGACACCCCCAGCCCGCCAGCGCCCGCCACCGCGGAGACCCCGCCGGCCAACACCGAGGTCGTGGCACAAGCGGCCCCACCCAACAACCCTCCGCCTCCCGCCGAGCCCGCGCCTTTGGGGTTGACGGTGGGCGCACTGCCTGCGCCCGTGTTGATTGGCTACAAACTCACCGGCCAGGAAAAAGGCCTGAACTATTACGCCAGCGGTGAGTTGCGCTGGCAGCACAACCCCACCCACTACGAAGCCAGCCTGACCATCAAAGCCTTTTTGCTCGGCTCGCGGATTTTTTCCAGCGTGGGCAGCGTCGGCCCACAGGGTTTGATGCCGCTGCGCCTTGGCGACAAATGGCGCGGCGAAAAAGCCACCCACTTCGATGCAGAAAACCACCGCATTCATTTCAGCAACAACAAACCCAGCGCCGACTTGCAAGCCGGTGCGCAAGACCAAGTCAGCCTGTATGTGCAATTGGCCGCCGCCATGGCGGGCGATCCTGAGCGCTTCAAACCGGGCAGCAGCGTCAGTATCCAAACGGCCACCCTCAATGACGCTGTGCCCTGGACCCTGACCCTGCAAGCCGAAGAAAACGTGCAAGTCGATGGCAAACCCTTGCCAACCCTCAAATGGGTGTGCCTGCCGCGCGGCAAATACGACACCCAGGTCGAGCTGTGGCTGTCGCGCTCGCACGCTTGGATGCCGGTGCGCATTCGCATCAGCCAAGTCAACGGCAGCTTCATTGACATGGCCATGGACAGCATCCAACCACTGGCCCCTTTGGCGAACACCGCCAACAAGAGCTAAAACACCTGCCTCTTGAAATATTCTCAGTACAACCCACTTACCAAGCCAAAGTTGAGTGAGAATGACACCATGAACCTGCTTTACGAATCTGATTCTTTCACCGTGATGCACATGCTGGCCAACGCCGAAAACGAGGCCACACCTGTCCAAGGTCCTGTTCTGGAACGCCACGGTTTTGAAATTGTGGACAAGCGCTCAGGCAAAGAGGTTTACTTGGACGGCTCTTGGGCCGAGATGTTCCAGCAGCACATTCACGCTTGGCAACAGCACACCCCCACGCAAGAAGAAGTTGAAGACACCTTGGAGCGCTACGCCGGTCTGGCACAGCAACCCGTGGTGGTGCACTGAGCCTGCGCGGCGAGTTCCACTTCCCACTCCGCTCGCTGATTCAGGCGCGCTCAATCTACCCCGCGCGGCGCGACCCAGCCGTTGTACAGGGGTGACACGATGAGCAACACCGTCACCAACCGGCAGACCTGAAACGCGGTCACCACCGGCACGCCCAACTCCAACACCTTGGCGGTGATCGCCATCTCCGCGATCCCACCGGGCGCGGTGCCCAAAATCAGGGTGGCCGGATGCAAACCCGTCACCTCGGCCAGACCCCAACCTAAAACGGCAGAAGCCAACATCATCAGCAAGGAGCCGATGACCACCGACAACATCCATTGCGGCGCGGTGTGAATGAACTCGCGTTGAAACCGCACCCCCAAACTGATGCCGATCAGCAACTGCGCCGCGTTCGACAGCTCGGTCGGAATCGCCGACCATTGCTGCCCTGACAGGGTCAGCGCCATGGACACCGTCATCGCGCCCATGAACCAGGGGTTGGCGCGCTTGAAGGCGCGCATGACCAGGGCACCCACACCGGTTGCCAGGGCCAGCCACAGCAAACCTGGCCATTGGGCCACGCGCGGGCCGGGCAACAAAGCGGTGTTCACATGCAAGCCCCAATGCGCCTGAAACCATTGCATGCCAAAGGGCAACAAAATCACCACCAGCAAGAGCCGCATGCTGTGCGCGGCCGCCACCAAGTCGGTGCGGGCGCCGGCGCGCTCGGCCAGCAAAGTCATCTCTGACGCCCCGCCAATGGCGCCCGAAAAATAACTGGTCGCACGCACAGCTTGGGCCGTGTGCGCGGTCGCGCCCTGCATCAACTGGTCGGCATGGCGTCGGTGCAACCACAGGCCAAAGCCGTAGCCCAGGGCCAGGGCCCACACAATGCCCAGCACAATCGCCCACCACAAACTCAGCACCAACTCGCCCACCTGGGGGGTGAAATACAAGCCCAAAGCGGTGCCGATGGTCCATTGCCCGAGATTGCGCAGGCCATCGGCGCTGCGGGTCGGCCAGCCGGCCAAAGAGCAGGCAGCGGTGGCCAGCATGGGCCCAATCATCCAAGGAATGGGCGTGCGTAACCACTGGCACAGCAGGGCGGTGCACCACGCCACCGCCAGCGTCAGCGTGACCTGCAGCGCATCACGCCCCGAGAAGTTCAGGCGATTCAAGCGTGACGGCGAATGCTGTCGGCCAGGGTACCCACCATCTGCTCGATCTGGGCTTTTTCCACCGTGAAGGCGGGGCACAGCACCAGGTTGTCACCGGCCGCCCGCACCAGCACGCCGTGGTGGTAGCAGTCTAGGAAGATATTGAACGCCCGTTTGCCCGGTGCACCCGCCATCGGCGCCAGCTCGACTGCACCGGCCAAGCCCAAGGTGCGAATGCCGATCACATTCGGCAAGCCTTTCAGGGCGGCATGCATGGCATCGCCCAACAGCGGCGCCATGGCCGCCGAGCGCGCAAACAAGTCTTCTTCTTTGAACAGGTTCAAGGTGGCCACAGCGGTGGCGCAGGCCACTGGGTGACCGGAATAGGTGTAGCCGTGAAAAAATTCGACCACGTGCTCGGGCGCGCCCGCGTTCATCAGGCCTTCGTACAAGAAGTCACGGCAGATCACCCCTCCTAAAGGAATCACACCGTTGGTGACGCCTTTGGCGAAATTGAGCATGTCGGGCACCACACCGTAATAGTCGGCGGCAAAGTTCGTTCCCATGCGGCCAAAGCCGGTGATGACCTCGTCAAAGATCAACAAAATGCCGTGCATGTCGCAGATCTCGCGCAAGCGTTTGAGGTAACCCTGCGGCGGCAAATACCAGCCGGCAGAACCGGCCACCGGCTCAACCATGATGGCGGCCACGTTGCTCGGGTCGTGCAGCGCCAAGATGCGGTTTTCCAATTCCAGCAGCGGGTCTTCTTTCCACACCGGCTCTTGGTTGTGGATGTACGCGTTGTCCACCGGGTCGTGGATGAAGCGCATGTGGTCCACCCGCGGCAGCAATTGCGCGCCATACACCTTGCGGTTGGCGGGCAAGCCACCCACGCTCATGCCGCCAAAGTTCACACCGTGATAGCCTTTTTCACGGCCAATAAAGATGTTGCGATGGCCCTCACCCCGCGCGCGGTGATACGCCAGTGCCACCTTCAATGCGGTGTCAGCCGCTTCCGAACCCGAGCTGCAAAACAGCACCTTGTTCAAATCGCCAGGCGCCAAATCGGCGATCATGGTCGCTGCTTGAAAAGCCTTGTCGTTGCTGACCTGAAACGCGGTGGCGTAGTCCAGGGTGTCCAGCTGTTTTTTGATCGCTTCGTTGATTGGCTTGCGGTTGTGGCCCGCCGTCACACACCACAGGCTGGAAATACCGTCCAAGATCTGTTGCCCGTCATGCGTGGTGAAGTTCAGGCCCTCGGCCGCGACCACCACACGCGGATCTTGGCGAAATTGACGGTTGCCTGTGAAGGGCAACCACTGGTGGTCCATGTTGATGGCGTGTTGTGTCATATGTCCCTCGGCGTGTGGTTTGTGGATTCGCGGAACTGTCTGTGAGAATGGCGGCACCAAAATGGCGGTACAACTTTCAGTGTAATTCCAAGCCCATCTCAGGGCAAATGCCAGGCCGCTGGCGCGGTCACGTGGCTGACACAGCCCACTCACGGGTGGGCTTGGCCTACAATCCAAAAGTCTTCTTTTCATGCCGCCGCGCATGCTCGCGCCCTCTTCTGTGACCATGAACCACGCCTATATCCTCACCCTTTCTTGCCCTGACCGGACCGGTATCGTGCATGCCGTCTCGGGTTTTTTATTGGAGCGGGGCGGCAACATCGAAGAGGCGGCGCAGTACAACGACCATGACACCGGCTTGTTTTTCATGCGGGTGCAGTTCGCCTGCGACCAGGTCGCTGAAGACGGCCTGCGCAGCCAACTCAGCACCTTTGCCCAGCCCTTTCAAATGGCGTGGCATTTGCACGCCACCACCCAGCCCATGCGCACGGTCATCCTGGTCAGCAAAGAAGGGCACTGCCTGAACGACTTGCTGTTCCGCTGGAAAAGCGGTTTGCTGCCCCTGGACATTCGCGCCATCGTCAGCAACCACCGTGAGTTCTACCAACTGGCCGCCAGCTACAACGTGCCGTTTCACCACATCCCGGTCACGGCCGCCACCAAGGCCCAGGCCGAAGCCAAGCAGTACGAGATCATCGAGGCCGAAGGCGCCGAGTTGGTGGTGTTGGCGCGTTACATGCAAATTCTGAGCGACGATCTGTGCCGCAAGCTGCAAGGCCGTGCCATCAACATCCACCATTCCTTTTTGCCCAGCTTCAAGGGGGCCAAGCCTTATTACCAGGCGCATGACCGGGGCGTCAAATTGATCGGTGCCACGGCCCATTACGTCACGGCCGACTTGGACGAAGGCCCGATCATTGAACAAGACGTGGCCCGGGTCGACCACAGCAAAACCGTGGACGACCTGACCACCCAAGGCCGCGACACCGAAAGCCAGGTGCTGGCCCGTGCCGTCAAATGGCACAGCGAGCACCGGGTGCTGCTGAACGGCCACAAAACCGTGATCTTCAAATAAACAATTTTGTGCGCCAGCGCTTTGGCGCGGCCCCCAACTGATTCATCCGCATGTCCGCCACCTCACGCATCCCACCCATCCAGTGCCTGCTGACCTTTGAGGCTCTGGCGCGGCTGCGCAGCGTGACGCAAGCGGCCGACGAGTTGTGCGTCACGCCCAGCGCGGTCAGCCACCGGGTCAAACAGCTCGAACAAATCATCGGCACCAAGCTGTTTGGGCGGGCCGATTTTTCGCTCACCACCGAAGGCATCGAGTACCTGGCGCATGTGCGCGAAGGCCTGGCCTCGCTGGAAAAATTCCCCAGTGCCAGCACCTCACCAGGCCGACGCAAGCTCAAGCTGGCGGTGACCCCGACTTTTGCGCGATCCGTGTTGATGCCGCGTTTGCGCCAGTTCATCGAGGCCTACCCCGAAATCGATCTGACCTTGCAGGTCAGCATTCCGCTGTTGGACGTGGTGGCCGAAGACGCGGACCTGACGGTGCGTTTTGGCACCGGCCGCTACGCCGATGTGGAACATGTCTGCCTGATCAAAGACGAGGTCACGCCTTTGGCCTCGCCCGCCTGGCTGCGAGAAAACGGCCCCTTCACCTCGCCGGAAGACCTGCTTGACCAGCCGCTGCTGCGCAGCCCGCTGGAGCCTTGGCGCACCTGGTTTGCGGCGCACAACCTGGACTGGCCCGAGCCCACGGAGGGGTCGACTTTCAACGACATCGGCCTGATGTGCGACGCAGCAGCCCAAGGTCTGGGCATTGGCTTGATCCGCACCAAGCTGGGCGCGCCCTGGGTCGACAGCGGACAACTGGTGCGGCTGTTTGAGCGCAGCGTGCCCAGCCCCCACGCGCATTACCTGTGCTGGCGCACCGGCACCATGGACCGCTGGGAGTGCGCCAGCTTTGCCGAATGGCTGAAACACGCGCTCGCCTGACCGGCGCACAGCGGGTCAGTACACGAATTTCACGCCCGGGCCTCAGATTCTTCAACCTATCGCGGGCCAAATGGCCGTACAGTGGTACTTTGGATTCTCCGACACCCCAGCACCCTGACAAGGTCTCCATGCCATGAATGCAGTCAACACCACCGAGCAGCAAAGCCTTGCGGCGCAGACCGACCGTGCCAACCTGCAACAGCAAGTGGTGCAGGCCCTGCGCCAGGCGTTGCCGGAGCATGCGATCTTGTTTACGGCGGAAGACACCACGCCGTTTGAATGCGATGGACTGACGGCTTACCGCGAACGGCCCTTGGCGGTGGCCTTGCCCGAGACCAGCGCGCAGGTGCAAGCGGTGCTGCAAATTTGCCATCGCCTGCATGTGCCGGTGGTGGCGCGCGGTGCCGGCACCGGCCTGTCGGGTGGCGCCATGCCGCACAAAATGGGCGTGACCCTGTCCATGGCCAAGTTCAATCAGATCCTGCGCGTGGACCGCGTTAGCCGCACGGCCGTGGTGCAGTGCGGTGTGCGCAACCTGGCCATCTCTGAGGCGGTGGCCTCGCTGGGCCTGTATTACGCACCCGATCCGTCCAGCCAAATTGCCTGCACCATCGGTGGCAATGTGGCCGAAAACTCGGGCGGTGTGCACTGCCTCAAATACGGCCTGACCGGGCAAAACGTGCTCAAGGTCAAATGCTTCACCATCGAAGGCGAGCCGATTGAATTTGGCAGCGATGCGCTCGACGCGCCCGGCTACGACCTGCTGGCCGTGCTGGTCGGCAGCGAAGGCATGCTGGCCGTGACCACCGAGGTCACCGTCAAACTGGTGCCCAAGCCGCAATTGGCGCGCTGCATCATGGCCAGCTTTGACGATGTGCGCAAAGCCGGCGACGCGGTGGCCGCGGTGATTGCGGCCGGCATCATTCCGGCCGGCCTGGAAATGATGGACGGCCCCATGACCGCCGCTGTGGAAGACTTTGTGCACGCCGACTACGACCTGAGCGCGGCCGCTATTTTGCTGTGCGAGAGCGATGGCACGCCCGAAGAAGTGGAAGAAGAAATCGGCCGCATGAGCGAGGTGCTGCGCCGTTGCGGCGCGATTGCCATCAGCGTGAGCGCGGGCGAAGCGCAACGCCTCAAATTCTGGAGCGGGCGGAAAAACGCCTTTCCCGCGTCAGGCCGCATCAGCCCCGACTACATGTGCATGGACTCGACGATTCCGCGCAAGCGCTTGGCCGACATCTTGCAGGCGATTTCGGCCATGGAAGAAAAATACGCCTTGCGCTGCCTGAATGTGTTCCATGCCGGTGACGGCAATCTGCACCCGCTGATTTTGTTCGATGCGAACGATCCCGACCAACTCCACCGCTGCGAATTGTTTGGTGCCGATATTCTGGAAACCAGTGTCGCCATGGGTGGCACGGTAACCGGCGAACACGGCGTGGGCATTGAAAAAGTCAACAGCATGTGCGTGCAGTTTTCGGCCGCAGAAAACGAGCAGATGTTTGGCGTCAAGCGCGCTTTTGATCCGCAAGGTTTACTCAACCCCGGCAAGGTGATCCCGACGCTGAACCGCTGCGCCGAATACGGCAAGATGCTGGTAAGGGCCGGGACAATCAAACACCCGGAGTTGGAGCGTTTTTAACGCTGGCTCAATATTGGTAGCCCAAGCGCAGACCGATGGCGTCACCGCTGCTCGGTCGGCGCCCCCCTTCATACCCGTTGACTTGTGAAGCGTGAGTCCACTGCAAGATGGAATGCAGGCCGTGGCCCCATTGGTGCCGCCAAGAGACCATCCAAGCGCGAATGTTCAGCGCGTAATAATCGTCCACAAATTTATTTTTGAAGGCATCACTGACCGCGGCGGCCTGGCTGAACCGGGACCAACCCCAGGCCCAATAATCGGATGACTTCTGGTCGTAAATCAGTTCCAGCGTTTCAGATTTGTCGCGATCCTGCACCGTCAGCAGATCGTCGTAGTAATCGCGCGAGACAAATGCCGACAGGCTGTAGCGCAGACGGAAAGAGGGGTGCACATCGACGTCCCATCCCAGGTAAAAATTGTCAATCACATTGTGTCGAGCACGGTCATCGGGCACCAATTTCGGTACATAAGCGCCCGCCTCGTCTGAGCGCATCGCCCCCAATCGCAGTTGCGTGCCGGTTTGCAAATTCAAGAGATTCACTGCCCCGCTGATTTTTCGATTGAATTCTCGTTTGAAGTTGGAGCGCAATGCGCTGGTATTGAAACCAAACTCTTCGGTCTCATACCCCAACAAGCGGGGCCGGTACATCCCCACAATGGTTTGCAACTGATACGCCCCGACTGTGGTGTTGGTATAGACCTGCAAGCCTGGCGAGGCCTGGTTGATCTTCATGAACTCATTGCGCCGGCAGAATACGTCGGGCTCGGCCATCCATGGCGAGTCCACATCGTAAGTGCGACACCAGTTGGTGTTGAAATTCACCACACCGGCACGAAACCCCAAATAAGGGGAAGGGGCCCAATCGAGATGCGCCACGTCGACATGCGCGCCCATCAACTGATCGGCTCGGACTTTCAGGTGGGCTTCCAGATTGGGGCTCAGGCTGAGGCCACTGGTGAAACGCACCCAGGGCGAGGTGGAGCGGTAATGCCATTGGTTATCCGAGTCGGGCAAGGCCAAATGATGGTGGTCCTCGTAAGCACTGCCTTTTTTGAAATCGGCGTCGGTGCCAGGCGGTTGTGGTTGCTTTGGCGTGATGACCCAGGTGTCCAAACCGCCTTCAAACGTCGAATTGATTTTCATTCCCTCGGCCCGGACAGGCCCGGCACAACCGAACGCCAGCCCCACGCCGGCAGCCCGCCAAGCCCAAGTTGCGAGGCGCTGACACCCAGTCAAAAACATGGGGCCCATTGCGCGGTGGTCTGGGGGTGTGACAAGTAGCCCACCGCAGGCTGATGGCGCGTGATGCAGGCTTGCATTTCGGCTGCATCGGTCACACGGTAAAGATGATTTTTGGCGATGGCACTGTGGCGCGCCAAGGCTGAAAACACGTCCTCACTCAACCCCAAGGCGCGCAAAGCTTGGGCCGTTGCGGGGTCATTCACCGGCATGAAACAGGCCGACAAGGGGACCCCGCTGAGGCGGACGCTGACGCCAGAGTAAGCGTCCATCAAGTCGCGCAGCGAGATGCGAATCACATCGGCCTCAGGGCCTTGTTCCGCCAGTTGAAAAACGTCCCCAGGGTCGGCGCGCGGGTCGATCGCCACATCGATGCGTGGGGTGCGCGAGCAGTGCCACACCAGTTCCGACCCCGGCTTTGGCTCCGGCTCCGCCAGCGCTGAACCGATCAGGACCCACAGCAGCCCACACCCTAACCACTGACGCATCATGGCGGTCCACCGAACCGGTCGAGACTGACCAAACCCAAGGGGCTGCATTCCGTGCATTGGGCCAGAGGCGCAACCCATCGCACAAACTTGGGCTTTTCACTTGCAAAATCGGCCAACGTTTTGTCGGGGTGATGTGACAACCACAACGAAATAAAGCCCGCCACCACCGGTGCCGCGTAACTGGTGCCAACGCCGCTGAAACGCGTGGTGGGTCGCTCGTGGCCCAAAAAATCCAGTTCGTAGGTGGCGACTTTCAGTTTGTTCACCGCCCATTCGGCATTCACCGTCAAAGCGGCACCGCCTCCGGGCGCATACAAGAAGGTTCGCGGGTCCAAGGCCGAATACACCTCGATGCGATTTTCCGCATTCAGGGCGCCGACAGAAATCACGCCGGTGCAATTGGCGGGCTCTTGCAAAGGCTTGTGAAAATTATTCCCTGCCGCAGCGACAATGAACTTTTGTGCTTGCACCAGCCGATCGACCAAGGCTTGCAAATCCGCGCCGCAGACATCAGCACCACCGGCCATGCTGAGATTGATCACTTTGGCGGGATGGGGGTTGGCCGGCAGCCCGGCCACCGGCCAGCCCGCCGCCCAAGAAATGGCGTCGATCAAGTCTTTCCGCGACATGGCGCACGCGCCAAGGACGCGAATCGGCAAGACCCTGGCAGCCGGGTTGACACCCCAGGCCCCATTCACACCATTGCCGGCCACCAAACTGGCGACCTCGGTGCCATGCGTGCGAAAGGAGTTGGCCATCAAACGCGAACCGCACTGGGCACCCCGTTCGTCCGGGCTGAAATCGCTGGAGCGCTGGTTGCGCAAATTCTGTGCGGCCGACACCATGTCGTAGCCCGGCAGCAATTGGCCCGCCAAGCTGGGGTGACCGCGCATCACGCCGCTGTCAATCACCGCCACCACCACGCGGTGCGGACCGGGCTTTTGTTGCACGGTGTTGATGGCCGCCGGTGCGGGCAGTTGACCGTCATACGTACCCAAATGCCAAGGCACATCTTGCGCCCCCACGCCCCCCAAGCCGCATGCCCCCCAGCACAACTGAAGGACGTACAAGGCGGTTCGCAACTTGTTTTCAAATGCCATTTTGGTATTCATTTGAAATTGATTTTAATCATTTGAAACCCAAATATTTCAATTTATTGATTTTTTAGCCCTTCGGAGTGCCGTCCGCTAAGCAGCCGAAATAGCCCGGCATCTCGGTGGTTTGGTTGCACGCGCAACCAAATGACTCTAAAATGATTCAGCTTTTGCTTGCACAACCCATGACAGCTTCACCCGACTTCGCCAGTGCAGCGCTGGAAAGAACCCTCACCTACCGCCTGCACCTGCTGCACAAACTGACCGATGCAGACAGCCAACAGGCCTATCCGGCGCAGGCCGGCTTGTCGCTCAGCGACGGCCGTTGCCTGGCCACCATTGGCAATTTCGCGCCGCTGTCGGTCAAGCTG
>CANFYZ010000068.1 GCA_947451385.1 Comamonadaceae bacterium | reverse complement strand
GCAAGTGGGTTACATGCTGGCACGTGACAGTTTGATGCCCTGGAAAACTGCGCTGGAAAATGCCATGTTTGGCATGCAGGTGCGCGGCGTGCCCCGGGGCCAAGCCGAAGAACGCGCGCGCGCCATGTTGCAAGAAGTGGGTTTGGCGGGCTATGAGCAGACTTTGCCCAAAGCCTTGTCACATGGCATGCGCCAGCGGGTGGCTTTGGCCAGAACCTTCGCCATGGGAACTTCGCTGTTGCTCATGGACGAGCCCTTTGGGGCGCTGGATGCGCAAACCAAACTGCAACTCGAAGACCTGTTGTTGCGCCTGTGCCAGCAGCACCAGCAGTCGGTTTTGTTTGTCACGCACGATCTGTCCGAAGCCGTGGCCGTGTCGGATCGCGTGGTGGTCATGACCTCCCGGCCTGGGCGCATCGTCGCCGATATTCCGATTGACTTGCCGCGTCCGCGTTCGATACGCGCCTTGCAGAAGGACGCGCATTTTCATGAGTTGTATGCCCAGCTTTGGTCGCATCTTGAATCGGGTTGGAGCAAACATGAAGGCTGAAACTCTGCGCTGGGGCGGCGCACACTTTTTGTTCATTGCTTTGATGCTGGCGGTGGGCGAATGGCTCACTGCAAATCGCTGGTTGGACCCCACCTTTGTGGGCCAGCCCAGTGGCGTGATCAAGTTTTTATGGAACAACATTGCCACCGGCAAGCTTTGGGTCGACATGGGGTGGACCATGGCCGGGACTTTGATTTCTTTCACCCTCGGCAGCGTGGCGGCCATGACGGTGGGCTTGTTGTTTGTGGCTTTTCCCAAGGTCGAAAAATTTCTCGACCCCTATTTGAACGCCATGAACGTCATGCCCCGCATTGCCTTGGCACCGTTGTTCATTTTGTGGTTTGGCTTAGGGCTGGGTTCCAAAATTGCCGTGGGTTGCAGCTTGACGTTTTTCATTGTGTTGTCCAGCACAGTGGCCGGCATTCGCGGCGTCAGCCAAGACCACGTGACGTTGTGCAAGACCTTGGGAGCCAGCGCAGTCACCACCTTTTTCCAGGTCACTTTGCCTGGCGCTGTGCCAGTGATTTTTTCAGGGCTGCGACTCGGCTTGATTTATGCCCTGTTGGGGGTCATCGGCGCAGAGATCATTGCGTCCGAAAAAGGCTTGGGCCAGTCGCTGTCTTATTTGGGCTCCACCTTTGAGGTCAATGGCGTCATGGCGCTCCTCTTGGTCTTGGCCTTGCTGGGCGTGAGCATTGTGCGCACCATGACTTGGCTAGAGAAACGCTTGCTGCATTGGCAATGAGTCTGATGAGCTAACGCCCCCCATTTTTTGAACTGCCATTCAACACCCTGAAAGAGAGCCCCCATGGCCAATAAAAAACCTTTGAAGTTGATCAATATTGCCAAGCGTTACAAGCACATCACCCCGGTGCCACGCATGCCCAATTTTGCCGCCTGGATCGAAGGCGTGGATTTGACCCAACCCCTGAGCAAGCCGGTGCAAGCGGAATTGCGCCAAGCCTTGTTTGATTTTGAGGTGATTTTTTTCCGCCCCCAAATCATCACGCCCCAGCAGCACATTGCTTTGGCCAAGGTCTTTGGCCCCTTGTCTTCGGGCTCTTACTTTGATCGCCATCCGTCTGCCCCCGAGCTCGAGGTCATTACCTCCGATCCCGATCGTCCGCCTTCAATTGACAACTGGCACACAGACATCAGTTGGAAGCCCCGCCCCCCTTTGGGCACAGCGATTCAGATCACGGTCACGCCTCCCGCTGGGGGCAATACCTGTTGGATCAGCACCAGCAAAGCCTATGACTGGTTGTCACCTGGCATGCAAAAATACCTGGAAGGACTGACCGCCGTTCACAGTTGGGAGGTGTCTGGTTTTCGGGAAGCGCTGGGCAAAGTGGGGGACGAAGCTTTGATCGCTGCCATCAAAGCCTTCAAACCCGTGGTGCACCCGGTGGTGCGCGTCAACCCCGATTCCAAGCGCAAATGTATCTACGTCAACAGCGATTTCACCCGCAACATTCAGGGCGTGGATCGCCATGAAGCGGTGGGCATATTGCGCTTCTTGCTGGAGTGGATGAAAAAGCCGGAATTCATGATTCACCACCAATGGGAAGCCCACGGCATCGCGATCTGGGACAACCGCTCCACCCAGCATTACGCGGTGGCCGACTATTGGCCGCACCACCGAGTCAATCAGCGTGTTACCTTTGATGAGCCCGGGGGCAAGAGCGACAAAGTCAGTGTGAATCAAAAAGTCCTGGGCGGCGGGAAAATCCAATAGCAGGTGCAGGCCTGCGGCTGGGGGCTACCCTTGCTGCATGATGCGCACCACCGCCTCCAGGCGTTGCAAGGGGTCCGATTCGCGCAGCAGTTGCAACTTGAGCTCCGCGCTGATCGGCAAGGCCTCGGCATACCGATTCGCCAGCCAGCCGCATTGGTCCAGTTGGTAAGGGGGAAAGATGGGCAGTTTGTCGATCACCCCTTGTTGCTGCGCCGATGCAATGACTTTGCCCAGCCGATCGGCATGGGCTTGCAGGGCAGGGGGTACGCCGACCTCGGGGTCTTGCGCCAAGTACGACACGCTGCCTTGCCAGACGCCATAGGGGCCGGGCTGCACATCATGCAATTCAAAACGCAGACCGCCTTGGCACACGATGCGGAAAAATGTGGGCTGCACGGGGTCGAGTTCACGGATGTGCGCCATGCATCCCACGGGGTGCAGCGTCGGTACCTGGCCGGGCACTTGGACTTCGCTGCCTTGCTGGAGCCAGGCCACGCCAAAAGGCTGCTGTTGTTGGTGGCACCGTTTGATGAGATCGAGGTAGCGCACTTCGAAAATCTGCAGCGGCAGCAAGCCATCAGGAAACAGGCCTTGCGAAAGGGGGAAAAGCGGAATGGTGTCGTGCACGAGGCGGGCCTGGGCGTTGGGTGGATCTGTGCACCCTGGCTGATGGCCGGTGCGTGAACAATTATGATCCGATCAGCATCACAAAGGCGCAGTCCCATGCAAACCGAGACCCTGACCCCTGAGACACTTTTGCAGCACTTGGACACGGGCCAGTTGTGGCCAGCGCAGGCTGTAGAGCGCATTTCGCCCGATGTGGCCCAGGCCTACCAAACGGCTTTGCAAGTGCGCCAGTTGCGGCTGGACCGGGGTGAGCAGCCCCGGGGCTTCAAGATTGGTTTCACCAACCGCAGCATTTGGCAGCGGTACCAGGTGTTCGAACCGATCTGGGGCACGGTGTGGAACACGACCCTGAGCCTGGCCCAGCCCGATGGTGCATGCAGCGTGGACATCTCGCGCATGTGCCAGCCCCGGCTGGAGCCGGAGTTGGTGTTTGGCCTGCGCTGCACGCCGCCAGCCGATGTCACGCTGCAAAGTCTGTTCGAGTCGATCGATTGGATGGCCAGCGGCTTTGAGGTGGTTCAGTCGCACGCAGCCGATTGGAAGTTCAAAGTGGCTGACACCGTCACAGACAGCGGTTTGCACGCGCATCTGGTGGTGGGCCAGCCGGTCCAGGTGGCGGAGGTGGCCCACAGCGGCGAGGCCTTGCACCGCCTGCTGGCGGGTCTGTCGCTTGAATTACGGCAAGCGGGGCAACTTGTCGAAAAGGGTTTGGCCGCGAATGTGCTGGACAGCCCCTTGATGGCGCTGTTGCACTTTGTTCAGGCGCTCAGAAACTGCCCCGGGGCCCCCGATCTGCAAGCGGGCGATGTAGTCACCACCGGCACCTGGACCGATGCCTGGCCTTTGCTGTCGGGCCAGGTCTGGGAGAGTCTTTACGATGCGCCGCTGAAGGGCGTGAAATTGAAGGTGGTTTGAGAGACCGCGTCTCACTGGGGTACATGCAGGTGACAGGCCACCGAACGGCCTGGGCCCAACTCGCGCAGCGGAGGGTCCTCGGTTTTGCAGCGGTCCATGGCCATCGGGCAACGCGTGTGGAAGCGACAACCTGAGGGCGGATTCAGGGCGCTGGGAACTTCGCCTTGCACCACAATGCGCTTGCGTGTGCGCTCCACCACCGGATCGGCCACAGGCACGGCAGACATCAAAGCTTGGGTGTAGGGGTGCAGCGGTTCTTGGTAGAGCGCGTGGCGGTCTGCAATTTCGACGATCCGGCCCAAATACATCACCGCCACCCGATGGCACAGGTGACGCACCACCGACAAATCATGGGCGATGAACAGGTAAGACAAGCCCAAGCGCTCTTGCAGTTCTTGCAAAACATTGACCACCTGGGCTTGAATCGACACGTCCAGCGCCGACACCGGTTCGTCGCAGATGATCAGACTGGGCTCCAGTGCCAGCGCACGGGCAATGCCGATGCGTTGGCGCTGCCCGCCAGAGAATTCGTGGGGATAGCGGTCGGCCATATCGGGCAGCAGACCCACCGTACGCATCAGTTCGGCAATGCGCGCGTCATAAGCCGCCTTGTCAGGGGCCATCCCGTGCACCTCCAGCGGTTCACCAATGATTTGGTTGACCTTCATGCGCGGGTTCAGCGAGCCATAGGGATCTTGGTAGACCATCTGCAGGCGCTGGCGGATGGGCCGCATTTGCGCCTTGTCATGGTGGGTGATGTCTTGGCCTTCAAACTCGATACGCCCCTCGGTGCTGTCCTGCATGCGCAGAACCGCCAACCCGGTGGTGGATTTGCCGCAGCCACTCTCGCCGACCAAACCCAGGGTTTCGCCACGGCCCAGCGTAAACGACACGCCGTCCACGGCATGCACGGTACCCACCTGCTTCTTCCAAAGGACACCGCGCATCACGGGGAAGTGCACCTTCAGGTTGTCCACGCGCAACAGGGGTTCGGCCATGGCTCAGACTTCCAAAATACAGGCCACTTGGTGCCTGGGTTCAATCTCATGCAGCGCAGGTGCGGCTTGCCGGCAAGCCGCCGTGGCATGCTTACAGCGCGGTGCAAAGGCGCAGCCCTCAGGAATGCGTGCCAGATCAGGGGGTTGGCCCTCAATGGGCACCAGCCTGACATTGGTATCACCGTCCAGCCGCGGCACGGAAGCCATGAGTCCTTGGGTGTAGGGGTGGCGCGGATGCGCATACAACTGCGCGGCAGGTGCGGACTCCACCACCCGCCCGCCATACATCACCACCACCCGGTCGGCATAGCGGGCCACCACGCCCAAGTCGTGCGTGATCAGCACCAGGGCAGAGCCCGTGCGATCAGCCAGGTCTTTGAGCAAGTCCAGTATTTGCGCTTGCACCGTCACATCCAGCGCGGTGGTGGGCTCATCGGCAATGATCAGTTGGGGTTCGCAGGCCAGCGCCATAGCGATCATGGCGCGCTGGCGCATGCCGCCCGAAAACTGGTGCGGGTAGGCGGCCACACGCGAAGCGGTGTCCGACATGCGCACCATGCCCAGCAGTTCGCGCGCTTTGTCCAGCGCCACGCGCCAAGGGGCTTGTTGATGCAGATGAATGGGTTCACCCACCTGCAGCCCCACCGTCAGTGAGGGGTTCAAACTGCTCATGGGCTCCTGAAAAATCATGGCGATGCGATTGCCGCGCACGCTGCGCATCTCAGCGTCACTCATTTTCAAAAGATCTTGGCCATCAAACAGGATTTCCCCGCTTTCGATGTGGCCCGGTGGATCCGGAATCAGGCCTAAGATAGACAGCGCTGTGACGCTTTTGCCTGAACCGGATTCACCGACGATGGCCACCGTTTCTCCAGCCGCCACATCAAAGGACACGTCGTTGACGGCCGTGATCTGGCCCCGGCTTGTGCGAAAACGCGTCACCAGGTGGCGGACGCTGAGCAGGGGCTGAGACATGGTGTGGCTGAACGAGGCTGCCGAGGACTCAGTAGCCCATTTTTTTCTTCATGGCCTGATCAACCCACATGCGGGCGTGGATCGGGCCAGGTCGCTCCGCACCGGCGCGCAACTCACCATCGTAGTTTTTGACCCATGGCCACCAGGCGCTGTAGCTGATCGGTGTTGGCAGCCAAATGTAGGGGGCTTTTTCCACCACGTCACGCGTCATCAATTTGATGAGCAGCTGCCGTTTGGACTCGTCCCGCTCCATATAGGTCGCTGCCATGCGCTTGTCCAATTCAGGGTCGCTGTACTGCGATGGGTTCCAAGTCTGTTTGGTGACAAAGCTCTTGCGGATGCTGGTGGTGGGGTTGGTGTGACCGTTGCGCATCAGATAGCCTGCGGCGTTGGTCTTGGTGGTCATGGCCGAAAGGAAGGCGCCATATTCCATCGGCTGGATTTCCATCTTCACGCCCACCTTCTCCAGGTAAGCCGCTACCAGGGGCAGCAGGTCCATGTGGTCTGGGCTGCAAGAGCACACTTGCACCTTGAAGCTGAAGCCCTTGGAAAAGCCCGCCTCGGCCAACAAGGCTTTGGCTTTGTCCGGGTTGTACTTGAAGAGCTCTTGTGCGGCCACGGGCATTTGGTCCAGTGTCTCAAAATAGCCGGTGTAGTCAGGGTGCATGGGGTAGCCGAAAAGCACCGCATTGTTGCCGTAATACTGCTGCACGATCTCTTGCTTGTTCACCGCCATGTTCAAGGCTCGGCGCACACGGATGTCGTCAAAAGGTTTGGTGTCCACCCGCAGCGCCACAAAGGTACCGCCTGTATCGACCGAGCGCTTCCATTTCAGAGCCGGTGCGTTTTTCTTGAGTTCATCGACGGCACTCCAACGGATGCCTTCAAGGACATCCAGTTTGGCAGTGCGCAGCGCGGTCAGGTAACTGGCCTCGTCTTTGATGGTGCGGTACACAATTTTGTCCACGAAGGGCAACTTGTAAGACTGGCCCCCAATGGCTTCCTTGTCCCAGTACTTGTCGTTCTTTGAAAAGGTGGCGGCATTGCCTTGCACATAGTCGCTCAGCATGAAAGGCCCGGAGCCGTTGGTGTTCTTCCAATTGCCTGCGCCTGCGTCGGAGACTTCTTTGGGGACGATGCCTGAGTAGTAGCCCCAGCCAAAGCGATAGTCCCATTCGGCGTTGTAGTTCTTGAAGGTGAACAGCACCGTGTGCTTGTCAGTGGCCTCCACTTTCTCCACATGGTCAAAGTAGGTTGGGATTTTTTTGGGGCTCTTGTCCAGTCGGGTGTAGCTGTAGACCACATCGTCAGCCACCAGTTCGCGCGCTTTCATGACGCCGGGTTTTTCTGGGAACATCACGCCCTTGCGCAGCTTGACTTCGACCCGGAAGGGGTTGTCCATGGTTTTCCAGCTTTCGGCCAGTTCGCCGCGAATGCCATCTGAGGGCAGCCAGGCATCGGCCACAAAGGGGTGTTTGCCGCCTTTGCGCACAGATTTGTTCAGGTCGGCGGAAAACAGCTGCTCGTACATCAGGCCGGTGTCTTGGCCAAACTTCCAGGCCCAATCGGCGGGATCCCAAGACAGTGGCGACAGGGTGACGTAGACCATGCCAATGTTCAATGAGCCGCCGTACTGCGGTTTTTCGGCCTGGGCCAGGGCCCCCAGTGACGCCGCGCCGAGCAGACCCGACAGTGCGATCGCTCGAAGGGTGGGATGGGTTTTAAACATGCGCATGGAATCGTCTCCTCATCAGTTGTTGGGAAGGGCCAGAGAACAGGTTGCCAGAGAACAGGCTGTGTGCGTTGCCAATACGCTGTGAAAAGGGCTTCATTTCGCCCCCCGCATGCGTGGATCGAGCAGGTCGCGCAGCGCATCGCCAAACACGTTGGTGGCGTAAACCACGGCGGTCAAACACAGTCCCGGTGCCAACGCCAACCAGGGACCTTGGAACATATAGGTGCGCCCACTGCCTGACAGCAGGCCGCCCCAGGTGGGGGCGGGCGGCGGGACACCCAGGCCCAGAAAAGACAGCCCTGATTCGATCAAGATGGCAGCCCCGACACGGGTGGTGAACAGCACAATGATGGGCGGCATGATGTTGGGCAACAGGTGGCGCCACAACACCCGGCCCGTGGACGCGCCAATCGACTGCGCCGCATGCACATACATGTTCTCGCGGGCCGAGACGACCGCACTGCGGATGATGCGTGAGCCACCAATCCCAAGCACCAGGCTGAGAATGCCGATGATCTGCGGCATCCCGGGGCCGACCACCGAAACCACCGCGATCAAAATGACCAACTCGGGGAATGACATATAGGCATCTACGACGCGTTGCACGACCATGTCCACCTTGCCGCCCAGGTACCCGCTGAGCAGGCCAATCAAGACCGAAATCGTGGTGGCCAAAGCCGCAGCCGACAGGCCAATGATCACCGACAGCTGTGCCCCATAGAGACAACGCGAGAACATGTCCCGCCCCAGGTTGTCGGTGCCGAAGGGGTGTTTCCAGCTGGGCGCTTTGAGTCGCTCCAGCATGCTGATTTCGTTGAATCCATAGGGTGCCAGCACATCGGCAAAAACCCCGCAAAAGACAAACAGCAAGAACACCAGCGCGGCTGCAGCGCCCACCGGTTTTTCGCGCCACAGGCGCGTGATCAATTGGCGCACAGGGCTGGGTGCGGGCTGGCCCGTCCCTTCAACGCGCAGGGTGTTCATTGGTGCCTCACCCGGGGATCGAGCAGACCGTAGCTCAAGTCCACCAACAGATTGATCAACATCACCGTCACCCCCACCACCAGAAAGACGCCGGTGATGACAGGATAGTCACGCTGGTTCACGGCCTCGAGCATCATCAAGCCCATGCCGGGCAAGACAAAAATTTGCTCGATGATCACCGCTCCACCGATCAACAGTGGGGCTTGCAAACCAATCAGCGTGACCACCGGGATCAGCGCATTGCGAACCGCGTGGCGCAGAATCACCACCCGCTCTTGCAAGCCCTTGGCCCAGGCTGTGCGAATGTAGTCTTGCCGCAGCACCTCCAGCATCATGGTGCGCGTCATGCGCATCGTCACAGCCGACAGCGAGGTGCCCAGCACCAGCGCGGGCACGATCATTTGTTTCAGGTTTTGCCAGGGGTCGTCGCTGAATTTGACGTAGTTGACCTCGGGCGACCAGCCCCACCAGATGGAGGGAAACACCATGACCATGGTGCCCATCCAAAAACTGGGCACCGCCAGCAACAGGATCGCAAATGAACGCGCCGCCAGATCGCCCGGGGTGTCCTGGCGCATGGCCGAATACACGCCAATCGGCAAGGCGATCAGCAAGCCAATGGTCAACGCCAAGAGCCCCAATTCGAAAGTGACCGGCAGACGCTCCCACACTTCACGCAACACCGGCGTGGCATGCCACAGTGAGGTGCCCAGATCGCCCTGCAAGATCGCACCAACCCAGCGCAGGTACTGCTCAGGCATGGACTGGTCCAATCCCAACGCATGCACCAATTGCTCCCGACTGCGCTTGTCCGCACCGATGTCGTTCTGGCTCAGCATCAGGTCAATCACATCGCCCGGGATCATGCGGATGGTCACAAACACGATGATGCTGGCGATCAGCAGCGTGGGGATCAGCGCCAGCAAACGGCGCAGGACATAAGCACCCATCAGGCTGCCAGCCCGCCTGGTCTAACCCATGACTCGAATTGAAAAGCAGCCTGCATTTGCATACGTCTCCATGTTCGCCTGAGTGGCTCTTGTCAACGCATGATGCACTTGAATCGGAGTCCAGGTATGTTCAGGTTTTCCCTAGGAACTAGGGCAGACTAGGGTGAAACACTGATTTTTAGAAAACAGGTTTGCACACATTCAAAGGACTCTGCTAAGCTTTCCCGAGCCCGTCTAGACCGTCCAGCTGCACAGCGGGGCGGAGGCCGATGGCGTGTTTCTCACTCGCATTCAAGGACCGACACCATGACGACCCAGATTTCTGATTCCAGCACGGCGCTGGCGGAATTTCGACATGAGACTCGCGCTTGGTTGGAGGCGAACTGTCCCGCAGAAATGCGGCGACCGATGACCAGTGAGGACGATGTGTGTTGGGGTGGGCGCCGGGTTCAATTCAGCTCGCCCGCACAGCGCCAATGGTTGCAAGTCATGGCGGCAAAAGGCTGGACAGTGCCAACTTGGCCACAAGCCTATGGCGGTGGCGGTTTGAGTGCGGAGCAAGCCAAAATTTTGGCGCAAGAGATGCGCGCGCTCGGTTGCCGCTCGCCCTTGAACAGCTTCGGCATCTGGATGCTCGGACCGGCCTTGCTCAAATTTGGAACCGAAGCGCAAAAGCTCGAACACCTGCCCCCGATTGCGCGCGGTGAAATCCGCTGGTGCCAGGGCTACAGCGAACCGAATGCCGGTTCGGACTTGGCCTCGCTAGCCACACGTGCCGAAGACCGCGGCGATCACTTTGTGGTCAACGGGCAAAAAATTTGGACTTCTTACGCCAACCATGCGGACTGGATTTTTTGTCTGGTGCGCACCGATGCGGCCAAGAAACACACCGGCATCAGCTTTGTGTTGTTTGACATGGCGTCTCCTGGTGTGAGCACGAAACCGATTTTGCTGATCTCTGGCAAGAGCCCGTTTTGCGAAACATTTTTTGACGATGTGCGGGTGGAAAAACGCAATCTGGTCGGCCAGCAAGGTGGTGGCTGGGATGTCGCCAAATATTTATTGGGGCACGAGCGGGCCATGATCGGCAGCATTGGCGACCGCGAGGCCGCCAAGCCCATCGGCCAGCAAGCCGCAGCCGCGCTCGGTTTGGACGCGAGCGGCCGACTCAGCGATCCCCTGCTGCGCGCCCAACTGGCCGAGTTCGAATGCGATGAAGCAGCCTTCCGGTTGGCCATGGAGCGTGCCGGTGATCTGGGCCGCGCGCAGCAGGCGCACCCTGCCATGCCGTCGATGCTCAAGTACTACGGCGCCGAGCTGAACAAGCGGCGTTGGGAGCTGATGATGGCCATCGGCGGCAGCGATGCACTGGAGTGGGAAAGTGACCGGTCTCGCCATGGTGATTTCGCCCGAACTTGGCTGCGTACCAAGGCCAATTCCATCGAAGGCGGCACCAGCGAGGTGCAGCTCAATGTCATCGCCAAGCGCATCCTGGAATTGCCGAATGTGTGAACCCCTGTTGGCCGAAGTAGCCTGATATTTTGAATGGATGGGATGCAATCTATGCCCTTGATACTGACCGAAGAACAAGCCATGCTGCACGACAGCGCGCGGGAGTTCTTGGCCGAGCAAGCACCGGTGTCGCAGTTGCGTGCCTTGCGCGACAGTGCCGACCCCGATGGCTTTTCGCGTGCGCTGTGGCAGCGATTTGCTGACATGGGATTCACCGGGGTGTTGGTACCTGAATCCCATGGCGGCTTGGGTCTGGGGCCTGTCGAGGCTGGCGTGGTGATGGACCGCATCGGTCATCAGCTGTGTGCTTCGCCTTTGTTGGCTTCGGGCTTGGTGGCGGTCACCGCATTGCGCCAAGCGGGCAGTGACGCACAACAAGCGCATTGGCTGCCCTTGCTGGCCAGTGGGCAGGCCATTGCCACCTTGGCGGTGGACGAAGGCCGCAAGCACAAACCGCAGTCATTTCGCACCCGGGCCACGCCGCAGACTGAGGGGTGGCGTCTGGACGGCGCCAAGACCCTGGTGTTGGACGGCCATGTGGCCGACCTGCTGATCGTGGCGGCCAGCCTGGGCGATGACGATACCCGAACGGGCCTGTTTTTGGTCTCTCCGCGTGCCGCCGGTGTCACGGTGGAGCGCACCGTGATGGTGGATGCGCACAACGCCGCACGGGTGCAGTTTGACGCGGTTGAACTGGGCGCCGACGCGGTGCTTGGCTCGCTGGAGGGGGGTGCTGCGGCTTTGGCTGCCGCCCTCGATGTCGGCCGCGCCGCGGTCGCTGCCGAGTTGCTGGGCCTGGCCGATGAAGTTTTTGACCGCACCGTGCAGTATCTGAAAGACCGCCGCCAGTTTGGCAAACTGATCGGTGAATTTCAGGCATTGCAACACCGTGCGGCCCACCTTTACACCGAGTTGCAAATCAGCCACGCCGCCGTCCTGAAGGCGCAGCAGTTGCTTGCATCGGACGTGACCGCGGCCTCGGCGGCTGTGTCGTTGGCCAAAGCCCGCGCCGGCCGCACGGCCACACTGGCTGTGCAAGAGGCGGTGCAAATGCACGGCGGCATGGGCATGACAGATGCTTTTGAGTTTGGATTTTTCATGAAACGCGCCCGAGTGCTGCAAGAGCTGTGGGGCGACAGCCATTTCCACCTGGATGCATTGGCCCTGCGCCGAGGCTATTGAGTGTGCTTGCCCGTTTGATTCGATTTCACCTTCCATTTTTCCCTTTGATTTTTTTGCAGAAAGTTATCCTATGAGTCACCCTGTCAGCATCAGCATTCACGGTTCAGTGGCCGTGATCGCCATGGACAAGCCACCCGTCAACAGTTTGGGAGCGGCCTTGCGCGCCGGCATTGCCGATGCAATGGACCAGGCCCAAGCCAACGCAGCCGTTCAGGCCATTGTGCTCATGGGCACGGCGCGCGCCTTTTCGGCCGGGGCCGATGTCACAGAATTTGGCACCCCCATGGCCGGGCGTGAACCCAATTTGCGCGTGGTGATCTCACTGCTGGAGGACAGCTCCAAACCTGTGATTGGTGCGATTTCCGGCCAGTGTCTGGGCGGCGGTCTGGAATTGGCCATGGGCTGCCATTACCGCGTGGCCTTGGCGGATGCCACCTTGGGTCTGCCGGAAGTCAAGCTCGGTCTCTTGCCAGGTGCCGGTGGCACGCAGCGCCTGCCGCGCTTGTTGGGCCTGGAGACCGCCCTGAACATGGTGGTCAGCGGCAACCCGGTGGCCGCGGCCCAAGTGGCCGGGACGCCTTTGGTGGACAAGCTCATTGAGGGCGACTTGCTGCAAGGCGCGCTGGCTTTTGCGCAGCAGGTGCTGGATCAGAAAATGCCACTGCGCCGCTCCCGCGACCTCAAGGTCAAAGACCCGCATGGCCAGGCCTTTTTGCAATTCGCGCGCAACACGGTGGGTGCCATGGCCAAAAATTTCCCCGCCCCCATGCGCTGTCTGGAGGCCGTGGCCGCATCGGTCAGCAAGCCCTTTGATGAAGGGGTTCGGCTCGAGCGCGAAGGCTTCATGGCGCTGATGGCCTCGCCCGAGTCCCGTGCGCTGCGGCATGTGTTTGCGGCCGAACGCGCTGCGGCCAAAATCCCGGGTCTTGCGGCCGACACGCCGCTGCGCACGATTGCCAAAGTCGGTGTGATCGGCGCGGGCACGATGGGCGGCGGCATCACCATGAACTTCTTGAACGCGGGACTGCCGGTGGTCCTGCTCGAAATGAAGCAAGAAGCGCTGGACAAAGGCATCGCCACCATCCGCCGCAACTACGAAAACACCATGAAAAAAGGCAAGCTCAAACCCGAGCAGGTCGAGCAACGCATGGCACTCTTGACCGGCACTTTGAGCTACGACGCCTTTGCCGATGTGGACTTGGTGATTGAGGCGGTGTTCGAAAACATGGATGTCAAACAAACCGTGTTCGAAACCTTGGACCGGGTGTGCAAGCCCGGCGCGATCCTGGCATCCAACACTTCGTACCTGAATATCGACAAGATCGCCAGTTTCACAAAGCGCCCGGCGGACGTGCTGGGCTTGCACTTTTTCAGCCCGGCCAATGTGATGCGTTTGCTCGAAGTGGTGCGCGGTGCGGCCACCGCGCCCGATGTGCTGGCCACCAGCATGGCGGTGGCCAAGAAGATCAAGAAAATCGCCATCGTCTCTGGCGTGTGCGACGGCTTCATTGGCAACCGCATGCTGGCGCGTTATGGCGCAGCGGCCAGCGGTCTGATCAACGCCGGTGCTTTACCTCAGCAAATTGACGGCGCTTTGCAAAAGTTTGGCATGGCCATGGGCCCTTTCCGCATGGGCGATCTGGCCGGCCTGGACATTGGCTGGGCCACACGCAAGCGCAAGGCGAGCGAGGCCGGTTTGCCCATGACCCCTGTGGTGGCAGACAAACTCTGTGAGGCTGGCCGTTACGGCCAGAAAACGGGGGCCGGTTGGTACCGGTATGAAGCCGGCAAGCGCGATCCGATTCCCGATGCGGTGACCGAAACCCTGATCGCCGAGTACCGCGCAGCCCAGGGCATCACACCGCGCAAGATCAGCGATGCCGAGGTGATCGAGCGCTGTATTTTTGCGCTGGTGAATGAGGGGGCACGTATTTTGGCCGAGGGCATTGCCGCGCGTGCTTCCGATATCGACATTGCTTACCTGAACGGCTACGGCTTCCCGCTTCACCGTGGCGGCCCCATGCTCTACTCTGATTTGGTGGGCTTGCCCAATGTGGTGCGTGCCTTGCGCCGTTTTGCCGCCGAGCCCGGTGCCGATGCCTCTTGGCAGCCTGCGCCGCTGTTGATCCAGTTGGCTGAAGAAGGCAAAACATTTTGCTGATGCAGGCTGTGCCTTAACGCCTTTCCCTAAATTGATACAAAGAGGTATTTCATGATCGATGCTGTTATTGTTTCCACCGCCCGCACAGGCCTGGCCAAGAGCTGGAAGGGTGCTTTCAACATGACCTACGGGGCCACGCTCGGCGGACACGCGGTGCAGCACGCTGTGGCCCGTGCCGGTATTGACCCGGCCGAGGTGGAAGATGTCATCATGGGTGGCACCTTTGGCGAGGGCACGACCGGCGGCAACATCGCGCGCCAGATTGCGCTGCGTGCGGGCTTGCCGGTGACCACTGGCGGCATGACGCTGAATCGCTTTTGTTCCTCTGGCCTGCAGACCATTGCATTGGCTGCGCAGCGGGTCATGACCGAGGGTTGCCCTGCGCTGGTGGCGGGTGGTGTGGAGAGTATTTCTTGCGTGCAAAACGAAGCCAACCGCCACATGGCGATGGACCCCTGGTTGCAAGAACACAAGCCTGAGATTTACTGGAATATGTTGCAGACCGCCGAACAGGTGATCAAGCGCTACAACATTTCCAAGTTGGCGCAAGACGAATACGGCGTGCGCAGCCAAATGCGCGCGGCCGCCGCCCAAGCGGCGGGTTTGTTCAATGACGAAATCGTGCCCATGACCACCGTGATGGGGGTGGTGGACAAGGCCACTGGCCGCCTCACCCGCAAGGAGGTGACCATCGCTGCCGATGAGGGTATCCGTGCCGACACGACGCTGGAAGGCGTGAGCGGCTTGCGCTCGGCACTGCCGGGCGGCATCGTGACCGCAGGCAATGCCAGTCAGTTTTCGGACGGGGCATCGGCCTGCGTGGTGATGAATGGCAAGCTGGCCGAGCAGCGCGGAATTCAACCGCTGGGCATCTTCCGTGGCTTTGCCATTGCCGGTTGCGAGCCCGATGAAATGGGCATTGGCCCGGTCTACGCCGTGCCGCGACTGCTGCAGCGCGCCGGGCTGAAGGTGTCTGACATTGGCCTGTGGGAGTTGAATGAGGCCTTTGCTTGCCAGGTGCTGTATTGCCGCGACAAGCTGGGCATTCCAGACGAGTTGCTCAACGTGAACGGCGGAGCCATCGCCGTCGGTCACCCCTATGGGGTCAGTGGTGCGCGCTTGACGGGGCACGCTTTGATTGAAGGCAAACGCCGCGGCGCCAAATACGTGGTGGTGACGATGTGCATCGGCGGCGGCCAGGGCGCTGCGGGTCTGTTTGAAGTGTGTTGAGCGATCGTCCAATGGCGATGGAAGGCATCGATGTCGAACGCGTGACGGCTTGGCTGGCCCAGCACGCGTCCATCACCGCGCCGCTGCAGTTCAAACTGATCGCCGGCGGCCGATCGAACATGACCTTCACGGTCACCGATGCGGCGGGTCAGCGCTTTGTATTGCGGCGACCACCCATGGGCAAGTTGTTGCCCAGCGCCCATGACATGGCACGCGAGCACCGTTTGATGGCGGCCTTGGCCGACACCCCGGTGCCGGTGCCAGAGATGGTCGGACTGTGCCAGGACCCGACAGTGAATGGTTGTGACTTTTACGTCATGCGTTTTCTTGATGGCCTGGTTGTGCGCGACATTGAAATTGGCCGCAGCCTGAGTGAAGGCGTGCGAACCCAGATGTGCCATGCGCTGATCGACACCTTGTGCGCTTTGCACCGGGTCGACATCGATGCGGTGGGACTGGGCAATCTGGCCAAGCGGGAAGGGT
>CANFYZ010000067.1 GCA_947451385.1 Comamonadaceae bacterium | reverse complement strand
GCTGTTCGCCGCACCCGAGCGCGCTCTATCTTGGTGGCCTTCATCATCATTGCCAACGCCGCACTGATGCTGTGGGGCTTGTACCAAGGCACACAAGCCGTGATAGCGGGTGATTTGACCGCCGGCCAACTCGGCCAAGCGGCTTTGTATGTGGTGATTTTTGCCGGCGCGGTGGCGGTGTTGAGCGAGGTATATGGCGACTTGCTTCGGGCTGCGGGCGCCACGGAGCGCTTGATGGAGTTGCTGGCCAGCGTCTCGCCGGTGCAGTCGCCCGCGCACCCGGTGGCCTTGCCGCAAGGTGTCCTGGGCAGCAGTGTGGTGATGGAGGATGTGTTGTTTCATTACCCCTCGCGCCCGGCGCAGGCCGCTTTGAACCATGTCAGCCTGCGGGTTGAACCCGGCCAAACCGTGGCGATTGTGGGGCCGAGTGGCGCGGGAAAAAGCACGGTGTTTGGCCTGCTGTTGCGTTTTTATGATCCGCAGTCGGGCAACATCCGCCTGAATGGCACCGCCATCAACGCCATCAGCCTGGCCGATCTGCGCAGCCAAATTGGCATCGTGCCGCAGGAACCCGTGATCTTCTCCAGCAGCGCGATGGAAAACATCCGTTACGGCAAGCCCCAGGCCAGCGACGACGAAGTGCGCGCCGCCGCCGTGGCGGCTTTTGCAGATGAATTTATTGCGCAGTTACCCGAAGGCTATGACACTTTTTTGGGTGAACGCGGCGTGCGCTTGTCAGGCGGGCAGCGGCAGCGGATTGCGATTGCCCGGGCCATGCTGAAAAATCCACCGCTGTTGTTGCTGGACGAAGCCACCAGCGCGCTGGACGCGCAAAGTGAACGCATGGTGCAGGCCGCGCTCGAATCGGCGATGCAAAACCGCACCACCTTGGTGGTTGCACACCGCTTGGCCACGGTACAAAAAGCCGACCTGATTGTGGTACTCGACCACGGCCAAGTGGTGGAGCAAGGAACGCACGCACAGTTGGTTGCTCAAGGCGGCATTTACGCGGGTCTGGCGGCTTTGCAGTTCAACGCCTGAGCGGGCAACAGGTCACGTCAGTGACTGAAAATACCAGGCTTTGCGACCAAGATGGTCGACTGATTTTTCATGCTCTTCCACACTGCACCCCGTCATGGCCTCGCCCCCGCAAGCCCAACTCACCGCTGAACAAGAAGCGTTCTTGCGCGAGCGCTCGAACGCCATGGGCTTTTATTTGGTGCTGCATGCGTGGGGGGTGATCGGTTTGGCCATGGCCCTGTTTGTGGCCTGGCCGAATCCGCTGACCTTTGCCCTTGCCATGGTCTTGATTGGCGGGCGGCAATTGGGCTTGGCGATTTTGATGCACGATGCAGCCCACCGCGCGTTGTTCAAAAACACGCGGCTGAACGATTTTGTGGGCGCGCATTTTTGCGGTTTCCCTGTGGGCGCCAGTCTGGCTTTGTACCGGCCTTACCACCTGAGCCACCACCGCCACACCCAACAAGCCGAAGACCCGGACCTGGTTTTGTCGGCGCCGTTCCCGATCACCCCGGCCAGTTTTAAACGCAAGATGTGGCGCGATATTTTGGGCGTGACCGGTTACCAGCGGCGCTTGGAACAGTTCAAGTTCACCATGGGCGATGACCCCAGCCTGGCCCGTCGCCTGGCCAAATTGATCGCGCATGAAAAGTACTTCATCGCCAGCAACGCGGTGCTGCTGATGCTCTTGTCGCTGGCGGGTGTCTGGTGGGCCTACTTTGTGTTGTGGTTGCTGCCGCTGATGACCTGGTACCAAGTGATCAGCCGCATCCGCAACATTGCCGAACATGCGGTGGTCGGCGACAACAACGACCGTTTGCGCAACACCCGCACGACGCGGGCGAACGCCCTGATGCGCATGGTGTTGGCCCCCTACTGGGTCAACTACCACCTGGAGCACCACCTGTTTGTCTACACCCCCTGCTGGAAGCTGCCTGCTGCGCACCAGATGTTGATCGCCCAAGGCTTGGGGCCCTGCATGGAGTTGGCACCGAGCTACGCACAGGTGCTGCGCAGGGCCACGGCCAAAGACCCCAGCCACCCCGATGCCACCCACCCCTCAGGCCGAGGCCGCAGCGCCTCCCTGATTTAAAGACTCGCCCTGCCAGGAGACGCCATGCCCCAACGCCTTGACCAACAGGTCGCCATCATCACCGGGGCCAGCCGGGGCATCGGTCTGGCCATTGCCCAAGCCTATGCGGCCGAAGGCGCCACGCTGTGCCTGATCGCCACCGACACGGCGCGTCTGCAACAAGTGCAGGACAGCCTGAACTTGCCCGCCGAACGCCTCATGACCTTGGGCGTGAACGTGACCGACCGCCAGGCCTGTTTTGATGCGGTGGCGCAAGTCGAGCAACGCTTTGGCCGTGTCGACGTCTTGGTCAACAACGCCGGGGTGTACCGCGGCAAGTCGTTTCTGGAGTACAGCGCGGCAGACTTTCAAGACATGCTGGACGTGAATCTGTTTGGCGTGCTGCACTTCACCCAAGCCTGTCTGCCCGGCATGCAGACGCGCCGCCACGGGCGCATCATCAATATGGCCTCCACCGCGGGCAAATGGGGTTCGCGCAACCAAAGTGCCTACAACGTGAGCAAACACGCAGTGGTCGGTCTGACGCGCTGCGTGGCGCTGGAAGCCAGCCCCTACGCTGTGACGGTGAACGCGATTTGCCCGGGCTTTATTCAAACCGACATGGTGGAAGCCCTGAAAACACAGGTCGCCCAAACCACGGGCGTGTCGCCCGACGACATGGTGAAAGCCGCCTTGACCCGTGTGCCCCTGGGCCGCGTGCTGGCACCGGACGAAATTGCGGGCTTGGCGGTGTACCTGGGTTCGCACGAATCCAGCGGCATGACCGGGCAATCGATCCACATCGACGGCGGCATGGTTTTGAGCTAAAAACCCCCGTATTTCAGACACTTGAGAGACAAAACCCGGGATAACCATGACGATTTGAGCACCTTACAGCACAGACAATGAGGCTCCCCTCGGCCAGCGCCATCTTGCGGTGTTCTCAATTGAATCCGGTGCCTCGTCTCATGTCTGAAGATTTCATTTTAAAAACCCATGAACTGGTGAAAGAGTTCAAAGGTTTTGTCGCCGTGAACGGCGTCAACCTGGGGGTCCAGCGCGGCCAAATTCATGCCCTGATCGGGCCAAACGGTGCTGGCAAGACCACCGTGTTCAACTTGCTGACCAAGTTTTTGATCCCCACACGCGGACAAATCTTGTTCAACGGGAACGACATCACCGCCGAAAAGCCCGCCCAGGTGGCACGGCGCGGCTTGGTGCGCTCGTTTCAGATTTCGGCCACCTTCCCCAACCTCACGGTGATGGAAAACGTGCGCATTGCCTTGCAACGCAGCACCGGCACCTCCATGCACTTTTGGCGCTCCGAGCGCATCCTGGACGCACTCAATGACAAAGCCATGAGCCTGCTCGACGAGGTGGACCTGGGCAGCATGGCCGATTTGACCGCGGTGGAACTGCCTTATGGCCGCAAGCGCGCACTGGAAATTGCCACCACCTTGGCCATGAACCCCGAGCTGATGTTGCTGGACGAACCCACGCAGGGCATGGGCCACGAAGACGTGGACCGCGTCACACAATTGATCAAAAAGGTCAGCGCCAACCGCACCATCTTGATGGTCGAGCACAACATGAACGTGGTGGCCAGCATTGCCGACACCATCAGCGTGTTGCAGCGCGGCCAAGTGATTGCCGAAGGACCTTACGCTGTGGTCTCGCAAAACCCCCAAGTGCTGGAAGCCTATATGGGCACGGTCGACAACGAGTTGGAAGGTGCCCATGGCTGATTCCTCGCACGAAAAAGAATTCCTGCGCATCAGCAATCTGCATGCGTGGTACGGCGAGTCGCACATCTTGCACGGCGTGGACCTGACGGTCCACCAAGGCGAGGTGGTCACGCTGCTCGGCCGCAACGGCGCCGGGCGCTCCACCACTGTCAAATCCATCGTTGGTTTGGTGGGCAAACGCACCGGCTCGATCACCATCAATGGCCGCGAGTCGATCGACATGCCGCCGCACCAAATTGCCAAGCTGGGGCTGGGTTATTGCCCTGAAGAGCGCGGTATTTTTGCCTCCCTCAGCTGCGAAGAAAACCTGCTGCTGCCGCCCGTGATTGCCGCTGGCGGTATGTCGTTGGACGAAATTTACGAGATGTTCCCGAATTTGCTGGAGCGCAAAAACAGCCCCGGCACCCGCCTGTCCGGCGGTGAGCAGCAAATGCTGGCGGTGGGCCGGATTTTGCGCACCGGCGCCAAGCTGCTGCTGCTGGACGAAATCTCGGAAGGCCTGGCCCCGGTGATCGTGCAAGCGCTGGCGCGCATGATCCTCTCGCTCAAGGCCAAGGGCTTCACCATCATCATGGTCGAGCAAAACTTCCGCTTTGCTGCCCCCTTGGCCGACCGCTTCTACGTCATGGAGCATGGCCGCATCATCGAGGGCTTTGCCGCCAGCGAGTTGAAGGCCAAGATGCCCATGCTGCACGAATACCTCGGCGTCTGATTCTTTTTTTTCAATCCATCCACAGGAGATTTCCATGAAACGCAAACTTCTAGCCACCGCCGCTTTGGCGGCCTGCGCCCTGGCCGGCACCGCGCATGCGGACATTTCAGACGGCATCGTCAAGATTGGCGTGCTGAATGACATGTCTGGCCCCTACGCCGACATCGGCGGCCCCGGCTCGGTGGTCGCGGCCAAGATGGCGGTAGAGGACTACATCAAAGCCACCAAGAGCACTTTGAAGGTGGAGATCGTCAGCGCCGACCACCAAAACAAGCCTGACGTGGGCTCCAACATCGCGCGCCAGTGGTATGACACCGACAAGGTGGACATGATCACCGACGTGCCCACCTCCTCCGTGGGCCTGGCGATTGCGCAAATTTCCAAAGAAAAGAACAAGGCCAACGTGAACACCGGTTCGGCCACCGCCGACCTGACCGGCAAGTCATGCAATGCCAACGTGGTGCACTACCTGTACGACACCTGGATGCTGGCCAACGGCACCGGCAAGGCGATTGTGAAAAACGGTGGCAACACCTGGTACTTCCTGACCGCTGACTACGCCTTCGGTCATGCCCTGGAGCGCGACACCGAAGCGGTGGTCGTGAAAAACGGTGGCAAGGTCGTCGGTAAGGTGCGCACACCGTTCCCAACCCAAGACTTCTCTTCTTTCTTGCTGCAAGCCCAAGCCTCCAAGGCCAAGATCATCGGCTTGGCCAACGCCGGTGGCGACACCATCAACTCCATCAAGCAGGCGGCTGAATTCGGTATCGTCAAGGGCGGCCAAAACCTGGCCGGTATGCTGGTCTTCTTGACCGACGTGCACGCGCTGGGTCTGGAAAAAGCCCAAGGCTTGTTGTTGACCGAGACTTTTTACTGGGACTTGAACGACAGCACCCGCGCCTGGTCCAAGCGCTTTGCGGCACTGCACGGCGGCAAAATGCCTTCGTCTGACCATGCAGGCGTTTACGCTGGCGTGATCCACTACCTGAAGGCCGTGGATGCGGCCAAGACCGATGACGGCGGCAAGGTGATTGCCAAGATGAAAGAGTTGCCGACCGACGACATCTTGTTCGGCAAAGGCTCGATCCGTGCGGACGGTCGCAAGATCCACCCCGCCTACCTGTTTGAAGTCAAGAAGCCTTCGGAATCCAAAGGCCCTTACGACTACTACAAGGTGGCCGCCACGATTCCCGCAGCGGAAGCTTTCCGCCCTCTGAACGAAGGCGATTGCCCGCTGGTCGCGAAGAAGTAAACCCACTGACGTTCTTGCAAGCCTGAAATCACCATGGAAATCTTTGGCATTCCCTCTCAAGCGCTGTTCGGGCAGTTGCTGATCGGACTCATCAACGGGTCCTTTTACGCACTGCTCTCCTTGGGCCTGGCCGTGATTTTCGGCTTGCTGAACATCATCAACTTTACCCATGGCGCCCAGTACATGCTGGGCGCCTTTGTGGCCTACCTGGGCCTGAACAAACTGGGCATCAACTACTGGGTGGCCCTGGTCGTCACCCCGTTGGTGGTGGGCGCCAGCGGTGTGCTGATCGAGCGCACCATGCTCAAACAACTCTACAAGCTCGACCATTTGTACGGTCTGCTTTTGACTTTTGGACTGGCCCTCATTATTCAGGGGCTGTTCCGCAATGAATTCGGCTCTTCAGGCATGCCTTACCCGGTGCCCGAAATGTTCCAAGGGGCCTTCAACACCGGCTTCATGTTCCTGCCCAAATACCGGGCGTGGGTGATCGTGGCCTCGCTGTTGGTCTGTATCTCCACCTGGTACGTGATCGAACGCACCAAACTCGGCGGCTACCTGCGCGCCGCGACCGAAAACCCCAGCCTGGTGCAAGCCTTTGGCATCAACGTGCCCCGCATGATCACCCTGACCTACGGTTTTGGCGTGGGCTTGGCGGCCTTGGCCGGTGTGATGGCCGCGCCAATTTACCAAGTCAACCCGACCATGGGGGCGGACCTCATCATTGTGGTGTTTGCCGTGGTGGTGATCGGCGGCATGGGCTCGATCCTGGGCGCCATCATCACTGGCTTTGGCCTGGGACTGATTGAAGGCCTGACCAAGGTGTTCTATCCCGAGGCGTCCAACGTGGTCATTTTCGTGATCATGACCATCGTTCTTTTGATCAAACCCGCCGGGCTGTTCGGTACCCAAAAGTAATCTCATGTCCAACGCAACGCCTCTCGCTCCCAAGACGCAGTCGCTCACCCACCAGTGGGTGGCCTTTGTCATCATGGTGATGATTTTTGCCATCGCCCCGATCTGGGTCTACCCGATTTTCCTGATGAAGGTGATGTGCTTCGCCTTGTTCGCTGGCGCCTTCAACCTGCTGCTGGGTTTTGGCGGCCTGCTGTCCTTTGGCCATGCCATGTTCATGGGCTCGGCCGGTTATGTGGCGGCTTATTCGGCCAAAGCATGGGGCCTGAACCCCGAATGGTGTGTGCTGCTGGGCACCGGCGCATCGACCGTGCTGGCTTTGGTGGTGGGCCTCTTGGCCATCCGCCGCCAGGGCATTTACTTCGCCATGATCACCTTGGCCTTGGCGCAAATGGTGTTCTTCTTTTGTTTGCAAGCGCCGTTCACGGGCGGTGAAGACGGCATCCAAGCGGTGCCGCGCGGCAAGCTGTTTGGCATGGTCAATCTGGAAGACAACTTCAACATGTACCTGTTCGTGTTGACCATTTTCCTGCTGGGCTTTTTGCTGATCTGGCGCGTCGTTCACTCGCCCTTTGGCCAAATCCTGAAAGCGATCCGCGAGCATCCCGACCGCGCCACCTCCTTGGGCTATGACACCGACACCTTCAAGTTGTTGGCCTTTGTGATCTCGGGCGCCTTGGCGGGCACCTCGGGCGCAACCAAATCGCTGGTGTTCCAACTCGCCTCGCTGACCGATGTGCACTGGTCGATGTCCGGCGAAGTGGTCTTGATGACTTTGGTCGGCGGCATGGGCACCTTGTTTGGTCCCCTGGTGGGCGCAGCCGTGATCGTCAGCATGGAAAATTACCTGGCCCAACTCGGTGCTTGGGTGACCGTGGTGCAGGGCGTGATTTTTGTGATCTGTGTGATGGCCTTCCGCCGCGGGGTGATTGGCGAAATCGCCAACTGGATCAAAAAGCCTTTGTGATCCAGCGCTGTTCACCTCAAAAAAAGGCCTGCAATGCAGGCCTTTTTTTCTGGGCGGCGCCAACACCTTCAACGCATGAAGTTCTTCACATAGTCAGCGCCCAAGCCCACGTTGTCAAAATGGGCGCGGTACTTGTCGATGCGGGTAAACACATCGTCATAACCGGTGGCGTTGCCTTGCGTGTCCACATACATCAACGCGCCATGCACGGTGAACATCGTCACCATGTCCTGGCAATCATCGGGCACCACCAGGGTGTGGGTTTCGCCCGGTGGCTCGAACACATAGCTGCCTTCTTCGGCCACCCAATCGTGTTCCAAATACAGCCACTTGCCGCGGATCACGTAGGCATGCACCTGCCCCGAATGGCGATGCCTTTGCAACAAGCCCGAACGCTTGACCTTGAGCAGGTGCACATAAAACCCGCCTGTGACATTCAGGTGCATGGGCCGTGACCAAATGCCTGGGGCAATCGGGGCCCACAGGCGCTCGTCATCGGTCATGACGTTGTGCACCACCATGTCGGGGGTCATGCCCCAAGGCTGGGGTTTGGCATAGGGGACGCGGTCGTCGGCAGAAGCGCTGGTCATGGGGTGATCTCAAAGCCATTCAATTTATTCAGGCTGAAGATAGGCTGAATCACCCAGCTTGTCTGCCGTGTGGGCGACAGCACCCGCGCCGCAGCGTGAAAGAATAGCGGCATGCACACCTCTTCTTTTTCTCCTGACAGCGTTCAGGTTTTGGCGTTCGATATTTTTGGCACCGTAGTGGACTGGCATGGCAGCATCGCGCGCGAAGTTCAGGACCTCTACCCCCACGTGGACGGCGACGCTTTTGCGCTGGCCTGGCGCGCCGGTTACAAACCCGCGATGCAGCGGGTGATGAGCGGCGAGCTGGGTTGGACTTTGATAGACGACTTGCACCGCATGATTTTGGAAGGCCTGTTGCCCCAGTTTGGTTTGGCGCATTTAAGCGAGGCCGAACGCCAGCACCTGAACCGCGTCTGGCACCGGCTGGCTGCCTGGCCGGACAGTGTGGCAGGGCTGACCCGCTTGAAGCGCAAGTACACCATTTGCAGTCTGTCCAACGGCAATATCGGTTTGCTCACCGCCATGGCCAAACGTGCCGGCTTGCCCTGGGACTGCGTGCTCAGCGCCGAAGTGTTTCGCGCCTACAAACCCGACCCGGCTGTCTACCTGGGTGTGGCCAAGGTGTTTGACCTGGCCCCCGCTCAGGTCATGTTGGTGGCGGCGCACCATGACGACTTGGAAGGCGCGCGGGCCTGTGGGTTGCGCACAGCCTACATCGAACGGCCGTTGGAGATGGGCGCGGCGCACCCCAAAGACGTGTCGCCACAACCCGGCAACGATCTGCACGCAGCCGACTTGAACGCGCTGGCCGACCTGCTGGGCTGCTGAAGACGTCGGTCCCAAGAATCTTGGGGCCGGCTTAGAGGCCAGCCTCTGCAAAACTGGATTCAGGGGCGAAAGAGTTCTTGCTCCGCCATGGCCAAGGCTTCGGGTGTGCCAGACAGCACCAAGGTATCACCGCCTTGCATCAGGGTGGTCTCGGTCACCTTAACCTGCTCCCCATGGCTGCGCCGCAAGCTCACCACCCGCACCCGCAAAGCCGGCCAGTTCAAGGCTTGCAAAGGTCGATCGGCCAGAGGCGAGGCCAGCGGCAGGCACACGGTCCCCAAGCGTTCTTGGTCCAGTTCATCGGCGGTATCGTCGTCTGCACCATGAAAATAGCCGCGCAGCATGTTGTAGCGTGCGTCACGCTGTTCTTGCACGATGCGGATCACGCGCCGCATCGGCACGCCCACCAGTGCCAGCGCATGGGTGGCGAGCATCAATGAGCCTTCGATGGCCTCTGGCACCACCTCGGTTGCGCCGGCGAGCTGCAGTTGTTCCAAATGGTGATCGTCTTGGGTGCGCACAATCACAGGCACTTGCGGCGCGTGGCTGCGGGTGTGGGCCAACACCTTCATGGCCGCACCGGCTTCCAGGTAGGTCACGACCACAGCACTGGCGCGGGCCAGGCCCGCGGCCATCAGCGCTTGCAAGCGCCCCGCATCACCAAACACCACCGTGTCACCGGCCGCAGCGGCTTGCCGTACCCGGTCCGGGTCCAAGTCCAACGCCATGTAGGGAATGCCTTCGGCCTCCAGCATGCGCGCCAGGTTTTGCCCGCAGCGGCCATAGCCGCAAATGATCACATGCTTGCTGGTGTTGATCGACTTGCGGGCGATCTGCGTCATCTGCAACGACTGCTGCAACCATTCGCTGGCCACCAATTTCATCACAATGCGGTCGCTGTACATCACCATGAAGGGGGCGGCCAGCATCGACAACACCATGCTGGCCAGCACCGGGTTGAGCAACTGCGGTGGCACCAAATCATGCTGCGCGCCCAACGTGAGCAACACAAAGCCGAACTCGCCAGCCTGTGCCAAATACAAACCTGTGCGCAAGGAGACCCCCATGCTGCCGCCCGAGGCATGCGCAATGGCTGTCACCAAACCGAGTTTGAACAGCACCGGCAAGCTGGTGAGCAAGAGCACCAGGGGCCAGTTCTGGACCAGGATGTGCCAGTCGAGCAACATGCCGATGGTGATGAAAAACAAGCCCAGCAACACATCGTGGAAGGGACGGATATCGGTCTCCACCTGGTGCTTATATTCAGTTTCTGAAATCAGCATGCCCGCAATGAACGCCCCCAGCGCCAGGCTCAGGCCGGCCAGCTCGGTCAACCAAGCCAAGCCCAAGGTGACCAGCAACAGGTTCAAGACAAACAACTCTTCGCTCTTGCGTTGCGCCACCAGTTTCAACCACCAACGCATGATGCGTTGGCCCCCTGTCAGCAACAAAGTGATCAGCACCACGGCCTTGACTCCGGCCCAGGCCAAGGCTGTCATCAAGGCCTCTGGCTTGGCGTCCAGTGCAGGGATCAGCACCAGCAAGGGGACTACCGCCAAATCTTGGAACAGCAACACGCCCACCACCCGCTTGCCATGTTCGGACTCGAACTCCAGCCGGTCCGCCATCAACTTGACGATGATGGCGGTACTGCTCATCGCCATGGCGCCTGACAGCGTCAGCGCGGTCTGCCAACTCATGTGCCACAAACGGGGGGCCAAGGTGGCCAAGAAAAGTGAAGCCCCTGTGACCAGCACGATGGTCAGCACCACCTGCATCAAGCCCAGGCCAAACACATGCTTGCGCATGGCGCGCAGCTTGGGCAGATTGAATTCCAAGCCGATCACAAACATCAGAAACACCACGCCAAATTCGGCCAGGTGCTTGACGCCTTCTGAGTTTTGCGCCAGCGCCAACGCATTCGGCCCGATCACCACCCCAACCAGCAAATAACCCAGCATGGGCGGCAACTTCAACATGCGGCAGCCGACCACGCCCAAGACCGCGGCCAGCAGGTACATCAGTGTCAATTCCAATGAACTCATGAGCTCATGGTACCAACGCTTGAAAGCCCTTTGGCGCCATCGGTTTGCCGAACACAAGGGCTTGGAACTGCGGTGTTTGTCGGGCCCGATAAAATACGCGTATGGCATTCAATACTGCACAGGCCCTTCAATTGGCCCGCGACACCCTGGACATTGAGGCCCATGCGCTGCTGGGACTCAAAGAGCGCTTAGATGAGCGCTTTGCACAAGCGGTGCAGCTCATGCTCAACGTTCAGGGCCGCGTGGTCGTGACCGGCATGGGCAAAAGCGGACACATCGGCCGCAAGATCGCCGCCACGCTGGCCTCCACAGGCACACCGGCCATGTTTGTGCACCCGGGCGAAGCCAGCCACGGTGACCTGGGCATGATCAAAAAGGTGGACTTGGTGCTGGGCATTTCCAACAGTGGCGAGAGTGACGAGCTGGTGGTCATCTTGCCCATGCTCAAGCGCCAAGGCGTCCCCGTGATCGCCATGACCGGTGACCTGCAATCGACCCTGGCGCGACACGCCGATGTGGTGCTGGACAGCAGCGTGGAAAAAGAAGCCTGCCCTTTGAATCTGGCCCCCACCGCCAGCACCACCGCGCAGTTGGCGCTGGGTGATGCCCTGGCCGTGGCCTTGCTGGACGCCCGGGGCTTCAAAGCCGAAGACTTTGCCCGCTCCCACCCGGGAGGCTCTCTCGGTCGCCGACTGCTGACCCATGTGAGCGATGTGATGCGCACAGGCGAGGAGACCCCCAGCGTGTTGGCGCAAGCCAGCCTGATGGAACTGATGCGAGAGATGAGCCACAAAGGCTTGGGCGCCTCAGCCATCGTTGACAGCACACATCAGGTGCTGGGCATTTTTACCGATGGGGATTTGCGCCGGCTGATCGAGCAAGGGCGTGACTTGCGCCACCTCACAGCACAAGACGTGATGCATCCTGGGCCGCGAACCATACAGCAACATGCCCTGGCGGTCGAAGCCGCCGAATTGATGGAAACCCACCGCATCACCAGCGTCCTGGTGGTGGACAAGACCGGCCGTTTGTGTGGTGCCCTGAACAGCAACGACCTGATGCGCGCCAAGGTCATCTGAATGCCCGCCATCATGAAACCTTTGACGCCCGCTTTGCAGTACCCACCCGAGTTGCTGCTCAAAGCACAAGGCATTCGAGTCGCATTTTTCGATGTGGACGGCGTGCTCACCGATGGCGGTCTGTATTTTTCAGAACACGGTGAAACCCTGAAACGCTTCAACACCCTAGACGGCCATGGACTCAAACTGCTGATGCAAGTCGGCATCACGCCGGTGGTGATTACCGGACGCGACTCGCTGCCGCTGCGCAAACGCTTGAGCGCCTTAGGCGTGACCCACGCGACCTTTGGCACGGAAGACAAACTGCCCGCGGCACAGGCCTATTTGGACACCTTGGGATGCAGTTGGTCCCAGGCGGCCGCGATCGGCGATGACTGGCCAGACTTGCCAGTGATGCAACACGCCGCTTTTGCTTGCGCACCCGCCAACGCCCATGGGCAAGCCTTGGCCGTGGCCGATCACGTCACCACGCAACGCGGCGGCGAAGGCGCCGCCAGGGCTTTTTGTGATCTGTTGTTGGTCGCTGGGGGGCACTACGTCAAACTGCTGTCCCGGGTGGGCAACACCGAAACGCACCCGGGCTGAACTGCATGCCCTTGTTGTCGATCCTTCGCAATGCCTTTGACCGCTTGGCCTTGTATTTGCCTGCCTTGGTGATGGGTGTGTTTGCCCTCAGCTCTTGGTGGCTGGTGCGCAGTGTGCCCGACCTGGCCCCCGCCCTGAGCGCCAAGGCGGTGCGCAAAGAACCCGATTATTTCTTGCATGGCTTTTCGGTCAAATCATTTGACGCGAATGGTCTTTTGGTTCGCGAACTGCAGGGCCAACACGCGCGCCATCTCCCCGAATTTGATGTGTTGGAAATGGACTCGGTGGAAATTCAATCCATGAATGAACACGGCCAACGCCTGGTGATTCGTGCCGACCATGCCAAATCCATCGGCGAAAGCAAGCAGCAAGAAGCCAAAACCATTTTGACCGGCAATGCCAACGTGGTGCGAATCAACCTGAAGGACGGGGTGCGCACCGAACTGCGGAGCGATCAGCTGATAGCGGATGCCCAAGGCGATCGGGTCATTTCTGAAACCCCCGTCGAGGTGCGCAGAGGTCGCGACCTTTTCAGCGCGGACCGCATGGAGCTGGATGGCGCAAACCATGAATACCGTCTCGAAGGGCGTGTGCGCGGCACCCTCATGCCGAGACCCCAATAAGGCGCTGATCCTATGCAACCGCTTGTCTTTATCACCGGCGCCTCCAGCGGCATTGGCCAAGCCCTGGCGCTGCGGTTTTATCAAGAGGGGTGGCGTTTGGCCTTGGTGGCGCGCCGCGCCGAGCTCATGCACGACTGGGCTCAGCAGCAGGGACTGAACTCAGACCGATACCGAGTTTTTACCGCCGATGTCAGTGACAACGACAGTATCATTGCCGCAGCAGAGCACTGTATGGCCAGCTGGGGTCTCCCCGAAGTGGTGATCGCCAATGCCGGCATCAGCCAGGGCATGGACACGGCCTTGCGTGCGGATCTGCCGGTGTTACAACGCGTCATGGCGACCAACGTTTTGGGTCTGGCAGCGACATTTAACCCCTTTATTCTCCCCATGCAGGCACAAGCCCAAGATCAAGGGTCGCCCCCCTTCACTTTGGTGGGGATTGCCAGCGTGGCGGGCATCCGAGGTTTGCCGGGTCATGCCGCTTATTGCGCCAGCAAAGCAGCCGTCATCAGTTATTGTGAAAGTTTGCGTGGTGAGTTGCGTGGCCAAAAAGGTCGCCCAGGCGTGCGCGTGCTCACGATAGCGCCTGGGTACATCGACACGCCGCTGACGCGCAAGAACAAGTACCCGATGCCCTTCTTGATGCCCTCGCCCACGTTTGCTGACCACGCCTTTAAAACCATCGTCCGAGGCACAACTTACCGCGTGATCCCTTGGCCCATGGGCGTTGTGGCCAAACTGCTGCGCTGTTTGCCCAATGCGTGGTTTGACCGGCTCTTGCAAAACCAACCGCGCAAGCACCGGGAAGCTGCGTAACGCAAAAAGCGACAGCCGTTTGGCCAGCCAGTTTGGCCAACGTCCCAGCAGGTCCAGACGTAAAAAAGCCCTGCAATGCAGGGCTTTTTCTTTGAACCGCTTCTTACAAGGAAGCGTTCAGGGGATCAGTAGCTGCCGCCACCGCCGCCGCCTTCACGGCGACCACCGCCGCCGCCACGTGGGCCGGAACCGTAGGGGCTGCGAAAACCGCTCTCGCCACCGCCGCCGCCACCGTAACCGCCGCCGCCTTCACGACGACCGCCACCGTAGCCGCCACCGCCGCCGTAACCACCACCACCACCGCCGCCGCCATAACCGCCGCCGCCGCCTTCACGGCGACCACCGCCACCGAAACCACCGGTGCGGGGAGGACGATCTTCCATGGGACGGGCTTCATTCACCACGATGCTGCGGCCGCCCAAAGGCTGGCCGTTCATGCCATTGATGGCGGCTGCCGCTTCTTCGTCAGTGCCCATTTCCACAAAGCCGAAGCCTTTGGAACGACCTGTATCGCGCTCCATCATGACTTTGGCGCTGGTCACGGCACCGAACTGGCCGAAAGCCTGTTCCAAATCGCCATCACGAACCGAATACGGCAGGTTGCCGACGTAAAGTTTTTTGCCCATTGAAAGGGACTCCTCAAAACACAGAAACAAAAGCGATGGAGTCCTGAAAACGCATTCAACAAACCCAAAAACACTGAGAGGAAGCGAAACTGACCAATTCACCGCGAACTAGGCACAGGCCTTTAAAACCTGTGCTAATCCATTATGAGCCATAAATCAAGAGTGTACGCAAGCGAATTACACCGTTATTTCAAAAATAAATGAAATTGGCTCCAAACTGTGGTAATTACCAACTCACTTCACGGTCAGGCGTGGCGCTGATTTTGTGGACCGTGAGGTCGGCACCCTCGTATTCTTCTTCCGGACTCATCTTGATCCCCATCAGCGCTTTGAGCACGCCATAAACCACCAGGCCGCCGAAAAGCGCCCAAACCACACCCAAACCGGTGCCGATGACCTGCGCGGTCAGGTTCACGCCGCCCAAGCCGCCCAAAGACTGGCTACCAAAAATACCGGCCGCAATGCCGCCCCAGGTGCCGCACAAACCATGCAGCGGCCAAACGCCCAAGACATCGTCGATCTTCCATTTGTTTTGTGTCAACGTGAACATGACCACAAACAAAGCCCCGGCTACACAGCCCACGGCCAGGGCGCCAAAGGGGTGCATCAAGTCAGAGCCTGCGCACACCGCCACCAAACCAGCCAAGGGCCCGTTGTGGACGAAGCCAGGGTCATTTTTGCCCAGCACGAGCGCAGTGATGGTGCCCCCGACCATGGCCATCAAGGAGTTGACGGCGACCAAACCGGAGATTTTGTCCAAGGTCTGTGCGCTCATCACGTTGAAACCGAACCAGCCCACGATCAAGATCCAAGCGCCCAACGCGAGAAAGGGGATGCTCGACGGCGGGTGCGCCGAAATTTGGCCATCTTTGCGGTATCGGTTGTAACGCGCGCCCAACAAAATCACCGCAGGCAAAGCAATCCAGCCGCCCACGGCATGCACCACCACCGAGCCGGCAAAGTCATGGAACTCGTCGCCGGTGAAGGCTTTGATCCAAGCCTGCACGCCAAAGTGCTGGTTCCAGGCAATGCCCTCGAAGAAGGGGTAAACAAAACCGACGATGATGGCGGTGGCGATCAATTGCGGCCAAAATTTGGCCCGCTCGGCGATCCCGCCGGAGATGATGGCGGGAATGGCGGCGGCAAAGGTCAGCAAGAAAAAGAACTTGACCAACTCATAGCCGTTTTT
>CANFYZ010000066.1 GCA_947451385.1 Comamonadaceae bacterium | reverse complement strand
TGCATGAAACCGTCTTCGTCGATGGTGGCCACGTCACCGGTCGGAAACCAACCGTCCACCAAGGGTGAGCCGCCCTCTTGTTTGAAATATTCGCGCACCACCCAAGGGCCTTTGACCAGCAAGTCGCCATAGGCTTTGCCGTCGTGCGGCAGTTCTTGCCCGGCGTCGTTGACGATCTTCATGTCGATGCCATAAATCGCCCGGCCTTGCTTCAGGCGGATCTTCATTTGCGCGTCAGCGGGCAAATTCAGGTGTTTGTTTTTCAAAGTGCACAGGGTGCCCAAGGGGCTCATTTCGGTCATGCCCCAGGCGTGTAGCACGTCCACGTTGTAGTCGCTTCTGAAGGACTCTATCATGGCGGGCGGGCAAGCGGAGCCGCCAATCACGGTGCGGTTGAGCTTGGAGAATTTCAAGCCACTGGGCTTCATGTGGCCCAGCAGCATTTGCCACACGGTAGGCACGCCTGCGGCAAAAGTCACGCCTTCGGCTTCGATCAATTCGTACACCGACTTGCCGTCCAACGCGGGGCCCGGGAACACCAACTTGGCACCGGTCATGGCCGCGCTGTAGGGGATGCCCCAGGCATTGACGTGGAACATGGGCACCACAGGCAAGATGGAATCTCTGGCAGAAATACACATCACATCGGGCAAGGCGGCCGCAAAGGCGTGCAAGATGGTCGAGCGGTGGCTGTACAGCGCCGCTTTGGGGTTGCCGGTGGTGCCGCTGGTGTAGCACATGCTGGAGGCCAGGTTCTCGTCCAGTTGCGGCCAGGTGTACTGCTCGGACTCGCCGGCAATCCAGGCCTCGTAGCTCATCAAATTCGGGATGCCCGTGTCGGCCGGCAGCTTGTCGGCGTCGCACAAAGCGATCCATTTTTTGATGGTGGTGCACTTGGCATGAACCGCTTGCACAATCGGCAAGAAGGTCATGTCAAAGCACAGGATTTCGTCTTCTGCATGGTTGGCGATCCAGGCAATTTGGTCGGGATGCAAGCGCGGATTCACCGTGTGCAAGACACGGCCTGAGCCACTCACACCGAAATACAGCTCCAGGTGACGGTAGCCATTCCAAGCCAAGGTGGCGACGCGATCACCTTGTTGCAGCTGCATGGCGTCCAGAGCGTTCGCGACCCGGTGCGAACGTCGGGCCACATCGGCCCAGGTGTAACGATGGATATCGCCCTCGACGCGGCGAGAAACCACCTCACCGTCGCCATGGTGGCGCGCGGCGAAATCGATCAAGGAAGAAATCTGCAAAGACTGCTGCTGCATCAAACCAAACATGGGGAGCTTCTCCTGAGCTTCAAAAAAAATGAGAATCCACGTTTTTAACACGTCCGCCCCCCTGTTATCGAGCGACTGGCAGTCTGCACAGTAAGCCGTATCGGGCCCAAGGCTATGCCAGCCCGTGGACAATATGGCCCATGTCTACCAGCGCCCCATCCTCACACGACAGCTTGACCTGGCACCAGCCCTGGGTCGATTTGGGCGAGGCGTTTGCCACCCGTGTGAACCCCACACCGCTCAATGCGCCCTACTGGATCAACCGCAACACCGCCTTGCTGCAAGACCTGGACTGGCCAAGTCAAGGCCTGAGTTCGCCCGATGCCTTGCTGGCCTTCAGCGGCTGCGCTCTGCCCTTGGGCGCGCAGCCCGTGGCCACGGTCTACAGCGGGCATCAATTTGGCATGTGGGCCGGGCAACTGGGCGATGGCCGGGCCCTGTCGCTCGGCGCGGTGGACTCGGCCTTGGGCCGGCAAGACATCCAGCTCAAAGGCGCGGGGCCCACGCCCTACTCTCGCCGGGGCGATGGCCGGGCTGTGCTGCGTTCCAGCATCCGCGAATACCTGTGCAGCGAAGCCATGCATGGCCTGGGCATCGCCACCACCCGGGCGCTGTGTCTGACCGGTTCACCCCAAACGGTGTACCGCGAAGAGATGGAAACCGCAGCCGTGGTCACGCGAGTCGCCCCCAGCTTTGTCCGATTTGGACACTTCGAGCACTTTGCGGCCCAGGGCCAGCACGCGCCCTTGAAAATCCTGGCGGACCACGTGATGACGCAGCACCTGCCCGAATGCGCAACGCGTGCCGCAGGTGGCGAGCATCAAGGCAATGTGTTCGCCGTGCTGCTGCAAGTGGTCACTGAGAAAACCGCGCTCATGTTGGCGCAATGGCAGGCGGTGGGTTTTTGCCACGGCGTGATGAACACCGACAACATGAGCATCCTGGGCTTGACCCTGGATTACGGGCCGTTTCAGTTCTTAGATGGCTTCAACCCCCGCCACATCTGCAATCACTCCGACACCCAAGGTCGTTACGCTTACCACCGCCAACCCAATGTCGCCTACTGGAATTTGTATTGCTTGGGGCAAGCCCTGGCCCCTTTGATCAACAACCAGGATCTGACCCTGGCGGTATTGGAGTCTTACAAGACCCTGTTCCCACAAGCCTTGGACCGGGCCATGGCCCTCAAACTGGGCTTGGCCGAAACCAGCGCCCCAGGCGCGCACCCCGAATGCCGGGCTTTGACCGACAGTCTGCTCACCCTGCTGGCCAAGGAACAGGTGGACTTCACCGTGTTTTGGCGTCGACTCAGCCAGGCCGTGGCTTCGGCCAGCTTGGAACCGGATCACCCGGCTTGGGTGCAGGTACGGGATCTGTTCTTGGACCGATCGGCTTGGGCAGACTGGCAAACCCTCTACGCACAGGCTTTGCAAAACAGTGATCGCGCCGCCGCAGCACGCACCATGCTGGCGCACAACCCCAAATATGTATTGCGTAACCATTTGGCGGAAATCGCCATACGGCAGGCCAAATTGGGCGACTTCAGCGAGGTAGACAAGCTGCTGAACTTGTTACAGTCGCCGTTTGACGAACATCCCACCCAGGAGGCCTATGCCCAATTGCCCCCTGACTGGGCCTCTTCTATTGAAATCAGTTGCTCCTCATGAAACCTGAATTGCCCCAAACCGAAGCCGAGTGGCGCGCCCACCTGGCCGCCAAAGGCGCAGAAGCCGTGGCTTTTGAAGTCACCCGCCGCGCCGCCACCGAGCGCCCTTTCACCGGTAAATATGAAGGTCACTGGCAGCCCGGCCACTATCGCTGCATTTGCTGCGACGCCGAGCTGTTCAGCTCAGAAACCAAATTCGACGCCGGTTGCGGCTGGCCCAGTTTTTACCAAGTGGCCCGTGAAGGGGCGGTGCTGGACCGCTTGGACCGAAGCCACGGCATGACCCGGGTGGAGTCTGTCTGCGCCCAATGCGGCGCCCATTTAGGGCATGTGTTCGAGGACGGCCCTGCGCCCACCGGACTGCGTTACTGCATGAACTCCGCTTCCTTGTCGTTCGAAGCGGCCAAAGACGCGGGCTGATGTTGGCAATATGAAATTCATACTGGACCTGTTCCCCATCGTGCTGTTTTTCGGCGCGTACAAACTGGCCGACATCTACACCGCTACCGCCGTGCTGATGGCGGCCACCTTGGTGCAAAGCGCGATCATGTACAAGCTGGAGCGCAAACTGGCCACCATGCAAAAAATCACCTTGGTGCTGGTGCTTGGTTTTGGTGCACTCACCCTGGGTTTGCACGATGAGCGCTTCATCAAATGGAAGCCGACCCTGCTCTACGCGGGCCTGGCCACGGCTTTGGTGGTTGGCCAAGTCCTCTTGAAAAAGAACTTTCTGCAAATGCTGCTGGGCAGCCAACTGAAGCTGCCCGCGCCGGTCTGGCAGCGCCTGAACCTGACCTGGATGCTGTACTGCGTCTTCATGGCCAGTTTGAACGCCTATGTGGCCGCCTATTTCTCGACCGAAGACTGGGTCAATTTCAAGCTCTGGGGCTATGTCTTCCCCTTGGTCTTCATCGTCTCGCAAGGTGTTTACATCGCTCGGCATTTACCCAAAGAGGAAGAATCGGCATGAACGCATCGACTTCCATTGCCGATCAAATCCATGCGCGTTTGGCCGCTACGTTGCAAACCACCGCGTTGCAGGTGATCGATGAAAGCCATCTGCACGCCGGGCATGTGGGCGCATCTGCCAGCGGGGTCGGGTCGCACTTTCGTGTGCGTATTGCATCCCCTCTGTTTACATCGGTGTCACGCGTGCAGCGTCATCGGCTTGTGTATGATGCGCTGCAAGATTTCATCGACCAAGGCTTACACGCTCTGGCGATTGAAGTGCTCTGACCGGCACTGTCTTCGATACTCTTTTTGAATTTTCTCTTTCGAGGTTCTCCATGAAAAAATCCCTGTTGAGCGTGGCCTTGCTGGCCGCTGTGACGATGCCTGTGTGGGCACAAAATATTGCCGTGGTGAATGGCAAGCCCGTGCCCTCTTCCCGCGTGGAAGCGCTGAAGCAACAAGTCGAGCGCTCGGGTCGTCCTGTGACACCCGAAATGATGGGCCAGATCAAAGAAGAATTGATTGCCCGTGAAGTGTTCATGCAAGAAGCCCGCAAGCGCGGCTTGGACGCGACCGAAGACTACAAAAACCAGCTTGAATTGGCGCGTCAATCGATTTTGATTCGCGAACTGTTTGCCGATTTTCAAAAGAAAAATCCGGTGACCGATGCCGAGATCAAAGCCGAATACGACAAGTTTGTGGCCGCCAACGGCGGCAAGGAATACCGTGCCCGCCACATCTTGGTCGAGAAGGAAGATGAAGCCCAAGCCCTGATCGCCCAGATCAAAAAAAGCGGTAACTTTGAAGAGTTGGCCAAGAAAATCTCCAAAGACCCCGGCTCCGGTGCCAACGGGGGCGACCTGGACTGGGCCGGTGCGGGCAGCTATGTGGCCGAGTTCTCTGCGGCCATGGTCAAGTTAGACAAAGGTCAAATGACCGAAGCGCCGGTGAAGACCCAATTCGGCTTCCACATCATCCGCGTTGACGATGTGCGCGAGACCAAGCTGCCCAGCCTGGAAGAAGTCAAACCCCAAGTGGCGCAGCAATTGCAACAGCAAAAAATTGCCCAATACCAAGAAAGTTTGCGCGCCAAAGCCAAGATCCAGTGATCGGCTCCAACCGTCACCCCACGCGGCGCTGGCCGTGACTTTGAAACGCGGCTTCGGCCGCGTTTTGCATAGATCCGCGATAATGCGGTCCCATGTCGCCTCACCAACTTGAACTTTTGGCCCCGGCCCGCACCGCCGATATCGGCATGCAAGCCATTTTGCACGGCGCCGATGCGGTGTACATCGGCGGTCCGTCGTTTGGTGCGCGCTCCACCGCTGACAACTCGGTGCAAGACATCGCGCGACTGGTGCAGTATGCGCACCGTTTTCACAGCCGTATTTTTGTCACGATGAACACCATCTTGCGTGACGACGAATTGGAACCGGCGCGCCAACTGGCTTGGCAGTTGTATGTCGCAGGGGTGGACGCACTGATCATCCAAGACATGGGATTGCTGCAGATGGACATGCCGCCCATCCAGTTGCATGCCAGCACCCAAACCGACATCCGTACCCCTGAAAAAGCCAAATTTTTACAAGACGCGGGCTTGTCGCAAATCGTCCTGGCACGCGAGCTGACGCTGCCGCAGATCAGCGCCATCCGCGACGTGATCTACACCGATCGCACCGTGATCGAGTTTTTTGTACACGGCGCTTTGTGCGTGGCCTACAGCGGACAGTGTTTCATCAGCCATGCGCACACCGGACGCAGCGCCAACCGGGGGGATTGCTCGCAAGCCTGCCGCTTGCCCTATGAAGTCAAAGACACGCAAGGCCGCATCATTGCCCACGAAAAACATGTGCTGAGCATGAAGGACAACAACCAAAGCGAGAACCTGCGCGCTTTGGTGGACGCGGGTATTCGGAGCTTCAAAATCGAAGGCCGCTACAAAGACATGGCCTATGTGAAAAACATCACAGCCCATTACCGCAAATTGTTTGACGAGGTTCTGAGCGAACGGCCCGAACTGGCCCCGGCTTCGCACGGGCACTGCACCTTCAGCTTCACGCCGGACCCGAATCAGAATTTCAACCGCGAATTCACCGACTATTTTGTGCAAGGCCGCAAAGAAGACATTGGTGCGTTCGACACGCCCAAGAACCCGGGCCAGCCGATTGGTTGGGTCAGCAAGGTCACGTCAGAGCACATCGAACTCACCACCGACGACCCCCGCACCGAACTTCACAATGGCGACGGTCTGTGCTACTACGATTTGCAAAAAGAACTGGTGGGTTTGCAGATCAACCGCGCCGAAGCCACCCGCACTCCGGGTGTGTGGGCGCTTTACCCCAAAGATGCGATGGACGGTTTCAAAGACCTGCGCAAAGGGGTGCAAGTCAATCGCAACCGCGATATGCAGTGGGTGCGCACCTTGGACAAAAAATCGGCCGAACGCCGCATGGGCGTGTGGATGCAATTGTCAGAAACACCGCAGGGCTTGAAACTGACCTTGACCGACGAAGCCGGTCACAGCGCCAGTGCCGAACTGGCCCTGGCCTGGCAAGCGCCCAAAGACCCGACGCAAGCGCAAGATAAACTCAGCGCCGCGTTGGGCAAGTTGGGCGACACCGTGTTTGAACCGCTGAATGTGCAGCTGGATTTGCCCCGACCTTGGTTTGTGCCCCCCTCGCTGCTCAACGCCTTGCGCCGGGATGCCGTGCAGGCCCTGGAAGCACAGCGCACCCTGTCCTTGCAGCGTCTGCCCCGCGCCACGCCGGTGCAGCCTCCCGCGCCCTACCCCGAAGACACGCTCAGCTACCTGGCCAATGTGTTCAACCAGAAAGCGCGTGACTTTTACGCGTCGCATGGGGTCAAAGTGATTGCCCCAGCCTATGAAGCGCAGGAAGAATTGGGCGAAGTCAGCCTGATGATCACCAAGCACTGTGTGCGCTTTTCCATGAGCTTGTGTCCGAAGCAGGCCAAAGGGGTCACTGGCGTTCAAGGCACGGTCAAAGCCGAGCCTCTGCAGTTGATCAACGGCAAAGAAAAACTCACACTGCGTTTTGACTGCAAACCCTGCGAAATGCACGTGGTGGGCAAGATCAAAAAATCAGTGCTCCAAGCGGTGTCCGAAAGCCCGGTGCAGTTTTACAAAACCCGCCCTGTCGTCGGCCTGCACTGAAACCGCAGGCCCAGGCTGGCCTTTGCACAAGCCTTGCGGCTCAGTCGAGCCAAACCCACTCGGTCAACTGGTAGCTGCCATTCAGTTGCCGCCAGACCGTGACCCGCGCCGTCCGTTGGCGGGCATCGTGCATCACTTGCAACGTGAGCTTGAAATTCATGCCGCTCACCACCTGCCGTTGCGCCTCGATCACGTCTTTGTAGAGGACCCGACTGCGCTCGGCCACGGCATAGGTTTGCACCGCAAAACGGGCGGCCTCTTGCGTGTCGTCTTCCAAAGGGTCTTGCGCCGACCAGCCACCGGGTATTGCCATATTTTTCTCCGTTGAAGCAGCGCTTGGCCCTGGGGCGTCTTGGGCATTGCACGCCGCCAGGCAGAGGCTGACCACAACGCCCAGCGCGAGCAGTCCTGCCCGCGTCATGGCATCCAACCACGCCACCCGGCGGAACATCAACCCACCCACTTGCGGGCGTTTTGCCACACGCGCATCCAAGGACTGGTGGCGAGGAGGCCACCCGTTGTGCCCAGATCCGTCCAGCTCATTTGTACGTTGCGAAAGACACGCTCGGGGTGCGGCATCATGGCCGTGAAGCGACCATCGTCCGTGGTGACCGCAGTCAAGCCGCCCGCGCTGCCGTTGGGGTTGAACGGGTATTGCTCGGTGGGCTGGCCGTGGTGATCGACAAAACGCATGGCAGCCAAGGCCTGCTGTGGGTTGCCACGGTGTTTGAAATTGGCATAACCCTCACCATGGGCCACCGCGATCGGCAAGCGGCTGCCCGCCATGCCCTGCAAGAACAAGCTGGGAGATTCAAGCACCTCAACCAAGGACAGTCGCGCCTCAAAGCGCTCGCTCTGATTGGTGGTGAAACGCGGCCAGTGCAGCGCGCCCGGAATGATGTCGGCCAATTCGGCGAACATTTGGCAGCCGTTGCACACGCCCAGACCAAAGGTATCGCTGCGCCCAAAAAAGCCTTTGAACTGCTCGGCCAGCAAAGGATTGAAGGTGATGCTGCGTGCCCAGCCAATGCCTGCGCCCAGGGTGTCGCCGTAGCTGAAGCCGCCACACGCCACCAACCCCTGGAAGTCGGCCAGTTGCGCGCGGCCAGTTTGCAAGTCGGTCATGTGCACATCATGCGCCTCGAACCCGGCCGAGTGAAAGGCATACGCCATTTCCACATGCGAGTTCACGCCCTGCTCGCGCAGGATCGCCACTTTGGGCCGCGACAGGTTCAGGTACGGCGCGGCCACGTTTTCTGTCGGATCAAAGCGCAGCGCCACATGCAAGCCCGGATCATCGGCACGGCCTGCGGCCGCATGTTCGGCGTCCGCGCAAGCCGGGTTGTCACGTTGCTGGCAGATCTTCCAGCTGACGCTGTCCCAGACCTGGTGCAGGTCTTCCAGCGGGGCGCTGAAGACCTCTTTCGCATCACGCCAGATGCTGAGGGTGCCCACGCCTTTGCCCACGCTGGACTGGGGTGGTCGGGTCTTGCCAATCACATGGGTGTGTTTGGACAGGCCATGATCGCGCAGGACTTGCATGACCGCACTGCGCTCGGCGCTGCGGATTTGCAGCACCACGCCCAGCTCTTCATTGAACAAGGCTTTCAGCGTTTGCTCATTGCGCCGTGCCCCGATTTGCCCCGCCCAGTTCTTGGCATCGCCATGGTCGGCACGGCTGTCAGAAATGCCGTCGCCTTCTGTCACCAGCATGTCCACATTCAGCGCCACGCCCACGTGGCCGGCAAAAGCCATCTCGGCCACCGCAGCCAACAAACCGCCGTCACTGCGGTCGTGGTAGGCCAAGATCTGGCTCTGTGCCCGCAAGGTGTTGATGGCCTGGACCAAATTCACCAAGGTTTGCGGATCGTCCAAGTCTGGCACCTGGTCACCGAACTGCCCCAGCACCTGACCGAGCACACTGCCGCCCATGCGGCGTTGGCCCTGGCCCAAATCAATCAACAGCAAGCTGCTGTCGTCGAGGCTCGCGTCCAGTTGCGGCGTCAGCGTGCCGCGCACGTCGGCCAGACTGGCAAAAGCGGTGACGATCAGACTCACTGGCGAGGTGACCTTGCGGGTCTCGCCGTCGGCGCTGGATTCATCCTTCGCCACGGTCCACTGGGTGCGCATGGACAGGCTGTCTTTGCCCACCGGAATAGACACGCCCAGCGCCGGGCAGAGTTCCAGGCCCACGGCCTGGACGGTCTCGTACAGCGCCGCGTCTTCGCCCGGTTCGCCGCAAGCGGCCATCCAGTTGGCGCTGAGTTTCACGCGTGGCAAGTCAATCGGAGCCGCCAGCAAATTGGTGATGGCTTCGGCCACCGCCATGCGGCCCGAAGCCGCCGCATTCAGCGCGGCCAGCGGTGTGCGCTCGCCCAAGCTCATGGCTTCGCCGGCAAAGCCTTGGTAGTCGGCCAGCGTCACCGCCACATCGGCCACGGGCACTTGCCAGGGGCCGACCATTTGGTCACGGTGGGTCAAACCGCCCACCGCGCGGTCGCCTATGGTGATCAAAAAGCGCTTGGATGCCACCGTGGGGTGACTCAGCACATCGATCACCGCTTGTTGCAGACTCACCCCCGTCAAATCCATGGCAGGTGACTGGCGCGACACTGTTGTCACATCGCGGTGCATTTTGGGCGGTTTGCCCAGCAGCACATCCATCGGCATGTTGACCGGAGATTCATGTCCTTGGTCTTCCAACACCAATTGGCGCTCGTCGGTGGCCACACCGATCACCGCAAATGGGCAGCGTTCGCGTTCGCAAAAAGCCTTGAACTGCGGTAATGACGCAGGCGCAATCGCCAACACATAACGTTCCTGGCTTTCGTTGGACCAAATCTCTTTGGGCGACAGGCCGGATTCTTCCAGCTGAACCGCACGCAAATCAAAACGTGCGCCACGGCCGGCATCGTTGGTCAACTCGGGAAATGCGTTCGACAAGCCGCCCGCGCCCACATCGTGGATCGCCAGGATCGGGTTGGCCGCCCCTTGCGCCCAGCAATGGTTGATGACCTCTTGCGCGCGGCGCTCGATCTCGGGGTTGCCGCGCTGCACCGAATCAAAGTCCAAATTGGCGGCATTGGTGCCGCTGGCCATGGAGCTGGCGGCGCTGCCGCCCATGCCAATGCGCATGCCGGGGCCGCCCAATTGGATCAGCAAGCTGCCGGCCGGAAATTCGATCTTTTTCGTTTGCGCGGCATCGATCTGGCCCAGCCCGCCGGCGATCATGATGGGCTTGTGATAACCGCGCACCACACCGTCCACGGTTTGTTCGTACTCGCGGAAATAGCCGAGCAAATTGGGGCGACCAAATTCGTTGTTGAAAGCCGCGCCACCGAGCGGGCCTTCGGTCATGATTTGCAAAGGGCTGGCCATGTGATCGGGCTTGCCTTGCGGCTGGTCACTCATCCCGCCCCACAGCTTGGAGACGGTAAAGCCCGTCAAGCCCGCTTTGGGTTTGGAGCCGCGACCGGTCGCGCCTTCGTCGCGGATCTCGCCGCCAGCGCCGGTCGAGGCCCCGGGGAAAGGCGAAATCGCGGTCGGGTGGTTGTGGGTTTCCACCTTCATCAGCACATGGTGCAGGGCTGGTTCTGGCTGGTAAGCCGCGCCCTGCCCTGAAGCTCTGGCAACAAAACGCTCGATGGGGTGCCCTTCCATCACCGAGGCGTTGTCTGAATACGCCACCACCGTGTGCGCCGGGCTTTGCCGGTGCGTGTGGCGGATCATGCCGAACAGGCTGTGAGGCTGGGCCACGCCGTCGATGGTGAATTCGGCATTGAAAATCTTGTGCCGACAGTGCTCGCTGTTGGCCTGCGCGAACATCATCAGCTCCACATCGGTGGGGTTGCGCTGCAACCCGGTGAAGGCCTGGACCAGATAGTCGATCTCGTCATCGGCCAGGGCAAGGCCCCAAGTGGTGTTGGCCGCCTCCAGCGCACGTTTGCCCAGCTCAGGACCGCCGCTCAGTACATCCACATGCGCCATGGGCGCAGGCTCCAGCGCTGTGAACAAGGCGGCAGCTTCATCGCGGTGAGGCATGGCCGACTCGGTCATGCGGTCGTGCAGCACGGCGGCGACTTGGGCCAGTTGCTCAGGGCTCAGTTTGGCGCTGCTGAGGAAGCCCGATTTCAGCGTCAAACGGTATTCGGTCAGGCGTTCAATGCGGCGCACATCGAAGCCGCAGTTGTGGGCAATATCGGTCGCCTTGGAGGCCCAAGGCGACACGGTGCCGATGCGGGGACTGACCACGACCAAGGGCCCATCCAAGGGTCCGGTGTAAGGCTCGCCATAGGTCAGCAAGGCCGCCAGCGTCTGTTTGTGGGCCGCTTGCAACGGCGCTGTGGTGGCCACCAGGTGCACATAACGTGCTGAAATCCCTGTGATGTGCGGCGAAATAGCGGCCAGGCGAGGCAGGATTTGCGCCATGCGGAAGTCGCTCAGGGCGCTGGCGCCTTCAAAAGTCGTGATGTGCAGGGACACGGGGTGGCCTTGTAAAGAGACAGATAAGCAAAGGGAGAAAGAGATCGTCGGGGCCGCTGACTGGGGCTGACCAACACAGTGCCTATTTTAACCGGGGAAACCCTGAGTTCAGCCCGAGTCAAGCCTCAATGGGATAATCCCAGCCCATGACGATCACCATCAAAACCGCTGAAGACATCGAAGGCATGCGGCTGGCGTGCCGGCTGGCCTCCGAAGTGCTGGACTACATCGAGCCCTTTATCAAGCCCGGCATCACCACCAACGAAATTGACAAGCTGTGCCACGACTACATGGTCGATGTGCAAGGCTGCATTCCGGCGCCGCTGAATTACGCCCCCGGTGGCTACAAGCCCTACCCCAAGTCGATCTGCACCTCGATCAATCACCAGGTCTGCCACGGCATTCCGAACGACAAGCCTTTGAAAAAAGGCGATTCGCTGAACATCGACATCACCACCATCAAAAACGGCTGGCACGGCGACACCAGTCGCATGTTTCATGTCGGCGAGGCCTCCATCGCCGCCAAGCGGCTTGCGTCCCTGACCTACGAAGCCATGTGGAAAGGCATTGAGCAGGTCAAACCCGGCGCGCATTTGGGGGACATTGGCCACGCGATCCAAAAATTCGCCGAAGGCCATGGCTTTTCAGTGGTTCGCGAATTTTGTGGCCACGGTATTGGCCGCGGGTTTCACGAAGAACCCCAGGTGCTGCACTACGGCAAACCCGGCACCCTGACGCAGCTGGTGCCCGGCATGGTGTTCACCATCGAGCCCATGATCAATGCCGGCAAACGGGACATCAAAGAAATGGGCGATGGCTGGACCATCGTCACCAAAGACCATTCTTTGTCAGCGCAGTGGGAGCACACGGTCGTGGTCACCGAAACCGGCTACGAAGTTCTGACCCTGTCGTCCGGCAGTCCGCCGATCCCGGCTTTCATCCCAGCCTGACGCCATGAGCGCGATCGCCGAGCTGCGCTCCGCCTTCAAGAGCGACAAAGCCGAGGTGCTGCAAGCCATTGCCGGCAGCGGCGCTTCTTGGCGCGGCCTGCATGGCGCGCTGGTTCGGCTGACCCGCTTGGTCGATCGCTTGCTGATTAACCTGTGGCAACAAGCCGATCTGGACGCGTCGTTGACCTTGGTGGCGGTGGGCGGTTATGGGCGTGGCGAGCTGTTCCCGCACTCGGATGTGGACGTACTGGTGTTGCTGCCCGAAGGCGTGAGCCCCGAAGGGAACGAGGCCCTGAAGGCGCAACTGGAAAAATTCATCGGCAGTTGCTGGGACTGCGGCCTGGAAATCGGCTCCAGTGTGCGCACGGTCAGCGAATGCCTGGCCGAATCGGCCAAAGACATCACGGTGCAGACCTCTTTGCTGGAAGCGCGCTGGGTCAGTGGACAAAAAATACTGTTCCAGCAATTTGAAAAGCAGTACGCCGCGGCCATGGACCCGCACGCTTTTTTTGTGGCCAAAACCCTGGAGCTGCGACAGCGCCACACCAAGTTCGAAGACACGCCCTATGCCTTGGAGCCCAATTGCAAAGAGTCACCGGGTGGTTTGCGCGATTTACAAATCATCTTGTGGGTGGCCCGTGCAGCAGGTCTGGGCGACAGCTGGGACGATTTGGCCCGCAAAGGACTGGCCACCGCGCTGGAGGCCCGGCAAATCAAACGCAACGAGGCTTTGCTGAGTCTGATCCGCGCGCGGCTGCACGTCATCTCCAAGCGCCGCGAAGACCGTCTGGTGTTTGATCTGCAAACGGCGGTGGCCGAATCTTTTGGTTTCAGCGCCGAGCAAACGCCTGACGGCCGTCTGGCCCAGCGTGCCAGCGAGAAGCTGATGCGCGAGTATTACTGGGCAGCCAAAGCGGTGACGCAGTTGAATCAGATTTTGCTGCTCAACATCGAAGACCATTTGCGCACCCAACGCGGCGAAGTTCGCACCGCATTGCGGCCTTTGAATGAACGTTTCTTTGACAAATCCGGGCTGATCGAAGTCGCCAGCGATGACCTGTACCAGCGCCATCCGCATGCGATTTTGGAAACCTTTGAGCTGTACGAATCCACCGTGGGGACCAAAGGTTTGTCGGCGCGCACGTTGCGTGCCTTGTACAACGTGCGCCCGATCATGAACAGCAAGTTCCGCAGTGATCCGGTCAATCGCCAAACCTTTTTGCGCATCCTGCAACAACCCCGGGGTTTGACGCATGCCATGCGCTTGATGAACCAGACTTCGGTGCTGGGCCGCTATTTGTGGGTGTTTCGGCGCATTGTGGGGCAGATGCAGCACGACCTGTTTCACGCCTACACCGTGGACCAGCACATCCTGATGGTGTTGCGCAATGTGCGGCGATTTTTCATTCCTGAGCACGCGCACGAATACCCGTTTTGCTCGCAACTGGCGGCGGGCTGGGACAAGCCCTGGCTGCTCTACATCTCGGCGCTGTTTCATGACATTGCCAAAGGCCGGGGTGGCGATCACTCCAAATTGGGCATTGCCGAGGTGCGCACTTTTTGCCGCCAGCATGGCATCGCCAAAGAAGACAGCCAACTGATCGAGTTTGTGGTCGGCGAGCACCTGACCATGAGCCATGTGGCCCAAAAAGAAGACCTGAGCGACCCGGACGTGATCCACGCCTTTGCCAAGCGGGTGGGCAACGAGCGCCAATTGACGGCGTTGTATTTGCTCACCGTGGCCGATATCCGTGGCACCAGCCCCAAGGTCTGGAATGCCTGGAAGGGCAAGCTGCTGGAAGATCTGTACCGCTACACCCTGCGCGTGTTGGGCGGCCGCGCCCCCGATGCCGATGCCGAAATCGAAGCGCGCAAACGTGAGGCCTTGATTGAGCTGGCCTTGCACGCCCAACCCCACGAAGGCCACAAAGCCCTTTGGGACACGCTGGATGTGGGCTACTTTATGCGTCACGATGCCAGTGATTTGGCTTGGCATGCACGCCAATTGGGCCGCCATGTGACCTTGCCATCTGACTCTGAACATGTGGTGCGCAGCACCTTTGTGCGCGCGCGCAAGTCGCCGCTGGGCGAAGGCATGCAGGTGCTGGTGTACACCCCCGACCAGACCGACCTGTTTGCCCGGATTTGTGGTTATTTCGACCAGGCGCGCTTGAGCATTTTGGACGCCAAGGTCCACACCGCGCGCAATGGCTACGCGCTGGACACGTTTCAGGTGATCACGCCGCACATGTCAGAGCATTACCGCGAACTGATCTCCATGGTCGAGTCGGAATTGACGCACACCTTGCAAAGCCAGGCGGCCTTGCCGGTGCCGGTCAAAGGGCGTGTTTCACGCCGGGTCAAGAGTTTTCCGATCCAACCCCGGGTGCGGCTGGAACCGGACGAAAAAGCACAAAACTGGCTGCTCACCATCTCGGCCAGCGACCGCATTGGCCTGTTGTACAGCGTAGCGAATGTGTTGGCCAAGCACGGCATCAACCTGCAACTGGCCAAGATCAGCACCTTGGGCGAGCGCGTGGAAGACACGTTTTTGATCAGCGGGGCGGTGCTGCAGCAAAACAAGGCACAGATCGAGATCGAGACCGAGTTGCTGCAGGTTTTGCAACCGGCCTGAGTCAGAACTGCAGCACCTGCGCGACCGGGTCGTCATGGTGCGGCATTTGACCAGGCAAGGCTTGCGCGACTGGGATGCGTGACCCCTGCACCACAAACAAAGGCAAATACCCCCAAGGCGTGTCCACCGTGTGGACCTGCCCTGCGGCAAAGCGCTCGCGGGTGTCAAACCGTAACCAAGCCCGCCCAGCCTCCAGTTGGGGCAGATAAATCGACTTGCGCTTTTGCCCGGGCTCGACCACGGGCGAGACCAGCAACGCCTCGCCGAGCATGAACTCGTCGCTGTCGTCCAGACACCGTTCGTCATGTGGAAAGTTGAAAAACGTGGGCCGGATGATGGGGCAGTGCCGTCCGCTGGCCTGAGCAAAGCACTGCCAAAGGTAGGGCATCAAGGTGTAGCGCAGGGTGATGGCGTCACGGACCGCATCGGTCACCTCGGGGTGCATCCAAGGCAGATTGCTGGCCCCGCCCTCTTTCCATGAGTTCATGACCATGCGCGGGTTCAGGCAACAGGCTTGCACCCAGCGCAAAAACAACTCCGGCTCAGGCAAGGGGCCGTAAAAACCGCCCACATCGTGGCCCACGTTGAACATGCCCGACAAACTCATTTGCAAGCCGGTGCGCACATTCCATTTGAGCGTGGCCCAACTGGTGGTGTTGTCCCCCGACCAGGTCTGGGCATAGCGCTGCAGACCAGGCGGGCCGGCCCGGGTCACGGTGAACACTGATTCGGCGCTGTGCGCCTGTTGGGCTTCAAAGGTGGCCCGGGTCATCAACAAGGCGTGCAGGGGGCGGCTGCGGTGAATCGGCAATTGAGCACCCTCACTCCAAGCGTCCTCGTGCTGCAGTGCGTACTCGTTGTTGTCGTTCCAGCCCGCATCGATGCCGTAGTCCAACACCTGTGCTTTCAATTGGGTCTGCCACCAAGTGACCGTGGCCGGACGGGTGAAGTCCAGATGCGCCCCCTGCCCGTCCCAAAACGGCTCGACGATGGGGGTGGCCGTGCCGCGCTCGCGCACAAATGCCTGCTCTGTGACCAGCTGGGCATAGGCCGGGTGATCGTCCAACAAACAGGGCTTGATGTTGGCCACCAAGCGCATGCCGTTGGCCTGGAATTTGGCGTTCAGCGTTTTCGGGTCGGGGAATTTGCCATGGTTCCAGGTGAAGACATAGCGCTGCTTGCCGCGGCTGGAATAGCCCGAGCCGTAATGGAAGGCAGAAATCGGGATGCGCTGTTTTTGGCAGGTATCGATGAAGCGATCGAGCTGCTGCTGCGCATCCGGCGCATCGGCCAGGCCCATCGCAGTTTGGGCGTAACCCAGACTCCAACGCGGCGGCAAATGGGTGCCACC
>CANFYZ010000065.1 GCA_947451385.1 Comamonadaceae bacterium | reverse complement strand
GTCGATCACCCAATCGGCTTCGGCAATCACATCGAGGTCGTGCTCAATCACCATCACGCTGTGCCCGGCGTTCACCAAGCGGTGCAGCACATGGATGAGTTTGTCGACATCGGCCATGTGCAGACCGACGGTGGGTTCGTCCAGCACGTACAAGGTGTGCGGCACCTTGTTGCCCCGGCGTCCGACTTCGTCGCGCACCTTGGTCAGCTCGGTCACCAGTTTGATACGCTGTGCCTCGCCGCCACTGAGCGTGGGCGAGGGTTGGCCCAAGGTCAGATAACCCAGGCCCACATCTTTGAGCAGTTGCAAGGGATGGGCGATGGACGGCATGGTGGCAAAAAAATCTACCGCTTCGTCCACTTCCATCTGCAGCACATCGCCAATGCTTTTGCCGCGCCAGGTCACCGCCAGCGTCTCGGGGTTGAAGCGGGCACCGTGACAGGCTTCGCACGGCACTTTCACATCGGGCAAGAAGCTCATTTCGATGGTGCGAACGCCCTGGCCTTCACAGCTGTGGCAACGGCCTTCGCCGGTATTGAAGCTGAAGCGACCTGCGGCATAGCCCCGGGCTTTGGCCTCCAGGGTTTCGGCAAACAGCTTGCGGATCGTGTCCCAAAAACCAATGTAGGTGGCGGGGCAAGAGCGTGGCGTTTTGCCGATCGGCGTTTGGTCCACTTCCAGCACCCGGTCCACTGCTTCAAAGCCATCGAGCGCGGTGCAGCCGACCAGCGCCGGATGCTGCCCGGCGGCCAGCGCATCGCGCCCCGCCTTGGTGGCACGCAACGACACCAGGGCATGGACGTTGGCCAAAAGCACATCGCGCGCCAAAGTCGACTTGCCCGAACCGCTCACCCCGGTCACCGCCACCAAGCGCTTCAAAGGCACATCCACCGAGACGTTTTGCAGGTTGTGCAGGTGCGCGCCCTCCAGATGCAACCATTGCACCTCTGTTGTGTCGGCTGCCGCGGTGGAATGACCCGCCAAATCGGGCAGCACAAAGCGTCTGGCTTGCAAAGGGTGCTTGATGGCGTGCAGCAAATAGCGCCCGGTTTGAGAGTCTGCGGCACCGGTGATGTCGGCCACCGCGCCTTGGGCCACCAAGCGACCGCCGCGCTTGCCGGCACTCGGCCCGATGTCGATGATGTGGTCGGCGCGGCGGATCGTGTCTTCGTCGTGCTCCACCACCACCAGGGTGTTGCCCTTGTCGCCGAGCTTGTGCAGCGCGTTCAGCAAGATTTGGTTGTCGCGGGCATGCAGGCCAATGGTCGGCTCGTCCAGCACATAGCAGACGCCTTGCAAATTGCTGCCGAGCTGCGCAGCCAAACGAATCCGCTGCGCTTCGCCGCCCGACAAGGTGGGTGCGCCGCGGTCCAGCGTCAAATAACCCAAGCCCACTTCTTCGAGGAACTCCAGACGACTCTGGATTTCGGGGATCAAGTCGCGGGCGATATCGCGCTCGCGGACACTCAAACGCCCCAAGTGCGACAGGTTCTGTATCCACAGCCGAATGTCGCTCACGCTCATGCTGGCGATGGCGGTGATGGGCCAGCCGCTGGCCTCCAGCAGGCCCTGCCCTGCGGTGTGCAGCGGGGCGCCAAAGCGCACTGCGCGGGCCGTCGCATTCAAGCGGGTCCCTGCGCAAGTGGGACAGGTCACCTCGGCCAGGTCTTCCACCTCGGCCTCAGCAAAAGTTTGTTCGCGGCCTTTTTCTTTGTCGTCGCGCACCGAGTCGTCATACACCTGGCGCTGGTCTTTGGTCAGCTTGACGCCGGTGCCCACGCAGTCGGGGCACCAGCCGTGTTTGCTGTTGTAAGAGAACAAACGCGGGTCCAGCTCGGCATACGACGTGGCGCAGACCGGGCAAGCTCGCAAGGTAGAGAACACCTGCAAGCGGCCAATGTGTGCGGTGGGGGCACGCGCCGCCATGGCTTCTTGCAAGCCGGCCAAATCGCTCAGCACATGGACCACGCCTTTGCCGTGCTCCAGGGCTTGCGTCAAAGCCGTGCGCAAGGCGGCCTCGTTGTGGGCGTGCACATCCAGGCTGGCCACCGGCAACTCGATGGTGTGCTCTTTGAAACGGTCAATCCGCGGAAAGCCCAAGGTGGGCAAGAAATTGCCGTCGACCCGCAAATGCGTGTAGCCCTTGGGCCGCGCCCAGTCGGCCAGCTCGGTGTACACGCCCTTGCGGTTCATCACCAGCGGCGCCAGCAGGCCAATGTGTTGGCCTTTGAAATTCTTCAACAACTGCGCCACGATGCTGTCCGGTGTTTGTGGCTGCACCGGTGCGCCGTCGTGCACGCAATGCTGGGTGCCCAGCTTCACATACAGCAGCCGTAAAAAGTGCCACACCTCGGTGGTCGTGCCCACCGTGGACTTGCGCCCGCCGCGTGACAGGCGCTGCTCGATCGCCACTGTGGGTGGAATGCCGTACACCGCGTCCACCTCGGGGCGGCCTGCGGGTTGCACGATGGAACGTGCATAGGCGTTCAAGCTTTCCAGGTAGCGGCGCTGGCCTTCGTTGAACAAAATATCGAACGCCAAGGTCGACTTGCCCGAGCCGCTCACGCCGGTGATGACGTTGAATTTGCCGCGCGGAATCTCCACGCTCAGGTTTTTCAGGTTGTGCTCTTTGGCGTTGACGATGCGGATGTTGTGATCGATCAGGGGACGCACCGCCTTGGCGGTTTGGACAACCGCCGACGTGACGGCGTAAGAGGCCGAACGGTCTTCGGCCCCATGCACCTCGCCCATGGCCTGCGCATACTCGCGCAGAGCTTGGCCGGTGTGCGAGGTCGGGTGCAGGCGCACTTCTTCCGGCGGGCCTTCGGCGACGATCAAGCCGCCGGCATCGCCGCCTTCGGGCCCCAGATCGATCAACCAGTCGCTGGCGCGAATCACGTCCAGGTTGTGCTCGATCACGATCAGCGAGTGACCGGCTTCGAGCAATTTGCGCAACGCACGCATGAGCTTGGCGATGTCATCAAAGTGCAGGCCGGTGGTCGGTTCGTCAAACAAAAACAAAGTGCCTTTGCGGCTCAGCTGCTGTCGACTGGACGATGCCGACTTGGCGGCCTCGGCCAAAAAACCGGCCAGCTTCAAGCGTTGGGCCTCGCCGCCCGACAAGGTGGGCACAGGCTGGCCCAGCTTGACATACTCCAAGCCCACATCGACGATGGGTTGCAACGCGCGGATCACCTCGCGGTCATGGGCGAACAACTGCGCCGCTTCGCTCACCGTCAGGTCCAGCACATCGGCCACGTTCAAGTGCCGGGCATGCACATCGCCCAGCGCTTGGCGCTCGATGCGCACCTCCAAAATCTCAGGGCGATAGCGTTTGCCGTCACAGTCTTGGCAGCGCAAATACACATCGCTTAAAAACTGCATTTCCACATGCTCAAAGCCCGAGCCGCCGCAGGTGGGGCAGCGTCCGTCGCCGCTGTTGAAGCTGAACTTGCTGGCGGTGTAGCCACGCTGTTTGGACAGGCCCGCGGTGGCAAACAACTCGCGCAGCGCGTCCCATGCGCCGACATAGCTGACCGGGTTGGAGCGCGCGGTTTTGCCGATCGGCGATTGGTCCACAAACACCACATCGCTCAAATGGTCGGCCCCCAGCAAGCGGTCATGCAGGCCCGGGGTTTCGGTGGCCTTGCCAAAGGTGCGCAGCAAGGCCGGGGCCAGCACGTCTTGAATCAAACTCGATTTGCCCGAGCCGGAGACGCCGGTCACGCAGACCAGGCGCAGCAGCGGAAATTCGACCGCAACATTTTGCAGATTGTGTTCGCGCGCGCCCTCCAAAATCAGGCGCGGCGTGTTGTCGGTGACCATGCGCTTGAAACCCATGCCCACCTGTTTGCGGCCGCCCAAATAAGAGCCGGTCATGGTGTCGGCGTGGCGCAGCGCCTCGGTCGTGCCGTCAAACACAATCTGCCCGCCTTTTTCGCCGGGGCCAGGACCCATGTCGATCACGCGGTCGGCCGCCAGCATCACCGCCGGGTCGTGCTCCACCACCACCAAGGTGTTGCCCGCATCACGCAGGCGGTGCATGGCCTCGGTGATGCGCTGCATGTCACGCGGATGCAGGCCGATGCTGGGTTCGTCCAGCACAAACAAGGTGTTGACCAGCGAGGTGCCCAGCGCGGTGGTCAGGTTGATGCGCTGCACCTCACCGCCGCTCAGCGTGCGGCTTTGCCGGTCCAGCGTCAGGTAGCCAATGCCCACATCGCACAGGTACTGCAAACGGGTGGTGATCTCCTGCAGCAAGAGTTTGAGCGCCTGTGACTCGCCGTCGCTGCCATGCGCGGCCAGGGCGGTGCGGGACATGCGGTCAAAAAATGTGCGCAAGCGGCTCAGCGGCATCAGCATCAAATCGTGCAGACACAGACCCGGCAGGGCCTCGAGTTGTTTCCGCGTCCAGCCCACGCCTTGCGGCATGAAGCGCTGCGCGGCGGGCAGGGCTTCGTTCGCTTCGTCCAAACTGCCCATGCGCCACAGCAGGCTGTCGGTCTTTAATCGCGCACCGCCGCAGTCGCCGCAAGGCGTGTAGCTGCGGTACTTGGACAAGAGCACGCGGATGTGCATCTTGTAGGCCTTGGTTTCCAGGTATTCAAAGAAGCGCTTGATGCCGTACCACTGCTGGTTCCATTTGCCGTTCCAATTGGGCGAGCCCTGGATCACCCAATGCTGTTGCTCGGGGGTGAGTTTGTTCCACGGCGTGTCACGCGGAATGCCGGCCGTCTCGGCGTGGCGCATCAGGTCGTCTTGGCACTCTTTCCAAGCCGGGGTCTGGATGGTTTTGATCACGCCGGCGCGCAGGGTGAGTTTGTCGTTGGGGATCACCAAACCATAGTCGACGCCGATCACGCGGCCAAAGCCGCGGCAGGTTTCACAAGCACCCAGCGCCGAGTTGAAGGAAAACATCGACGGCAGCGGTTCGGGATAGCGCAGATCACTTTCCGGGCAATGCAAACCGGTCGAGTAACGCCACAGCTCTTCGGCATCGTGTTCGTCGGCGGCCAGTTTGTAGACGTTGAGGCGGCCACTGCCGCGCTTCAAGCCGGTCTCGATGGCTTCGACCACGCGGGCCTTTTCTGCGCTGCCCAGGCGAAACCGGTCGGCCACTACGTCGAGCACTTTGCGCGGGCCGGTGGGCGTGGCCACTTCGCGCTCGGCCTGCACTTTGGTGAAACCGCTGGCCGACAACCATTGCTCGACCTGCTCGGCGCTGGTGTTGGCGGGCAACTCCACCGGAAAGGTCACTACCACGCGCGGATCTTGGGCGGCCACCGACCGCGCCAGCAGCTGCGCATAAATGCTCTCGGGCGTGTCGTGCTGCACCGGCTGCGCGGTTTGCCGGTCGTACAACTGGCCCAAGCGCGCGAACAACAACTTCAGGTGATCGTTCAGCTCGGTCATGGTGCCCACGGTCGAACGGGAGCTGCGCACCGGGTTGGTCTGGTCGATGGCAATCGCCGGGGGCACGCCCTCGACCTTGTCTACCGCCGGTTTGTCCATGCGGTCCAGAAACTGGCGCGCATAGGCGCTGAAAGTCTCCACATAGCGCCGCTGCCCTTCGGCGTACAACGTGTCGAACACCAAACTCGACTTGCCCGAGCCGCTGGGCCCGGTCACCACCGTCAACTCCCCGGTGCGGATGTCCAGATCGACGTTTTTCAGATTGTGCTGACGGGCACCGCGAATGCGAATAAGACCTTGGGTCATGGTGTGGGGCGAAGAGTGAGGGGCTGGAGGTGTGAGCCCCAACATTCTAGGCAGGATGGCGAGCCCCACGGGTCACAAGGTCAAACCGACCAGACAAAAAAAGCCGCACCCAAGTGCGGCTGAGGCAGAGCGCATGAATGCGCAGCGCTTATTTGGCTGGCGCAGCAGGCGCTGCAGCAGGTGCAGCGGCTGGGGCCGTGGGAGCGGCTGGGGCGGCAGGGGCGGCCTCCTTGGCGGGCTCTGAATGCACGGCCTCTGCGCCGTGTTTCTCACCCGTCATGTCCAGGCTGTCACCGCCTTTGTTGATGACCCACAAAGCCAAGCCCGCAAAAATCGCGAATGCGACTGCAATTTTCCACATATTGGATCTCCAAAAATAAAAAAGGGCCCTCCACCGAGGGAAGGCCCTGAATTTAGCACCCGAGTCACCCCGGGTTGCTTACAACAGCGATCAGTCGCCAGCGTAAATGTCGACGTCTTTGGTTTCCTTGATGAACAAACCACCGATCACCACGGTTGCACCCGCAATGATGATGGGGTACCACAAGCCGTTGTACATGTTACCGGTCTGCGCCACGATGGCGAAGGCTGTCGTTGGCAACAAGCCGCCGAACCAACCGTTACCAATGTGGTAAGGCAAGGACATGGAGGTGTAACGGATGCGGGTGGGGAACATTTCCACCAACATGGCAGCGATCGGGCCGTACACCATGGTGACCAAGAGCACCAAGTAGCTCAAGATGATGATGACCATGGTCTTGTCGAACTTGGCCATGTCGGCCTTGGCTGGGTAGCCAGCGGCTTTCAAAGCTGCGCCCAGGTTGGCACCCAACAAGGCGCCACCGGCCGTCTTCTCACCGCTCAAATCTTTGACCGACTTGGTGGCGGCTTCGATGGCTTTGGCGTCTTTGGGCTCAGCCGCATTCAGCGCAGCCAGCTTTTCCTCGGCCTTGGCTTTGGCCGCAGCGATGTCTTCAGCCGAGTACTTGACGTTCACCAAGGTCTCGCCCACTTTGATGGTGGCAGGGGTACCAGCAGGAGCCACTGCGTTCGAGTAGCTCACCGATGCGCTGGCCAAACGTTGCTTGGCAATATCGCAAGAGGTGGTGAACTTCTTGGTCCCTGTGGGGTTGAACTGGAACGAGCACTCTGCTGGGTCAGCCGTCACCACCACTTGTGCTTTGGCTTGCGCAGCGGCCAAGTCGGGGTTGGCGGCTTTGGTCAAGGCTTCGAACACGGGGAAGTAAGTGACCGCGGCCAAAAAGCAGCCCGCCAAGATGATGGGCTTGCGGCCGATCTTGTCAGACAAAGCGCCGAACACGATGAAGAAAGGCGTACCAATGATCAAAGAGATGGCCACCATGATGTTGGCCGTGGGGCCGTCCACTTTCAGCGCCTGTGTCAAGAAGAACAAGGCATAGAACTGACCGGAGTACCAGACCACGGCTTGACCTGCGGTCAAACCGATCAGGGCCAAGATCACGATCTTCAGGTTTTTCCACTGACCAAAAGCTTCGGTCAACGGGGCCTTGGAGGTTTTGCCTTCGGCTTTCATTTTCACGAAAGCAGGCGATTCGTTCATGCTCAAACGGATGTAGACAGACACGGCCAACAAAGCGATCGAGACAATGAACGGCACACGCCAGCCCCAATCGGCAAAGGCATCTTCACCGATGGCCACGCGGGTGCCCAAAATCACCATCAACGACAGGAACAGGCCCAAGGTCGCGGTGGTCTGGATCCAGGCGGTGTAAGCACCACGCTTGCCTTGCGGCGCGTGTTCGGCCACATAGGTGGCGGCACCACCGTACTCACCACCCAAAGCCAAGCCTTGCAACAAGCGCAAGGCAATCAGAATGACCGGGGCGGCCACACCGATGCTGGCGTAGTTAGGCAAGATGCCGACGATGAAGGTCGACAGACCCATGATCAAAATGGTCACCAAGAAGGTGTACTTGCGACCAATCATGTCGCCCAAACGGCCAAACACCAGCGCGCCGAAAGGACGCACGATGAAACCGGCGGCAAAAGCCAGCAGCGCGAAAATGAAAGCCGAGCCTTCGTCCAAGCCGCTGAAGAATTGCTTGGCGATGATGGCTGCGAGTGAGCCGTAGAGGTAAAAGTCATACCACTCAAAAACGGTGCCCAGGGACGAAGCGAAGATCACCTTCTTTTCTTCGGCCGACATCGGGCGGGGTGCGGTCGTTGCCATAAAACTGTCTCCAATAGAGTTCAGCCCTTGAAATAAGGACTTGCTGCGATTCTTGGACTTGGCTCTGACCTTCTTCTGACACGAAACCAACAGGCGCTGACGATATCCGCAGAAACCCTGCTCCTACATTTCGCATGGCGACATTTAAAGCGCCGACAAGGGAAAACCCTGATCTGCGTGGATGGACGCTTAAGGGGCGCTTCAGGGGTTATGCTTGACGCATGTTCACTCAGTCCAGTCAAGAAGCAGGCTCACCGCGCAAGCTGGGGTGGCTCACGGCGGGCTTGCTGCTGCTGTGGGCGGCAGCGTCTTTTGGTGTGATTTATGGGGCGCGCGAACTGAGTTTCAGGTGGGGCGATTGGCCGTTCAGTTTTTGGATGACGGCCCAAGGCAGCGTTTTGGTGTTTTTAGCGATTACGGTGATTTATGCCGTGTTGGCGAACCGCTGGGACCCTGCCTCTAACGAACAAGACCTGGACCCAGACAGCGAAGCCCAAACCCATCACGCTTGACGGCGAATGCCCACGGCGATCTCGCTCACGCCCTGCCAACCCGGGCCATTGAACCAGTCGTCACCCAGCAAATAGGCGCGCAGCATGGGCAAGGCGTCTTGCCCCCAAAACACTTTGCCGTCCACCACCCAGCTGGGCACGCCAAACACGCCCGCCTCGATCGCTTCTTGTGTCCAGTTCTGCAACTGCGTTTTGACTGCTGGTGAAGCTGGATCTTGCGCAGGGGCCAGCTGCGCGGTCAGCGCAGCAGATCGTTCGGCATCGGCCGCATCCAGACCGGTACACCAGACGTGCTGAAAAATCTTCTCGCACACATAGCGGCTGGGCTGTCCCCCGGCCTGACTGGCCACGGCCAACCGCAGCAAGGCCAAGGGATTGAAAGGATGGGCCGAAGGCATACGCAGGTCCTCGCCCTGTTGCTTGGCCAGCCACTGCACTTGGCGGTAAGTCCAATCGCGCTTGGCCGGAATTTCTGCCGGCCCCAATTGACCATGGTGTTTGAGTAAAGCGCCGAACACAATGGGCTTGTAATGCACGCTGTGACTGATGCCTTGCAACGCCTGAGGCTGCGCCTGAAAGCCCAGCCAAGCGTAAGGCGAAATAAAGTCGAAATAAAAGTGGATGTCTTTCATGCCGTCTCCTACAGGCTGGGCAAGCGCTGCGCAATCGAACGCCATATCTGCCGTTTTTGCGCATCGTCGGCGCGAGACCAGTCACCAATCTCCGACAGGCTGCGCAGGCAGCCCTCGCACAACTGGCTCACCGGGTTCATGGTGCAAATGGACACGCACGGCGAGGGCACATGGGGCTGCGGGTCGGACAGCACCTGCTGCGCCAATTGGGCCAGGCGATGGAATCGGCTCATGACGGCTCCTTTGGCGCTTGCACCACATCGGCGCGGGGCGCGCCGGTCAGGCGCAACAGGTCTTCGGGGCTGAGCGAAAACACCGCATGCGGATGCCCTGCCGCAGCCCACAAGACCTCAAAGCGCCACAGGTCCTGGTCCAGCAGGGTGACGGGCGGGTGCCGATGCGCCACGGGGGCCACGCCACCGATGCTGAAGCCGGTTTGGTTTTTCACAAACTCGGCATCGGCCCGGGCCAGCGGGCCGACCCGCGCAGCGACTTTTTTCTCATCCACCCGCCGATCCCCCGAGGTCACGACCAAGACCGCTGCACCGTCGCTGCGGCGCTTGAAAATCACGCTTTTCGCGACCTGCCCCAGCGCGATGTGCAAACCGTCAGCCGCCTCTTGGGCGGTGCGCGCCGCACCATCCAACAGGATCGGGCTGTGCGCATGACCCGCCGCTTGCAAGGCGGCCGCCACGCGTTGCACGCCCTCGGGCAGAGACTGAAGTTCAGCGCCACACATGGTCATGGGTCCTGGTGTGCCGCCTCAACCCGCGCGCTTGTTCAGCACCGCGGTGGCGACGCGCGAGTTGGACTTGCGCTGCAAAAAGTCGCTGATGAACGCACCCGCATCCACCAAAAGGTCCAGATCGATGCCGGTAGAAATGCCCATGCCGTGCAACATGTAGACCACCTCTTCGGTGGCCACATTGCCGGTGGCGCCCTTGGCGTAGGGGCAGCCGCCCAAGCCCGCTACCGAGGACTGGAAATTCCACACCCCCATTTGCAACGCCGCCAAGGTGTTGCCCAAGGCCTGGCCGTAGGTGTCATGAAAGTGGCCGCAAATCTGGTCCACGCCAAAGTGCTGCAGCGTGGCCTCGATGGCCTTTTGCACTTTGAGGGGCGTGCCCACACCGATGGTGTCGGCCACGTCCACCCGCTGTACGCCAATCTGCTTCATCAAACCGGCCAGGTAGCCCACGCGCTCGGGCGAAACATCGCCCTCATAGGGGCAACCCACGGTGCAGCTCATGGCACCGCGCACCGCAATGCCGGCAGCCAAGGCGGCCTGCACCACCGGGGCAAAACGCTCCATGCTCTCGGCAATCGAGCAGTTGATGTTTTTGTGGCTGAAAGCTTCGCTGGCCGCGCCAAACACCACGATCTCGTCGGGCTGGGATTTCAAGGCCGCCTCAAAACCCTGCAAGTTGGGCGTGAGCACCGAATAGCGCACATCCGCTTGGCGCTGGATGCCCGCCATGACCTCGGCGTTGTCGGCCATTTGCGGCACCCACTTGGGCGAGACAAAACTGGTGACCTCGATTTCTTTCAGGCCGGCCGCCTGCAGGCGGTGCACCAGCCCGATCTTGACCGCAGCGGGCACCGGTTGTTTTTCGTTTTGCAGGCCGTCACGCGGGCCGACATCGATCAATTGGACAAAAGAAGGCAGGTTCATGGTCAGACCCAAGTTGAGTTCAATAACCCCGCACGGGATCGACCAGCCCTTGTATGGGCTCGCCCCGGCCCAAAGCCTGGATTTTGCCGACGATTTGCGCAACGCTCTCTTCGCGCAGGGTGCGGGCCGAAGTGTGCGGCGTGACGGTGATTTTCGGGTGAGCCCAAAACGGATGCGCGGCGGGCAAGGGCTCGGTGCGGAACACGTCCAGCGTTGCGCCGGCCAAATGCCCGTTGTCGATCAGCGCGATCAAATCTTCTTCCACCACATGCTTGCCACGCGCCACGTTGATGAGATAGCCCCCCTGGGGCAGTTGCGAGAGCGTGTCTTTGTTCAGGATGTTTTCGGTCTCGGGTGTGAGCGGCATCAGGTTCACCAAGACACGGCTGGCGGCCAGAAAGTCGGGCAGACTCTGCGGCCCACTGAAGCAGCGCACACCGGCCAGATTTTTCGGGCTGCGGCTGTAACCGTTGACCGGAAACTCGAACACCTGCAAGGCCTTGGCCACCCGCTCGCCGAGCACGCCCAAGCCCATCACACCCACGGCAAATTCAGACCGGCTGCGCGGCTTGCGGTACGACCATTTGCCCGCTTGGGTGTCGGTGTCGTAGCCGTCGAATTCACGAAAATGCCGAATCACGGCGTGGCACACGTACTCGGCCATTTGCACCGACATGCCCGCATCGTCCAGGCGCACCACTTTGAGGGTGGGCGGCAAGCGCAGTCGCAGCAAAGCGTCCACGCCGGCGCCGATGTTGAACAGGGTTTGCAGGCCGACTTGCTCGTCAATGAAGGTTTGCGGCGGCGCCCACACAATGGCGTGATCGGCTGCTGGCGCACCGGGCGACCAGGCCGACACCTGGGCTTGCGGAAAAGCCTGTTGCAAACTTTGAACCCAAGGATCGGGCGACAAGCCGGTGAAACAGATGGTGATGTGCATGGCTGGATTTTGTCAGCAAGTCATTGCCAACGCTGTCGCCTGGGTCTTGGATCGGCCACCGCCTGCGGGCGATGGCACGCCCTCAGGCTTGCAACTTGAGCAACTCGGCGCCCTCGGCCACCTGGTCCCCCGGGGCGTAGAGCAGTTCGGCCACGGTGCCGTCTTGCGGCGCGGCAATGGTGTGTTCCATTTTCATGGCCTCCATCACAGCCAGCGCCTGACCCGCTTTGACTTTGTCACCCGCCTTGACCGCAAACGACACCACTTTGCCCGGCATCGGCGCGGTCAGGCGTCCGCCCTCTTGCGCGGCCTCGCCGGCATGGGCCAGCGGGTCGAGCAGGTGGATGCGGGTCGCGCCTTGGGGGGTGAACACATGCCGGACTTCGTCCTGAGGGTAGACCGTGCTGTGGAGGCGCTGCCCGTTAAAGTGCACCCACAAGCCCGCGCCCTGGGGTGTGAACTGCAAAGCACTCTCAGCGCCCTCGCCCACCTGCAAGCGCAGCTGGGGGCCGTAGGTCAAGACCGCGCGCACAGGGTGACCGTCGTACGTCAGTTCAAAGCGGCGGCGTGTGGTGCCGTGCGACTGCCAACCCTCTCGGCGGCTGAACGGATCCGCGCCCTGTGCGCCGACCTCAGCGTGCAGTGCATCGGCAATCACCGCGGCGGCAGCGGCCTGCAGGCCGACCGGGTCTTGGTTGAACAGCATGGCACTCTCGCGCTGAATCAAGGCCGTGTCCAGTTGCGCCTGGGCAAAAGCGGGGCTGCGCACCACATGGCGCAAGAACTGCACATTGGTGTTCAAGCCGACGATATGGGTCTGGGCCAACGCGGTGTCCAAGCGGGCCAGGGCCTGCTCGCGGGTGTCCCCCTGCACGATCAATTTGGCCACCATCGAGTCATAAAACGGGCTGATGGTGTCCCCCTCGCGGACGCCGTCGTCGATGCGAACCGCGACGCCGGTGTCGTTCAGGCGCGCTCTTTCAAAACTGCGCGCCTGCGGTTTGCGGTACACCTGCAGCGTGCCGGTGGCGGGCAAAAAATGGTTGTCCGGGCTCTCGGCGCAAATGCGTGCCTCGATGGCGTGGCCCGTCATGCGGATCTCGCTTTGCTGCAGCGGCAAGGGCTCACCGTTGGCCACCCGCAACTGCCACTCCACCAAATCCAAGCCAGTGATGGCCTCGGTCACCGGGTGCTCCACCTGCAGCCGGGTGTTCATCTCCATGAAATAAAACTTCATGGACTCGGGCTGGTCGTAGGCCGTTTGCTCGACGATGAATTCCACCGTGCCCGCACCCACATAGTTCACCGCTTGGGCCGCCGCCACCGCCGCTGCCCCCATCTGCGCGCGCAAGGTTTCGGTCATGCCAGGGGCTGGGGCTTCTTCCAGCACTTTTTGGTGGCGACGCTGCACCGAGCAATCGCGCTCGAACAAATACACGCATTGGCCGTGGGTGTCGCCAAACACCTGGATCTCAATGTGACGCGGGCGTTGCACGTACTTTTCGATCAGCACCGCGTCGCTGCCAAAGCTGTTGATGGCTTCGCGCTGGCAGGAGGCCAGGGCCGCGGCAAAGTCTTCGGACTTTTCCACCACCCGCATGCCCTTGCCGCCGCCGCCCGCACTGGCCTTGATCAGCACGGGGTAACCGATGCGGTCGGCCTCGCGTTGCAGCAAGGCCGGGTCTTGGTCGGCACCATGGTAGCCCGGCACCAGCGGCACACCGGCGGTTTCCATCAAGCGCTTGGACTCGGCTTTCAAGCCCATCGCCAAGATGGCCGAAGCCGGTGGACCAATGAAAACCAAACCGGCGGCGGTGCAGGCTTTGGCAAAGTCCTCGTTCTCGCTCAAAAACCCATAACCGGGGTGCACGGCCTCGGCCCCCGTGTCTTTGGCGGCTTGCAGAATGCGCTCCCACCGCAGGTAACTGTCTTTGGGGGCGCTGGCGCCGACGTGCACGGCTTCGTCAGAGGCTTGCACGTGTTTGGCGCCCGCGTCGGCGTCCGAATACACCGCCACGGTTGCGATGCCCATGCGGCGCGCGGTGGCAGCCACGCGGCAAGCGATTTCGCCACGGTTGGCGATCAGGATTTTTTTAAACATCAATTTCTCCAGACCACATGTTGGTCAACTGCATACAACTTGCACGGCGCGCCCAAGCGCGCTTGGCAAAAACCCAACGCACGGCCGATCGCCCAATCGCCATAGGCAAAGCCCACCGCCCCCTTCGGCCCAATGGCAAAGGCGCGCGGCAGGGGGCTGCCCAGGAAACGCGTGTAGATTTTTTGAATGGCCTCGGCGCTGATGGGGACCTTGGACAGGTCCGTCACATCGGCAAAACCACTGGCTTCAGGGACCTGTGGCAGCACAGCTTGGGCGACACCGAATTTTTCGAAATAAGCCTCAACCCAGGGCACCCAGTGGTCCATGTCGCTGGTAAATCCTGCATGTCCGTCATTGCCCACGGGAGGCAATTGGTGAAATTGCGCACGACCACCGCCTTCAACCCAAGCCTGATGCCATTCGCGTGGCGCTTGGCGTCCCCAAAACAAATCGTTTTCCCAATACAGCCACAGCATGTCGACTTGAGCGTCTTTGGCTTTGTTTTTCCACAAGCGTGCGATGGCGTTCACGCCACAGGATTGTTCTGGTCGGGTCACAGGATCTCCGCCCGTGCCGCCTGAAAAATTGATGCCCCCTTGCAATCCCGGAGGATTTCGCCAGACCGTGGCCACAGCGGTCAATCCGCCCACCGATTGGCCCATCACCCACCAACGGGAGGTATCCACATATTTCAGATTTTTGGCAAAGTCATGGGCCGCAATGACTTGATCCGAAGCCGCCAAGCTCATCGGTTCAATTTTTGACAAGGCACAACTGCCATTGGTTTCCGGATCAAAGTTGCCAAACGCTTCGCCGTAGCCCACCCGTGTCGGAACGATGACCGTCAAACCTTTGCCCACCAAATAACGGGCTTGGGGTTCAAATCGGAAGCGCAAAGGTTGCGCCCTTTTTTCAGGACTGGCTGCTCGGCCATGGTTCAAAATCACCAAGGGAAATGGGCCCTCGCCTGGAGGTTTGAACACCGTCAAGGGGATTTTTCGGGTTTCAGTTCGGTTGTACATGTCCTTCACCGTGACTTCAATCCGATGGATTTCTTCGCTCAAATCTTTCGCCAAGCTGGGCGCTTCAGGCGTTTGTGCAGACACACTCCCCCATCCTGAACACAGCAGGCACAGAAGGGGGATCCACCTGCTTGGATTCAAGGTCATAACAACCAAGAGGGCTTGCGCTTTTGCAAGAAGGACTGCACGCCTTCTTTGCCTTCGTGGCTCGCACGGATGTCGGCAATGCCCTCTACCGTCATGCGCACCAGGGCCTCGTTGACCTCCCGTTCGGCCACGTCCTGCACCAGTTTTTTACAAGCACGCAAGGCGTTGGGGCTGGCGTTGACCAGGGCTTGGGTCAATTCGTCCATCTTGGCGTCCAAGGTCTCTGCGGCCGTCACCTCATGCACCAGGCCGATGCGGTGCGCCTCCTGCGCGGTGAAACGCTCTGCCGTCAAGAAGTAACGGTGCGCTGCGCGAGCGCCCATGGCGCGAATCACATACGGGCTGATGGTGGCGGGGATCAAACCCAGCTTGACTTCACTCAGACAAAATTGCGCGCTGTCCACACTCACCGCCATGTCGCACGCGGCCACCAGGCCCATGCCGCCGGCGTACACATCGCCCTGCACGCGGGCAATCGTCGGTTGTGGGCAGGCATACAGGGCGTGCAGCATGGCCGCCAATTCGTTGGCGTCGGCCAGGTTTTCTGCCCGGGTGTAGTCGGCCATGCGCCGCATCCAGTGGAGGTCTGCGCCAGCACAGAAGGCCGGCCCCTCGGCCGCCAAGACCACACAACGGACGGCGGGGTCTTGTGCCACGGCCAGGAAGGCCGATTTCAGCTCCGCGATGACCACGTCATTGAAGGCGTTGCGCACCTCTGGACGTGAAAGGGTGATCGTTTGGACGCCGCGATGAAGGGAAACAGTCAGTGCACTCATGGCCACGCCCTCACATGCGGAACAAGCCAAATTGGGTAGAGGGGATCGGCGCATTCAAAGAGGCGCTCAGACCCAGTGCGAGCACGCGGCGCGTGTCGGCCGGGTCGATCACGCCATCGTCCCACAGGCGGGCGGTGGCGTAATACGGGTGGCCTTGGTCTTCGTATTGCTGCTTGATCGGGGCTTTGAAGGCCTCTTCTTCTTCCACACTCCACTGGCCCCCTTTGGCTTCGATGCCGTCGCGCTTGACGGTGGCCAACACGCTGGCGGCCTGCTCGCCGCCCATCACGCTGATGCGCGCGTTGGGCCACATCCACAAAAAGCGCGGCGAATAAGCGCGGCCACACATGCCGTAATTGCCCGCGCCAAAACTGCCGCCAATGATGATGGTGAACTTGGGCACCGCGGCCGTGGCCACCGCCGTGACCATCTTCGCGCCGTTGCGCGCGATGCCTTCGTTCTCGTATTTACGGCCCACCATGAAGCCGGTGATGTTCTGCAAAAACACCAGCGGGATCTTGCGCTGGCAGCACAGCTCGATGAAGTGCGCGCCTTTCAAAGCCGACTCGGAAAACAAGATGCCGTTGTTGGCAATGATGCCCACTGGCATCCCTTCGATGCGCGCAAAACCGCAGACCAAGGTCGTGCCAAAGCGCGATTTGAATTCGTCGAACTCGGAGCCGTCCACGATGCGGGCGATGATCTCGCGCACATCAAAGGGTTTGCGCGTGTCCGTGGGGATCACGCCATACAGCTCTCGCGCATCGAACAGCGGTGCCACCGGTGCGTGGGTGGCGATGTTCGGTGCTTTTTGCGCATTCAAATTTTTCACCGCTTGGCGCGCCAGCGACAAGGCATGCACATCGTTCTGGGCCAAATGGTCGGCCACACCCGACAGCCGGGTGTGCACATCGCCACCGCCCAGGTCTTCGGCGCTGACCACTTCGCCCGTGGCCGCTTTCACCAGCGGCGGGCCGCCCAAAAAGATGGTGCCTTGGTTTTTCACGATGATGGTCTCGTCGCTCATGGCGGGCACATAGGCGCCGCCTGCGGTGCAAGAGCCCATGACCACTGCGATCTGCGCAATGCCTTGCGCGCTCATGTTGGCCTGATTGAAGAAGATGCGGCCAAAGTGGTCGCGGTCAGGAAAGACCTCGTCTTGGTTGGGCAAATTCGCGCCGCCTGAGTCCACCAAATAAATGCAAGGCAGGCGGTTTTGCTGCGCAATTTCTTGCGCGCGCAAATGCTTTTTCACCGTCATCGGGTAGTAGGTGCCGCCCTTCACGGT
>CANFYZ010000064.1 GCA_947451385.1 Comamonadaceae bacterium | reverse complement strand
TTAGAAAACCTAAGACCAGTGTGAAGAAAACCCTATCAGGCGTTGATTTGAAAGAATAATCTCTCTCAGTGGTGGGCGGTAGAAGTTTCGAACTTCTGACCCCTGCAGTGTGAATGCAGTGCTCTACCCCTGAGCTAACCGCCCTACGCTGTTCAGCGAAGACAGCAATTATGCCATAAAAAATCAGGGCTCAGGCCGTGGCGAGGTTTCGCCACACGGTTTTGCCGCCGCTGGATTTGTCGAGCTGTTTGAGCACATCTTCGTGCGCCGCCAGTTCTGATTCATTGGCCCGCAACACCGGCAACTGGTAGGTGGACAGGTCGATCTGCACGTCGGTGTGGTGTGTGGGCTGATCGTCGCTGATGTCCATCAGCAAAGCCTCTTGCCCGCGCGTGAGGTTGATGTACACATCGGCCAGCAACTCGGCGTCCAACAGCGCGCCGTGCAGGGTGCGGCCGGAGTTGTCCACACCCAAACGGTCGCACAAGGCGTCCAGGCTGTTGCGCTTGCCGGGGTACATCTGCTTGGCCATGACCAAGGTGTCGATCACATTCGACACATGGGCGGTGAACGGGGCTTGACCCACCCGCTCCAGCTCTTTGTTCAAGAAGCCAATGTCGAAGGCGGCATTGTGGATGATGATTTCTGCACCCTTCAAGTAAGCCAGGATGTCTTGTGCCAAGTCAGCAAACTTGGGCTTGTCGCGCAAAAACTCGTTGCTGATGCCGTGCACCTTGAGCGCGTCTTCATGGCTGTCGCGCTCGGGGTTGAAATAAAAGTGCAGGTTGTTGCCGGTGAGTTTGCGGTTCAACAATTCCACGCAGCCCAGCTCAATCACACGGTCACCGCCCTCGGCGGACAGGCCTGTGGTTTCGGTATCCAGAAAGATTTGGCGCATCAGTGATTTTCTTTGGCGTGGTTGATGGTGTAGCGCGGAATCTCGATCACCACATCTTGCTTGGCCAAAAGGGCCTGGCAGCTCAGACGCGAGTTGGGCTCCAGACCCCAGGCGCGGTCGAGCAAGTCTTCTTCGGTTTCTTCCAGGGCGTTCAGGCTGGCAAAACCTTCGCGCACGATCACGTGACAGGTGGTGCAGGCGCAGCTCATGTCGCAGGCGTGCTCGATGTTGATTTTGTGGTCCAGCAAGGCCTCGCAAATGCTGGTGCCCGAGGGCGCCGTGATTTCTGTACCGGCAGGACAGTATTCAGGATGAGGCAAAATTTTGATGACAGGCATAGCGTGGGGATGTTATCTCAATGCCCTTCACAAGGCTTGGATGTTTAGACCGGACAGGGCTTTTTGGATGCTGTGGTTCATGCGTTCAGCGGCAAAGGATTCGGTGCCTTTGGCCAGCGCCAGGGTCACGTCTTCGAGCGTTTTGGCATCTTGCTCGGTCTGCACCGCTTGGCGCAGTTGCTGCATGAGTTGCTCAATGGCAGCGCGCTCCGTGGGGCTGAGCAAATGCCCATCCGCGTCCAGCGCGCTTTGGGTGGCGAGCAGCATGCGGTCGCCGTCCACACGGGCTTCGACCAGGGCACGGGCCTTCATGTCCACCTCGGCGGTGGTGAAGCTGTCTTGCAGCATGGTAGCGATTTGCGTGTCGCTCAAACCGTAAGAAGGTTTGACATCGATGCTCGCCTCCACCCCGCTCATTTGTTCTTTGGCGCTGACACTGAGCAGGCCGTCGGCATCGACCGTGAAGGTGACGCGGATGCGCGCCGCACCGGCCGCCATGGGCGGGATGCCGCGCAACTCAAAACGCGCCAGACTGCGGCAGTCAGCCACCAGGTCGCGCTCACCCTGCACCACATGCAACGCCAGAGCGGTTTGCCCGTCTTTGTAGGTGGTGAAGTCTTGCGCCATGGCGGTGGGGATGGTCTGGTTGCGCGGGATGATGCGCTCGACCAAGCCGCCCATGGTCTCGATGCCGAGCGACAAGGGGATCACGTCCAAGAGCAGCAACTCACCGGCCGCGTCGTTGCCCGCCAATTGATTGGCCTGGATCGCCGCACCCAGCGCCACGACTTCGTCGGGGTTCAGGTTGTTCAGCGGGGCTTGGCCAAAAAAGTCGGCCACCGCAGTTTGGATTTGCGGCATGCGGGTCGAACCGCCGACCATGACCACACCTTGGATTTCGTCTTTGCCCAATTGCGCGTCGCGCAGCGCTTTGCGCACCGCACTCATGCAGCGCTGCGTCAGCGCGGCGGTGGCTGCTTCAAAGTCAGCGCGGCTGACGGACATATTCAGCGTGTGTGCCGACAGCGTCAGTTGCACAGATGTTTGCACCGCCTCAGACAAAGCCTCTTTGGCGCGCCGCGCGGCGGCTTTGAGCACGGTTTTGTCTTGTGGCGTGATGGCCTGCGCCTGGGCTTGGGCAAGCAGCCACTGCGCCAGGGCTTCGTCATAATCGTCGCCGCCCAAGGCCGAATCTCCGCCGGTGGCGATGACTTCAAACACGCCTCGGCTCAGGCGCAGCACCGAGATGTCAAAGGTACCACCGCCCAAATCGAAGACGGCGTACACCCCTTCGCTGGCGTTGTCCAAGCCGTAGGCAATGGCGGCGGCGGTGGGCTCGTTGATCAAACGCAACACGTTCAGGCCAGCCAGTTGCGCCGCATCTTTGGTGGCTTGGCGTTGGGCATCGTCAAAGTAAGCGGGCACGGTGATCACCGCGCCATACAGATCGTCGTTGAAAGTGTCTTCGGCGCGGTAACGCAGGGTGGCCAAAATCTCGGCACTCACCTCTACCGGCGACTTTTCGCCTTGCACCGTCTGCAAGGAAAGCATGCCTTGGGCGTGACCTACAAAGGCGTAAGGCAGTTGCTCGGCGTGGGCCACATCGGCCAGACTGCGGCCCATGAAGCGCTTGACGGAGGCGATGGTGTTTTGCGGATCGCTGGCCGCTGCGGCCACGGCCTCGTGGCCAATTTGCCGGCCTTGCCCGGGCAAATAACGCACCACCGAGGGCAAGATGAAGCGGCCCTGGTCGTCAGGCAAACATTCGGCCACACCATGGCGCACCGAAGCGACCAGCGAATGGGTGGTGCCCAGGTCAATGCCCACGGCAATGCGCCGTTGGTGCGGATCAGGGGCTTGGCCCGGCTCAGAAATCTGTAAAAGCGCCATGAGGGAATCTGATTTTAAAAGTGGCAGCGGCTCAGTCGAGCAGCTTGTCAAGACGGTGGCGCACTTCGGCGGCAAAGCGGTCGATGAACATCAGCGCCCTCACCTGCCCCACCGCCTGCGCATAGTCACCAGCCTCGTCAATGGCTTGCCCCAGTTGGGCCAGGCATTGGCTGCGAACGCCCTGCACTTCGTCCAGCAAAGCGTCCAGCGCGGCTTCGGTGTGGGTCTCGTCCAGCGCCTCGCGCCAGGTCATTTGCTGCATCAAAAATGCGGCCGGCATGGCGGTGTTGTTTTCGGCCTGCACCGGCGCACCATGCAACTCGCACAAGTAGGCGGCGCGTTTGACCGGGTCTTTCAGGCGTTGATAGGCTTCGTTGATGCGCACCGACCATTGCATGGCCTGACGTTGCTCGGCCGCGCCTTGGGCGGCAAATTTGTCAGGGTGAACTTGGCGTTGCAGTTCTTTCCAGCGGACATCCAAAGCGTCACGCGCCACTGCAAAGCCCATGGGCAGGCCCAACAATTCAAAGTCGTTGGCCTGCAGAGAAATCACACGCGGAAGGATTCACCGCAACCGCAGCGATCGCGCTCGTTGGGATTGTTGAAGCGAAAGCCCTCGTTCAAGCCCTCGCGCACAAAGTCAAGTTCGGTGCCGTCGATGTAAGCCAGGCTTTTCGGGTCGATCAAGACCTTGACCCCGTGGCCTTCAAAGACCACGTCTTCGGGGGCGATATCGTCCACGTACTCCAGCTTGTAAGCCAAGCCTGAGCAGCCAGTGGTTTTCACGCCCAAACGCACGCCCACGCCTTTGCCGCGCTTGGACAAGTAGCGCGTCACGTGGCGGGCAGCCGCTTCGGTCAGGGAGACAGCCATGTCAGTGCGCGTGTTTTTTCTTGTAATCGTCCACGGCCGCCTTGATGGCGTCTTCGGCCAAGATGGAGCAGTGGATCTTCACGGGCGGCAACGCCAGCTCTTCGGCGATCTGGCTGTTCTTCAGCGCCGCGGCTTCGTCCAGCGTTTTGCCTTTGACCCATTCGGTCACCAGTGAGCTCGAGGCAATGGCAGAGCCGCAGCCGTAGGTTTTGAAACGCGCATCTTCGATCACGCCGGTTTGAGGATTGACCTTGATCTGCAGCTTCATCACGTCGCCGCAGGCCGGTGCGCCGACCATGCCGGTGCCGACCGAGTCGTCGCCTTTTTCAAACGAACCCACATTGCGGGGGTTTTCGTAGTGGTCCACCACTTTGTCGCTGTATGCCATGTTGGTACTCCTGGTATGTGTTTAATGAGCCGCCCATTGAATGGTGCTCAAGTCGATGCCGTCTTTGTACATGTCCCACAGAGGGCTCAAGTCGCGCAATTTGGCAACGTTCTTTTGGATGGTGTCGATGGCGTAATCGATTTCGGCTTCGGTGGTCCAGCGGCCAATCGTCATGCGCAGGCTGCTGTGGGCCAACTCGTCGCTGCGACCCAAGGCGCGCAGCACATAACTGGGCTCCAAGCTGGCCGAGGTACAAGCCGAGCCCGAGGACACCGCCAAACCCTTGATGCCCATGATCAAAGACTCGCCTTCGACGTAGTTGAAGCTCATGTTCAGGTTGTGCGGCACGCGCTTTTCAGCATGGCCATTGATGAACACCTGCTCCATGCCTTCCAAGCCCGCAAGCATGCGCTCATGCAGGGCACGGATGCGCAGGTTTTCGCTGTGCATTTCTTCTTTGGCGATGCGATACGCTTCACCCATGCCGACGATTTGGTGGGTTGGCAGCGTGCCCGACCGCATGCCGCGCTCGTGACCGCCGCCGTGCATTTGCGCTTCCAAGCGCACACGCGGCTTGCGGCGCACGTACAAAGCGCCAATGCCTTTGGGGCCGTAGGTCTTGTGCGAGGTCAGACTCATCAGGTCGATCGGCAGGGTGGCCAAGTCAATGTCCACGCGGCCGGTGGCTTGCGCGGCATCCGAATGAAAAATGATGCCTTTTTCACGGCAAATCGCACCGATGGCGGCGACGTCCTGGATCACGCCGATCTCATTGTTGACCAACATGACGCTGACCAAAATGGTGTCAGGGCGGATGGCCGCCTTGAACACGTCCAGGTCAATCAAACCGTCGGCTTGCACATCGAGGTAAGTCACTTCAAAGCCCTGGCGCTCCAACTCGCGGCAGGTGTCGAGCACCGCTTTGTGCTCGGTCTTCACCGTGATGAGGTGCTTGCCCTTGGACTTGTAAAAGTGCGCTGCGCCTTTCAAAGCCAGGTTGTTCGATTCGGTGGCGCCAGAGGTCCAGACGATTTCGCGTGGGTCCGCGCCAATCAAGGCGGCCACTTGCTCACGGGCTTTCTCAACAGCGGCTTCGGCTTCCCAGCCCCAGGCGTGGCTGCGGGATGCGGGATTGCCAAAGTGATTGCGCAACCAAGGGACCATGGCGTCGACCACCCGCTCGTCGCAGGGATTGGTGGCGCTGTAGTCCATGTAAATTGGGAAATGAGGTGTGGTGTCCATGTTCAGACTTTGCAGAAAACAGTCAAATAAAAAGGCCAGAGCAGACCGGGGTCAGCTTTTGGCGAATGCGTTGCCCAGGGCAAACACCGAATTGGGCGCATTCACGCGGATCGGTTGCACCACCGGCATGGCCGATATGGCGCGCTTGATGGCCGGCTTGTCGTCAATGGTCACGCCGTTGGCCAATTGGTCATCGACCATTTTTTGCAGGGTGACGGAATCCAAAAACTCAACCATACGGGTATTCAGTGCGGCCCACAGGTCGTGGGTCATGCAGCGGCCGGTTTCGCCGTGGCAGTTTTCCTTGCCGCCGCAATGGGTGGCGTCGATCGGCTCGTCAACCGAGACAATGATGTCGGCCACGGTGATGTCTGCGGCCTTGCGCGCCAGCGTGTAGCCTCCGCCCGGACCGCGCGTCGACTCCACCAACTGGTGACGGCGCAACTTGCCAAACAGTTGCTCCAGATAAGACAAAGAAATGTGCTGGCGTTGGCTGATGGCCGCCAGCGTGACGGGACCACTGTGCTGGCGCAAGGCCAAATCGATCATGGCCGTGACAGCAAATCGGCCTTTGGTGGTCAAACGCATGGCGGGCTCCGGTGGGGTGAAGTGAATTTGTCCTACTAACGCGGTCAAGTATAGCAGAACCCGATCAAATTGGTCGGGTTAAGGCACGGATGCCCCCTGGACCCGACCTCAGAGCCACTCTGGGCACTTCAGCGCAGCAGGGGCACCACGTTGTCGGTCCCGGTGGCACCAAAGGCCTGAGCTTTGAGCAGGGCCAACTGGTCGCGTACCCCCGCCGCCTTTTCGAAGTCGAGGTTGCGGGCGTGCTCCATCATTTGCTTTTCCAGCTGCTTGATGGCTTTGGCCACGTCTTTCTCGCTCATCTCCTCCACCTTGGCCCGCTGCACCGCGGCCAGCTCCAGGCGTTCGGCCTCTTTGCCCGATTTTTCGCTGTACACCCCGTCGATCAAATCGCGCACCTCTTTGACGATGCTGCGCGGCGTGATGCCATGCGCCAGGTTGTGGGTGATTTGCTTTTCGCGGCGGCGCTCGGTTTCTCCGATGGCCTTTTTCATCGAATCGGTGATGCGATCGGCATACAAAATGGCTTTGCCATGCAGATTGCGGGCGGCCCGGCCAATGGTCTGGATCAGGCTGCGCTCGGAGCGCAAAAAGCCTTCTTTGTCGGCATCCAAAATGGCCACCAACGAGACCTCGGGAATGTCCAGGCCCTCGCGCAGCAAATTGATACCCACCAGCACATCGAAAGCGCCCAGTCGCAAGTCGCGCAAAATCTCCACCCGCTCCACGGTGTCGATGTCGGAGTGCAAATAGCGCACCCGCACGCCGTTGTCGGTCAAATAGTCGGTGAGTTGTTCGGCCATGCGCTTGGTCAGCGTGGTGATCAGCACCCGCTCGTTTTTCTCGGCGCGGATGCGGATTTCCTGCAGCACATCGTCCACCTGGTGGATGGCGGGGCGCACTTCCACCTGCGGATCGACCAGGCCGGTGGGCCGCACCACCTGCTCGACCACCTGACCGGCGTGCTGCTTTTCATAGTCGGCGGGGGTGGCCGAGACAAAAATGCACTGGCGCATTTTGGTCTCAAACTCTTCAAACTTCAGCGGCCGGTTGTCGAGTGCGCTGGGCAGCCGAAACCCGTATTCCACCAAGGTGGTTTTGCGCGCGCGGTCGCCGTTGTACATGGCATTGAGCTGACCAATCATCTGGTGGCTCTCGTCCAGAAACATGACCGCATCGGGCGGCAAATAATCGGTCAGTGTGCTGGGGGCGTCGCCGGGTGCAGCGCCGGACAAATGGCGGGTGTAGTTCTCAATGCCTTTGCAGTGGCCGACCTCGCTGAGCATTTCCAAATCAAAGCGGGTGCGCTGCTCTAGCCGCTGCGCCTCGACCAATTTGCCCATGCCCACCAACTCTTTGAGCCGGTCAGACAGCTCCATTTTGATGGTCTCCACCGCCGCCAACACCTTGTCGCGCGGCGTCACATAGTGGCTGGACGGGTACACCGTGAAACGCGGTATTTTTTGCCGAATGCGCCCGGTGAGCGGGTCAAACAGTTGCAGGCTCTCGACCTCGTCGTCAAACAACTCGATGCGAATCGCCAGCTCGGAATGCTCGGCCGGAAACACGTCAATGGTGTCGCCGCGCACACGGAACTTGCCGCGCGAAAATTCCATGTCGTTGCGCTGGTACTGCATGCGAATCAGCTGGGCGATCACGTCGCGCTGGCCCAGCTTGTCGCCGGTGCGCAGCGTCATGATCATGCGGTGATAGCTCTCGGGCTCGCCAATGCCGTAAATCGCCGACACGGTGGCCACGATCACCACATCGCGCCGCTCCATGATGCTTTTGGTGCAGGACAAGCGCATTTGCTCAATGTGCTCGTTGATGGCGGAGTCTTTTTCAATGAACAAGTCCCGCTGCGGCACATAGGCTTCAGGCTGGTAGTAGTCGTAGTAGCTGACGAAATATTCCACCGCATTCTTGGGGAAGAACTCGCGGAACTCGCTGTAGAGCTGGGCGGCCAGGGTTTTGTTGGGGGCAAACACAATCGCCGGCCGGCCCAACTGGGCGATCACATTGGCCATGGTGAAGGTTTTGCCCGAGCCGGTCACGCCCAACAGGGTTTGGAACACCTCGCCGTCGTGCACGCCTTCCACCAGTTGCGCAATCGCCGTAGGCTGGTCGCCTGCCGGCGGGTAGGGCTGAAACAGCTCAAACGGCGAGTCGGGATAGCTCGCAAACTGGCCTGGAGGCCTCTCGTTCGGGACGGACGCAAGTTCTGACATGGCAGCCATTGTGATCGGGGAATCCAGGCCGTCACTGAAGGCCCGCATGTCCCGTTAAAATAAGGGTAACCCCCAAGCGTAACCGAAGCGCCGCTTTGGTACTTTTTTTGACTTTAGGACCTCTTTCATGTCTTTGTTTACCGCCGTCGAAATGGCCCCACGTGACCCGATTTTGGGTTTGAACGAGCAATTTGCTGCCGATACCAACCCCAACAAGGTCAACCTCGGTGTGGGTGTTTATTTCGACGACAACGGCAAACTGCCTCTGCTGCAATGCGTGCAGTCGGCAGAAAAAACCATGATGGCCTCCCCCACCGCCCGGGGCTACCTGCCGATTGACGGCATTGCCGCTTATGACGCGGCCGTGAAAAGCCTGGTGTTTGGTGCCGACAGCGAGCCCGTGACCGCGGGCCGCGTGGCCACCGTCCAAGGGATTGGCGGCACAGGCGGCTTGAAAATCGGTGCCGACTTCTTGAAAAAGCTCAGCCCCAACGCCACCGTGCTGATTTCCGACCCCAGCTGGGAGAACCACCGCGCGCTGTTCCTGAATGCGGGCTTCAAGGTGGACACCTACGCCTACTACGATGCCGAAAAACGCGGCGTGAATTTTGACGGCATGCTGGCCAGCCTGAAAGCGGCCGCGCCCGGCACCATCATGGTTTTGCACGCCTGCTGTCACAACCCCACCGGCTACGACATCACCGCCGCCCAATGGGACCAGGTGGTGGCCACGGTGAAATCCCAGCAATTGACCGCTTTCTTGGACATGGCTTACCAGGGCTTTGGCCACGGCATTGCCGAAGACGGCGCGGTGATCGGCAAGTTCGTCGCTGCGGGCCTGAACTTTTTGGTCTCCACCTCGTTCTCCAAGAGCTTCAGCTTGTATGGCGAGCGCGTGGGCGCGTTGTCGGTGCTGTGCCAGGACAAAGAAGAATGCGGCCGCGTGTTGTCGCAACTGAAAATCGTCATCCGCACCAACTACTCCAACCCACCGATCCACGGTGGCGCGGTGGTGGCGGCGGTCTTGAACAATCCCGAACTGCGCGCCCAGTGGGAAGGTGAGCTGGGTGAAATGCGTGTGCGTATTAAAGCCATGCGCCAAAAGCTGGTGGACGGCCTGAAAGCCGCCGGTGTGCAGCAAGACATGAGCTTCATCACCAGCCAGATTGGCATGTTCAGCTACTCGGGCCTGTCCAAAGACCAAATGGTGCGTCTGCGCAACGAATTCGGCGTGTACGGCACCGACACCGGCCGCATGTGCGTGGCTGCGTTGAACAGCAAAAATATCGACTATGTGTGCCAAGCCATTGCCAAGGTGGTGTGAGCTGACGCGAGGCTGACGTGAATGGACGCCAAGCCGCTCATTGGGCGGCTTTTCACATCCCCACGCCGATGACCCCGAATTAGTGGTTCCACTCCAACTTTGACCGACCTCAACTGGTATATTTGCTGCAGCGCAACAATTAAGGGACGCTCTCATGCTTTATCAAATTTACGAAACCCAACGCTCTTTCATGGAGCCCTTCTCGGACTTGGCGCAAACAGCTGCCAAGCTGTTGAGCAACCCCGGTAATTTGGTAGGCCAAACTCCCATGGCGCAGCGCATGGCCGCAGGTTATGACCTGTTTCACCGTTTGGGCAAGGATTACGAGAAACCCGAATTCGGTATTCGCAAGGTTGACGTGAATGGTGTGGACGTGGCCATCCATGAACGGATTGAGATCAAAAAGCCCTTTTGCGAATTGTTGCGTTTCAAGCGTTACTCGGATGACCCCCAGACCTTGAGCAAACTCAAGGGACAGCCCCCGGTGCTGATCGTTGCGCCCTTGTCAGGCCACTACGCCACCCTGCTGCGCGACACCGTGCGGACCATGTTGGGTGACCACAAGGTCTACATCACCGATTGGAAAAACGCCCGCTTGGTGCCCTTGGAAGACGGCGAGTTCCACCTCGACGATTACATCAACTACGTGCAAGAGTTCATTCGCCACGTGCAGTCCATTTATGGCAACTGTCATGTGGTGAGTGTGTGCCAGCCTACCGTGCCCGTTCTGGCGGCCATTTCCCTGATGGCCAGCCGCGGCGAGAAAACACCGCTGACCATGACCATGATGGGCGGTCCGATTGACGCACGCAAATCCCCCACCGCGGTCAACAACTTGGCCACGACCAAGGGCTTTGACTGGTTTGAGAACAATGTGATCTACCGCGTGCCCGGCAACTTCCCGGGTGCAGGCCGTCGGGTCTATCCAGGGTTTTTGCAGCATTCCGGTTTTGTCGCGATGAACCCTGATCGCCACGCCAACAGCCATTACGACTATTTCAAAGACCTGATCAAGGGCGACGATGCCAGTATCGAAGCCCACCGCAAGTTTTATGACGAATACAACGCGGTGCTCGACATGGACGCCGACTACTACCTTGAAACCATCCGCACCGTGTTCCAAGACTTCAACCTGGTCTACGGCACTTGGAACGTCAAAGGCGTGGATGGCCGCACCGAACTGGTTCGCCCTCAAGACATCACCACCACCGCCATGTTGACGGTGGAGGGCGAGCTGGACGACATCTCCGGCTCCGGTCAAACGGCGGCGGCACATGGTCTGTGCACCGGCATTGCCCAAAAGAATCGCCAACATTTGGAAGTCCCGGGTGCCGGCCACTATGGCATTTTCAGCGGTCGCCGCTGGCGCGATGTGGTCTATCCCCAAGTTCGGCAATTTATTCTGAACCACACCCCCGCCGCCGCCAAATCAGCGGCCCGAGCCGTTGTGGCAGCCTCCCCTGTGGCCGCCGCCAAAAAACCCGTTGCAGCGAAAAAAATGACCGCCAAAGCAGCGCCAAAGGCGGTTGCCAAGCCTGTCAGCAAGCCAGCGGCAACCAAGGCGCCGGCGAAGTCTTCAGCCAAGCCGGGTCCCTCCAAGGCCAAGGCCTGATGCCACACCCCGCGGGCATCACGCCCGCGCAACGGGCACTGGCACAGCGCATTGACGCCGTCTTGCCGCAGACCCAGTGCACCCGTTGCGGCTATCCCGACTGTGCGGCCTATGCCGCGGCCATTGCGCAGGAAGAAGCCCCTATCAACCAATGCCCGCCCGGTGGTGCCCAAGGGATTGCGCGGCTGGCCGAGGTCACCCAACGCCCGGCCTTGCCCCTGAATACCCAATTCGGCAACGAAGTGCCCAGAACGGTGGCGGTGATCGATGAAGCCTGGTGCATCGGCTGCACGCTGTGCATCGGTGCCTGCCCCACCGATGCGATCGTGGGCAGCCATAAACAAATGCACACCGTGATCGAGTCCGCCTGCACCGGCTGCGATTTGTGTCTGCCAGTGTGCCCGGTGGACTGCATTCACATGCTGAACGTGAGCGGTGAACACACCGGCTGGGCCGCCTGGAGTGCGGCGCAAGCCGATACCGCGCGCCAACGCTACGGTCAGCGCCAGCAGCGCCTGGCGCAACAAGCGCAAGTACAAAAAGAACAGGCGGTGGCCAAAGCGCAAGCACATTTAGACGACTTGCCCGCGCACACCAAGGTGACAGACGGCCCGGACGCGGCAGCAGAGTTACAACGTAAGCGCGCCATCATCGAGGCGGCGATTGCCGCCGCCAAAGCCAAAGCACGCCCAGCTGGCAAGACCTGAATTCGGCCGTAAGGTTTACGCCCGTCCGCAGCGATGTGAGGTGCTCGGTGGCGCCGGGTGATTGCTCAGTGCGGCGTGGCCGCCAGGGCCGCAAACGCCTTCACGACTTCAGCAGGCGCTTGCACCAATTCAATCAACACGCCCTCGCCGCCAATCGGGAATTCGTCATTCGCTTTGGGGTGCAGAAAAGTGATGTCAAAACCAGCCGCGCCTTTGCGGATGCCGCCCGGCGCAAAGCGCACGCCTTGCGCCGACAGCCAGTCCACGGCCACAGGCAAATCGTCGATCCACAAGCCCACATGGTTCAGCGGTGTGGCGTGCACGGCGGGCTTTTTCTCGATGTCCAGCGGCTGCATCAAATCGACCTCGACCTTGAACGCCCCCACGCCCATGGCGCAAATATCTTCGTCCACGTTTTCACGCTCGCTCTGAAAAGTCCCGGTCACTTCCAGGCCGAACATATCGACCCAGAGTTTTTTCAAGCGGGCTTTGTCTGGGCCGCCGATAGCGATTTGCTGGATGCCCAGCACTTTGAAGGGGCGCGACATTTATTCGAACTCCACAATCATCTGGTCCACGGTGAGTGACTCGCCTTTGGCGGCGACCACTTTCTTGACCACGCCGTCTTGCGCCGCAAACAACACGTTTTCCATCTTCATGGCTTCAATCACGGCCACACGTTCACCCGCTTGAACTTTTTGACCCGGTTGCACCGACACCTCGACCAACAGGCCGGGCATGGGGGAGATGACGAATCGGCTCAAATCCGGTGGCGCTTTGAACGGCATGAGTTTGTGCAACTCGGCCATGCGCGGCGACATCACCAAAGCCTCGATGCGGGTGCCGTTGTGCTGGACTTGCAAGGCCAAGGGGTTCTTCGGCGTGCCGCGCTCGATTTGTGCAGTGAAGGCTTTGCCATTGACGCGGCCTTCGATGCGGATGTCGTTCAAGCGGGAGTTGCTTTCGATGGCATAGTCTTTGCCGCCCACGGTAATCTGTGCCACGCCGGATTTGCCCACAAACTCGTCCACATGCACGGGCACATAGCGGTTCTGACCGCCCTGGCCCAGTTCGACCACGGTGTAGTCTTGGCCGACTTTCACGTCATAGCCGGGCAACTGGCCGCTGATGTTGGCGGCGCGTTCACGCGACTTGCGGCGCACAAAAGCCGCCAGTGCCGCCAAAAAGTCGTGGTCATCGTGCGGCACGTCTTCGGCACGGAAACCGTGGGCATAGTGCTCGGCAATGAAGCCGGTGTTGAACTGTCCACTGACGAACTTGGGATGCGCCAACAACGCCGCTTGGAACGGGATGTTGGAGTTGATGCCGCGGATCACAAAACCATTCAAGGCTTCGCGCATTTTGGCAATCGCCTCGTTGCGGTCTTTGCCGTGCACGATGAGCTTGGCGATCATCGAGTCATAGAACATCGGGATCTCGCCGCCGTCTTGCACGCCAGTGTCTACACGCACGCCCTGCAGGTCTTGAGTGTTGCCCTGGAACATGCTTTGTTTGGGCGTTTGGAAACGCACCAAACGGCCGGTAGACGGCAGGAAATTGCGGAACGGATCTTCGGCATTGATACGGCACTCGATGGCCCAGCCGTCGCGCTTGACGTCGGCTTGCGTGAACGACAACTGCTCGCCTGCGGCGACGCGGATCATTTGCTCCACCAGGTCCAGGCCGGTGATGGCCTCGGTCACAGGGTGTTCGACCTGCAAGCGGGTGTTCATTTCCAGGAAGTAAAAGTCTTGGTCTTTGCCGACCACAAACTCGACCGTGCCGGCCGACTGGTACTTCACAGCCTTGGCCAGTGCCACGGCCTGCTCGCCCATGGCTTGGCGCGTGGCATCGGAGATGAAAGGTGACGGCGCTTCTTCGATCACTTTTTGGTGACGACGCTGGATCGAGCATTCACGCTCATTCAAATACACCACGTTGCCATGGCTGTCGCCCAAGACCTGAATCTCAATGTGGCGCGGCTCCAGCACATACTTTTCGATGAACACGCGGTCATCGCCAAAGCTGTTGCGCGCTTCGTTGCGGCAAGAGGTGAAGCCCTCAAACGCTTCCTTGTCGTTGAAGGCCACACGCAGGCCCTTGCCGCCGCCGCCGGCCGACGCCTTGATCATGACGGGGTAGCCAATGCCTTTGGCGATCTCGACCGCTTGCTCGGCGGTGTCAATGGCCTCGTTGTAGCCGGGGATGGTATTCACCTTGGCAGCGCCCGCCAGTTTTTTCGACTCGATCTTGTCGCCCATGGCGGCGATCGAAAAGTGGCGCGGACCGATGAAGGCGATGCCCTCTTCTTCGCAGCGCTTAGAAAATTCGGCGTTCTCGCTCAGAAAGCCGTAGCCAGGATGAATGGCCTGGGCGCCCGTGGCCTTGGCGGCTGCGATGATTTTGTCGGCGACCAAATACGACTCGCGGGAAGGCGCGGGGCCGAGCAACACGGCTTCGTCGGCCAGTTGCACATGGCGCGCTTCTTTGTCGGCTTCGGAGTAAACGGCCACGGTTTGGATGCCCATTTTGTGGGCGGTGGCGATGACACGGCAGGCGATTTCGCCGCGGTTGGCGATCAGAATTTTGGTAAACATGGTGTGCTTCTCCTTGACCATCACAGTGGAATGTTCCCGTGCTTGCGCCATGGGTTGTCAATCTTCTTGTCTTTGAGCATGATCAGCGAACGGGCAATGCGTTTGCGGGTTTCGTGCGGCTGGATCACGTCGTCAATGAAACCTCGCGCACCGGCCACAAACGGGTTGGCAAAGCGGGCTTTGTATTCGGCTTCTTTGGCGGCAAGTTTTTCAGGGTCACCTTTGTCTTCGCGGAAGATGATTTCCACCGCGCCTTTGGCCCCCATCACCGCGATCTCGGCGTTGGGCCAGGCAAAGTTCACGTCGCCGCGCAAATGCTTGGAGGCCATCACGTCGTAGGCGCCGCCATAGGCCTTGCGCGTGATGACGGTGATTTTCGGCACGGTGCATTCGGCATACGCGTAGAGCAATTTGGCACCGTGTTTGATGATGCCGCCGAACTCTTGTGAGGTACCGGGCATGAAGCCGGGCACGTCCACAAAGGTGATGACGGGAATGTTGAACGCATCGCAAAAGCGCACAAAACGTGCCGCTTTGACGGAGCTCTTGATGTCCAGGCAACCGGCCAACACCAAGGGCTGGTTCGCCACGATGCCCACGGTCTGGCCATCCATGCGGGCAAAACCAATCAGGATGTTTTTCGCGTAGTCGGGCTGGAGTTCAAAGAAATCGCCATCGTCCACGGTCTTGACGATCAACTCCTTCATGTCATAGGCCTTGTTGGGGTTCTCTGGCACCAGGGTGTCCAAGCTCAGGTCGAGGCGATCGGTCGGGTCGCCACTCTTGCGCACAGGGGCTTTTTCTTTGTTGTTGAGCGGCAAGTAGTTGTAGAGCCGGCGCAGCATCAGCAGCGCTTCGACATCGTTCTCGAACGCCATGTCGGCCACACCGCTTTTGGTGGTGTGGGTCACCGCGCCGCCGAGCTCTTCGGCGGTGACTTCTTCGTGCGTCACGGTTTTCACGACCTCGGGGCCGGTCACAAACATGTACGACGTGTCTTTGACCATGAAGATGAAGTCGGTGAGCGCAGGCGAATACACCGCCCCACCGGCCGAGGGCCCCATGATCATGCTGATCTGCGGCACCACACCCGAGGCCATGACGTTGCGCTGGAACACGTCGGCATAACCGCCCAAGCTGGCCACACCTTCTTGAATGCGGGCACCGCCCGAATCGTTCAAACCGATCACCGGGGCGCCGACTTTCATGGCCTGGTCCATGATCTTGCAGATTTTTTCAGCATGCGTTTCAGATAACGCACCGCCGTACACGGTGAAATCCTGGCTGAAGACGAACACCAAACGGCCGTTGATCATGCCGTAGCCGGTGACCACACCGTCGCCAGGGATCTTGTTGGCTTCCATGCCGAAGTCGGTGCAACGGTGCTCGACAAACATGTCCCACTCTTCGAAAGTGCCCTCGTCCAGCAGCACCTCGATGCGCTCACGCGCGGTGAGTTTGCCTTTGGCGTGCTGCGCGTCAATGCGCTTTTGCCCACCGCCCAAGCGCGCAGCGGCGCGCTTTTGTTCCAGTTGCTCAAGGATGTCTTGCATGGTTGCTCTCTTTTCTCCAGGAAAATTTCAAATTAACTCTGCGCCTGGTAGGCACTGAGCAGTTGACGGGCCGCGGTCGAAGCAGCCAATTGGCCCGCTCCCACGCGTTGACTGAGTTCGGGCAACAAGCTGCGCACCTGCGCTTGGGCCCGGAAGTTCTGTTTCAAACCGGCATCGATGCGCTCCCACATCCAGGCCAGCGCTTGTTGCTGACGTCGCACCGCGAAACGACCGTTGCGGTTTTGCAAGGCCTGGAATTCGCTCACGGCCGCCCAGAAGCTGTCGACCCCTTGATTCAGCAAGGCGCTGATCTGCACCACCTTGGGATGCCAGACACTGTCGTCGCCATGCATGTGACCCGAGGACGCATGCATGCCCAGCAATTGCAGAGCGCTGGTGATTTGCAATTGCGCCCGCGTCGCGGCCAGGGTGTCGATGTCGGCTTTGTTGATGACCACCAGATCGGCGATCTCCATCACGCCTTTTTTGATGGCCTGCAAATCGTCACCGGCGTTGGGCAATTGCATCAACACAAACATGTCGGTCATGTTCGCCACGGCGGTCTCTGACTGGCCGACGCCCACGGTCTCGACGATCACCACGTCATACCCCGCGGCTTCGCAGACCAACATGGATTCACGGGTTTTCTCGGCCACGCCGCCCAAGGTGCCGCTGCTGGGGCTGGGGCGGATGTAGGCCTGTGGGTGCACGCTCAAATGTTCCATGCGGGTTTTGTCGCCCAAGATGGAGCCGCCTGAAACCGTGCTAGACGGATCCACCGCCAACACCGCCACGCGATGTCCCTGGCTGATCAGGTACAGGCCCAGCGCCTCAATGAAGGTGGACTTGCCCACACCGGGCACACCGCTGACACCGAGACGAAAAGACCGACCCGTGTGGGGCAGCATGGCGGTGAGCAAATCATCGGCCTGCACGCGGTGGTCGGCCCGGGTGGACTCGAGCAAGGTGATGGCTTTGGCCATGGCGCGGCGCTGCACAGGGGCCTCGCCCTGCAGCAAACCCTGGAGCAATTGCTCAGGTGTCATTGCGCGAAATTCCAATCAGCCGGGTCACCCTCACGGGCAATCAGGCCACAGCTTTCTTGATCTGCTCGAGCACATCCTTGGCGCTGGCCGGAATGGGGGTGCCCGGCCCGTAGATGCCTTTGACACCCGCGTCGTACAGCATCTCGTAGTCTTGGCGCGGGATCACACCGCCCACAAACACGATGATGTCGTCTGCGCCCTGCTTGTGAAGCTCGGCAATGATGGCCGGCACCAGGGTTTTGTGACCCGCCGCGAGGGTGGACACGCCCACGGCATGCACATCGTTCTCGATCGCTTGGCGCGCACATTCTTCGGGGGTCTGGAACAGCGGGCCCATGTCCACGTCAAAGCCCAAGTCGGCATAAGCCGTGGCCACCACTTTGGCCCCCCGGTCGTGGCCGTCTTGTCCGAGCTTGGCGATCATCACGCGGGGGCGACGGCCATGCTGATCGGCAAAGCCGGCGATCTCTTTTTGCAGTTGTTCCCAGCCTTCGGCCGAGTCGTAGGCGGCGGCGTAGACGCCGGTGACTTTTTGCGTGTCGGCGCGGTGGCGGCCATAGGCTTTTTCCAGCGCGTCTGAGACTTCGCCCACCGTGGCCCTCAGGCGCATGGCCTGGATAGACAAG
>CANFYZ010000063.1 GCA_947451385.1 Comamonadaceae bacterium | reverse complement strand
CAACGACCCCTGCTGCACTAGGACTGACCCATGACCGTTATCAACACCAATATCAAAGCGCTTTACGCAGAAAACGCCTTGAAGTCCACTGCGCAGGATTCGTTAAAGGCCACCATGCAGTTGGCAACGGGCAAGAAGATCAACTCGTCAGCGGACGATCCGGCCGGTATGGCCATTGCGTCGCGAATGACGCAAAACATCAAAAGTTTGGGCCAAGCCATTGCCAATACCGGCAATGCCATATCACTGATTCAAACCATTGACAGCGCTGCTGGTGGCATCACCACCATGCTGCAGCGTATGAACGAGTTGGCCCTACAAGCGAGCAGCGGCAGTATTTCATCAGACCAACGGGGCTACTTGGACCAGGAGTTTCAACAGCTCAAACTCGAAATCAGCCGCACCGCGGCCACCCAGGAGTGGAATGGTTTTGCGGTGATGAATGGCAAAGCTGGCGTTGCAGTGGGCTTGCCCCAATACACCACCATGGACAGACCGGTGGCGACGATTGCAACTGATTCCAAAGCTGCTGCACCCGCAGCATCATTGGCCTATGGCGATCTTTCTATAGTGGTCAATGGGAATACATATTCGATTCCAGCTACCTTGGCCAGCAGCAATGACCCCAGCAGCACCGCCGCGAGAATGAGCACCAAGGCGGCCAGCGCCATTGCGGTGGCCACCGCCATCAACAGCCAAACCGCCAACACCGGCGTAACGGCTGTGCCCAACCCGGCGGTGATTGAGGGGGCTAAAACGACTGTGCGCAGTACGACCCTGCAAGCCAATTTGTACGTGAACGGCCAAAAAATAGCTTTGAATTTGCCAGCAGGACAGACCGAGGCCGAGCGTCGCACGTATGTGATGGACAGCATTAACGCCACCAGCAGTTTGCATGGGGTGACCGCCATCTCGTCTGGGACGGGCGGCATCAAGTTGTCAACGCCGGACGGGCGCAACCTTTCGGTGTGGTACGACAGCACCACGGCCACACCGCCGGTGACAGCTGAGGACATGGGCCTGGGCATGGACACGCTGTTGCCGACCGATGTCCCGGGCGTTACGAGCATGGCTTCAGGTGACCGACTCGAAGCCACCCAAGAGACCGTGGCGCTGACTTTCAGTGCTTTGACGCAGGGGCAGTCCGTCTCGGTCAACGGCTTAACGTTGACTTCTACGGGTGACATGACCTCAACGCAAGTGGCCGCCGCCTTTGCCAATCTGACTTCCGGCATGACCGCTGCCGAAGCAACCAAGGCCAACCCCACCAGCGCTGCCTTGGGCACTTTTGCGGGGACTTTTACGCCGGGGTTCACCACGGGCACCAATTCATCAGCCACCTTGACAGCCACCGCCACCGCAGACAACTTGGGCGATGTGGGTTCGATCGTCAATTCGCCAGTGCCGACGGTGGTGACGACAGCTGGCGAGACGGGTGTAACCGAATCGTCTTTGATGACTTTTACAGGTTTGAGTGCAGGCGGCGCAGTGACGGTCAATGGCTTGACGTTTACCTCCACAGGCATTACCACTGCGGCACAAGTTGCCGCTGCTTTTGCCAACCTGACTTCGGGTATGACCTCGACCCAAGCGGCTGCAGCCAACACGACCAGTGCGGCTCTCGGGACATTTTCAGGTACTTTTGCTGCGGGTTTTACGACGGGCGCTGTCTCTGGGGTGACCATCACGGCCACCAGCACGAAGGCCAATTCCAACGTGACTGACATCGTCACAACTGGTCTTTCCTCTGTCGTCACAACGCCAGGCGCTGGCGTCACAGAGTCTTCGCTCATTACCTTTTCGGCGATGACGCCTGGCCAATCTATTACAGTCAACGGATTGAAGTTCACAGCCACAGGCAACATGACGGATGCCCAAGTGGCTTCGGCCTATTCAAATTTGACGTCAGGCATGACGGCGTCACAAGCCACTACCGCCCACACCGCCAGCAGCTTGCTCGGCACCTACAGTGGGACCTTTGCAACAGGCTTCACCACCGGCGCCATCAAAGGCGCCACTGTGACCGCGACCAGCACCACGACCAATTCAAACGTCACCAACATTGCGGTTTCAACAGACACGACATTTCCGGCAGCCGTGCCCACTGACGGGTTGAATGTGCTGGCTTCCACCGTGTACGGCACGGTCACTTTGCAGTCTGAAGACTCTTTCACCTTGATCGGCGCAAACGACAGCCTGCGCACCCAATTGGGCTTTGATAATCTCGAGGTCAAAAAACAGGACATTGGCCGCTTGAGTTTTCAGGTGGGGGCAGATGCCAGCCAAACCGTGACGGTTGACATTGGCGACTTTGGCAAAGACGGCAATATCACCGGCGCAATCACCAGTGACAGCGCGGCCACTTCCATCACCACGGTCTTAGGCGCACAAAACGTCATGAACTTGATGAACACAGCGCTCGATGCCGTGTCCGCACAGCGCAGCAATTTGGGCTCGTTGATCAATCGATTACAAGAGATCAGCGACAACCTGACCAGCGTGCAAACCAACGAGGTTGCTTCGCGCAGCCTAATTGAAGACGCCGACTTTGCCATAGCAAGCACTGCCGCCTCCAAAGCCAAAATCATGACCGAAGCGGCCACCGCAGTTTTGGCGCAAGCCAATACCGACATGCAAACGGTGTTGAAGTTGCTGCAGTGATTTTGAACAAGCCTCGTTCAACAAGAGCCGAGCGCGGCCCGAATTGTTACCAATGCCAGCACCTTGCCATCAGTTGGCAACCCAGCATGCCTTACGCCTGCAAGTTGCTGGGATTCAAATCGAAAGCCCTGCCCTCCATTGAAGTGCTGCGCATTGACGGGCGCATGTGCCAGGGATTTACCCCCAAACCCCCGCCCCCTTCAGCCTCCAAATCGGTCAACACTTTGGCCTGAGGCCGGGCGTTTTAAAACGGTTGACAGTGCATGTCGGAATACCGACCCTTGCCGCTTTGAATTGCCGCTTTGCATGGCTTGACGCATTCTTAGGTTCACTGTTTTGCATGGCACGGCCATTGCTTACCTCTCTGGCAATAACTTGCCACTTTAATGACACAGAGAACGTACAGCATGAGCTCTTTCAATATCGCGCAACACGCCTTGTGGCTGGACCCGGTCCATCCACTGGCTGCGCCAGAGCACGCGCAATTGGCATTGGCCGGTTTGACGGTGCATCGTCTGCACACGCTCGAAGATATTCAAAAGCAACTGACCGATGCGGACTGGGTCGTCGTCCGCTTAGACAACAGTTTGGAACGTTTGCAGGCCGTGTTGGCCGTGCAACAACAAGCACAAATCACGGTGCCTGTGATCTGCAGGGTGGACCGTCAGCATTTGTCCTTGGCGGTACAAGCCATGCGCTTAGGCGCCTTTCATGTGATTGCTGCAGACGAATGGACCGTGCCAGCCTGGCAAGCGGCCCTGCACAAGCCCGATCAAAAAAACCCCGCCCCACAAGCAGTGGCGCATTCCACTGCGCCTCAGCGCAGCGTGGTGTATGTGGACCCGGTGAGTCGACATTTGCTGGCTTTGGCGCAGCGTGTGGCCAAAGCGCAAGTGACAGCCTTGATTGAAGGCCCCACGGGTGCAGGTAAAGAAGTGCTGGCCCGTGTGTTGCACGAATCGTCCAACCGCGCCCGTGGTCCTTTTGTCGGATTGAACTGTGCTGCACTGCCAGAACAGCTGATTGACGACATGTTGTTCGGGCACGAAAAAGGCGCGTTCACCGGCGCACACAAAGACTTCAAAGGCTTGTTTGAACAAGCCCAAGGCGGCACCTTGTTTTTAGATGAAATTGGCGAAATGCCCATGCATTTGCAAGCCAAGTTGCTGCGCGTATTGCAAGAGCGCCAACTCACGCGTCTGGGCGCTGAACGGCCTGTGGCGGTGGATGTGCGTGTGGTCGCGGCGACCAACAAAGATTTGCGCCAAGCGATTGTGACCCGCGAATTTCGCGAAGACTTGTACTTCCGAATCAGCACCTTCAAGCTGCGTGTCCCGGCGCTGCGGGATCGCCCCGGCGACATTCTGCCTTTGGTGGCGCAGCTGTTGGCGCGCCACGCCAAAGACAGTGTATTCACCGTGAGCGCAGAAGCCCAAGCCTTGCTGCTGGCCTATCCTTGGCCGGGCAATGTGCGCGAACTAGAAAACGTGGTGCAGCGCGCCGTGGTGCTCAGCCCCGATGCGCAAATTGAAGCCATGCATTTGATGTTTGACGACACCCTGATGGGGCCAGCGCCTGACGCGCGTCAGCCTGTCGCCAAAGCCGAAGAAGAAAGTTTGCCCAGACTGCCAGCGCAGGCGCCGCATGAAATGCAGGGGCCGCTGTGCGAAGAAGAATTCAACGCCTTACTTCAGCCCCCCAGCACCAACGGACTCGTGGCCGTGGGGCATTTGCAAACCGCCGTCAAGTCGAACGAGCATCAATTGATCATGGCGGCCATTCAAAACACCGAAAGCCGGATTGAAGCCGCCCGGCAGCTGGGCATCAGCCCACGCACGCTGCGATACAAATTAGCCAAGCTCAAAGGGGGCAACGAGTTGTCTTCGATGGCTTTGGCTCGATGACCAGGGGATCACCATGATCGATAAAGTCACTTCCCAAGCGAATATTTCATCCATGCTGCAAACGCTGCGGGCTTACCAGTCCGAAGCTGCTGGCGGCATCGAAGCGCCCAGCGTTGATAAAACCAAGCGTTCACAACCCATGGGTTTTGCCGACATGGTTCGGCAGACGATTGAAAACGTCAACGACAAGCAAAAAACAGCCAATGATCTCGAAGGTGCTTACATGCGCGGTGAACCCGTGCCTTTGACCGACGTGGTGTTGGCCATGCAAAAGTCTTCCCTGTCCTTTGAAGCCACCTTGCAGGTACGCAACAAAGTGCTCAAGGCCTATGAAGACATTCTGAATATGCCTGTTTGAAGCGGCCTGAAGGAAACTGACCATGGCAACCGCTACAGCCGCAACATTTCAGCCGAATAACTTTGCTGGCGCCCCCAATGCCGCAGGCAACGCCACTGGCGGCGCATTGGCCACGGCGGGCACGGGTACGGCCTTGGTGGGTGCAGAGGGTGCGACCCCGCCTGCGCCTCCAAGTATTTTTGCACCGGTCCAGCAAATGCTGCAGCAACCTGGCGTGAAAAAAGCCATGCCCTTCATCTTGATGGGCTTGGCCGTTTTGTTGTTTGTGCTGACCTACCTCACCATGAACGCGCCCAACTACCGGCCCATCATGCCGGGTATGAACGAGGCCGATCAGCAAACCGCTTTCGAAGCGCTGAAGCAAGCAGACTTCAAGCCGGTGTTGGATTCGGCCAATGGCCAAATCACCGTTCCCAGCACGCGTTACCATGAAGCCCGGATTTTCTTGGCCTCTAAAGGGTTGCCCAAAACGAGCAACACGGGGATTGATTCGCTCAAAGACCAATCCGCCATGACGACCAGTCAATTCATGGAGCAAGTGCGCTATACCGCCGCCATGGAACAGGAGTTGGCCCGGACCATCACGCAAATTGACTCGATTCAATCTGCGCGTGTCCATTTGGCGATGCCCAAGCAATCGGTCTTTGTGCGTGACAGAACCCCGCCCAAGGCCTCGGTGGTGGTGACGCCTTTTCCGGGCCGCTATGTCAGCCCCACCCAAGTCCAAGCACTGATTCATTTGGTGTCTTCCAGCGTGCCTTTGATGACCACGGAAAACGTGACCGTGGTGGACAACCAAGGCAAGCTGATTACCGACACCACAGCCGAAGCCGCATTGGGCTTAACTTCAGCCCAAACACAGCACAAGCAAAAATTAGAAGATGTATACCGCCAACGTGTGTCGCAAATTTTGGCGCCCATCGTGGGCGATGCGAATGTGCGTTCACAAGTGAACATGTCGCTGGACTTCACACAAACTGAAACCACGACCGAAGATTTTGACAACCGCAAAGAAGGCCCCAAGACCCGGTCCGAGGCCTTGAGCGAAGACAAAAATACGTTGAAAGATGCCAGCGGTATCCCGGGTGCTTTGTCCAATACACCGCCTGCCGCCCCTACCGCCAACACCAACACCACGGCAACGGGCCCATCTGCAACCGGTGAAAAAAATACCATCGCCAGCCGCAGCACCCGTAACTTTGAGTTGGACCGCTCGGTGCGCCATGTGAAAGCGGCCAGCGGCACCGTGGAACGGTTGAGTGTGGCGGTGGTGATCAATGAGCGCGCGCCGTTGACGAAGAACGAAAAGGGTGAGACGATGGATCCCAAGCCCAACCCCTATACCGAAGAAGAAATTACCCGGATGCAGAGCTTGGTGCGCGGCGTGGTGGGCTTTAACGAAGCACGCGGCGACGTGGTGACTGTGGTTCAAGCTAAATTTGAACCCGAACAAATCATTGACATGAGCGTGCCCTGGTACAAAGATGAGACGGTGGTGAACAACCTGAAAACGGCTTTGCTGGGCTTGTTATTTGTCGCCTTCATCATGATGGTTATTCGCCCTGCGGTGATGCACTTTATTGCCCCAGAACCACCGCCGGTGGACCCCGCCTTGTTGGCAGGATCTCTGGCCGACGGCGAGTTGAGCGAGGCCGACAAACAAGCATTGCAAGATGGTGGCGTGGAGAGCATGGAAGAACTCAAGGCCAAGATGATGCCCAAGAAATCCAACATCTCGCCCGAAATGCTGGACACCGCCAACACTTACGACGACAAGGTGGCACTGGTGCGTATCATTGTGGCCGACGATGCCGCTCGCGTTGCCAGCGTGCTCAAGAACATGATCAAAGCAGGATAAAGCCATGGCGACCGAAATGCTCGAAGATCCAGCCAAAGCCGAAGCGCTGCGGCAAGAGATGGCAGCCATGTCTGGCTCGCAACGGGCTGCGGTTTTGATGCTGTTGCTGGGCGAACAACAAGCGGCTGAAATTGTGAAGTTTTTAGATCCCAAAGAAGTTCAAGCTTTGGGCGGCGCCATGGTGTCCGTAGCCGACCTCTCGCAAGAAGCCGTGAACCAGGTTCTTGACGACTTTGTGATGACCATCAAAAAGCAAACCAGCATTGGTTTAGGCACCACCGAGTATGTGGAGAAAGTGTTCAAACGCGCGCTGGGTGATGACAAGGCGGCTTCGGTGTTGGGCCGCATCTTGCCGGGCCAAAGCACCAAGGGCCTGGATATTTTGCAGTGGATGGATGCGCGGTCGATTGCGGACATGATTCGCGGCGAACACCCGCAGGTGTGCGCCATTATTTTGTCGGTCCTCGAGCATGAAGTGGCGGCCGACGTGCTGCTGTTTTTGCCCGAAGAAAACCGCTCCGAAATTATTCAGCGGGTCGCCAGCTTAGAGACGGTGCAGCCATCGGCCATGGCCGAACTCGAAGCCATCATGAAGAAGCAGTTCTCGAACAGCTCGAGCGCCGCATCTTCCAGCTTCGGCGGCATCAAAGCGGCGGCCAAGATCATGAACTCCACCAAGACCGCGCTGGAAGCGCAGGTCATGGGCGGGCTGGAAAAGCTCGACCCCGAGTTGATGATGAAGATTCAAGACAATATGTTCACCTTCGAAAACTTGCTGAGTGTGGACAGCAAAGGCATTCAAGTGTTGATGCGCAATGTCGAGCCCGACATGCTGATGATCGCCCTGAAAGGCGCCAGCGAAGAGGTTCGCAACAAGTTCTTGGAGAATATGTCGACCCGAGCTCGCGGTATGTTCGTGGACGACATGAACGCCAAAGGCTTGCTGCGCATTGCCGATGTGGAAGACGCGCAAAAGACCATCATGCGGATTGCCCGCAAGCTGTCCGACTCGGGCGATCTGGTGCTAGGCGGAGGCGCAGACTTTGTCTGACCCACACCATGCGGGCCAGTCCATGACGACACTCAAACCCAGACCCCTGTGGCGACCACTGGACTCGTTGCGGACCTCGATGGTCAAGCAGGTATTTGCGCGAGAGCATTTCACGCATAAAAAAGGTCTGCAGTTCACGCCCATGGTGCACGCCGATGAAGGTGCGGGCGTGCATGCGGACAAAGACACCGCCAGACTTTCTGAATCGAGCCCGGCGGCAGAAGAGACTGAACACGAAGCGAACTCCTCTCTGCAAGAGTTGGAAACCCATTCTTCAGCCGATGCATTGAACCTCGAGGAGATTCGCGCCCAAGCATTTGCCGAAGGCTTGGCGCAAGGCTTAGAGCAAGGTCAAGCCTTGGCACAACAGGCTCAAGCGGCCGATGAACAAGCCCAAATGGCGGCTCAAACCGCGGAGCAAATACAGGCTTTGCTGCATGAAATTGACGCGAAAATCAGCGCCCTGATCGAAGAACCGGCACAACTGCAAGAGCCGCTTAAACGCTTGGCTTTGCATTTGGCAGAGCAATTGGTACTGAGCGAATTGACCCTCTCGCCCCAAGCGGTTGAACAGGTGATGCAGCGCTGCATCGAAACCCTCGACGCCGCCGATGCCGCCACTTTGGTGGTGGAGCTGAACCCCCAAGATTTGGCGCTGCTGCAAAGTCAGCCGCGCGAAGAAGGCCAGCCCAAACCCGCTTGGCGTTTGCAAGCCGACGCTTTGCTTTTACCAGGCAGCGTGCGGGTGCGCGCTGAAGATACGGTGGTGAGCGATTTAATTGAGAACCGACTGGAGTCATTGGCGCACAGCCTGCTTCAAGATCCCCAAGCCTGGCAAACCAATTCGGCGTTTGCACCGACCAAATTGGCCAGCCGCTTGGCAAGCCAACGCGGCAGTGCCCGCACGGTCGAAGATGCACAGGCCAAACTGCCTGCGATGCCCTCGCCCGCATTGGCCAGCGAAGCGGCCGAATTTGAAGAAGCTGAAGTTTCCGACTTCGGCGATGCTGCAGAATCGCCAACCTACGAAGCGCATGAGGTCATGGCCTCGGCCAGCCCACCGCCAGAAGGCATCACTCAGAACTTTGCCGAAAAGCTGAACGACATCAGCCTGGAGTTGGACAAGATCGATGACTAGCTTTGCGCAAGAAGTCGCCAGCTCCATGAGCCGGATACGCGCCAGCAGCCCCGAGCGCTGCGGCACGCTGGTGCGGCTGGTGGGTCTGCGCTTGGAAGCCAGGGGCATCATGGCCCCCATAGGTTCGAGTTGCGAGATCATGAGTCCAGACGGCCACCGCATCGAGGCGGAGGTGGTGGGCTTCAATGACAAAACTTTGTACCTGATGCCGCTCACCGACCCGGTCGGGATTGGCCCCGGCGCCTCAGTGCGTGTGGCCAGCGATTTGGGTACCGCCAGTTTAGGCCCAGAGTTGCTGGGCCGCGTGATTGACGGACGCGGCGAGCCATTGGATGGCAAACCCAAACCCATCGGCACCTCCCGTTTGAGCTTGCTCGGCCTGCCCCTCAACCCGATGGAGCGTGGCCCGATTGACAGCGTGCTGGATGTGGGTGTGAAGGCCATCAACGGGCTGCTGACCTTAGGGCGCGGGCAACGCGTCGGATTGGTCGCAGGCTCGGGCGTGGGCAAAAGTGTGCTCTTGGGCATGATGACGCGTTTCACCAAAGCCGACGTGGTGGTGATCGGATTGATCGGCGAGCGCGGCCGCGAAGTACAAGCCTTTATTCAAGAGTCATTGGGTGAAGAAGGCTTGGCCAAATCCGTGGTGGTCGCCGCCCCCGCGAATGTCTCGCCCGTGCTGCGACTCAAAGCTGCGCAAATGACGCATGTGATTGCTGAATTTTTTCGCGATCAGGGCTTGAATGTACTGATGCTGGTGGACAGTTTGACCCGGGTCGCCCATGCACAGCGTGAAATTGGCTTGGCGATTGGCGAACCGCCTACCGCCAAAGGCTACCCGCCGTCGGTATTTGCTTTGCTGCCCAATTTGATTGAGCGCGCTGGGGTCGGTCGCCATGGTCATGGCTCGATCACCGCGATCTACACGGTGTTGGCGGAGGGCGATGACGCCAACGACCCGATTGTGGACATTGCCCGCGCTTCGCTCGATGGCCAGGTCATGCTGTCACGCAAGTTGGCCGATGCAGCGCATTACCCAGCGATTGATTTGAACGGTTCGATTTCTCGGGTGATGCAAAATTTATTGGATCCGGAGGATCTGAAGGCCGCCAACCGGTTTCGCCGCATGTGGTCGCTTTACCAGCAAAACCAAGATTTGATCCAAGTGGGCGCCTACGAAACCGGCACGAATCCCACGCTGGACGAGGCCATCCGATTGCGCGATGCGATGGAGAATTTTCTGCGCCAAGACATGCATCTGGGCGAAGACGAAAGCATCACCCGTGATCACTTACGCACGCTGCTCGCCTCATGATCAATGAACGCAATTGCTGGACCGTGTTGGCGCAAAAAGCGCAAGACGAAACCAACCTGATTCAAGCTGAGCTGTCGCAAACGTTGGCGCGACTGGAAAGTTTAAACGCCAGTAAGTCGCGCTTGGCTAAGCTGTACGATGACTACCGACAGCAAGAGAACAGTGCCAACCACAGCCTTCAAGGCATGCGTGAAGTGATGAACCAGCGTCAATTCATGTCCCAATTGCTGACTTTGATGCAACGCGTGGCGAACGACGTCGTGCATGCAGAAACCACTTTGAGCGAAACACGCCAACGCCTGATGGCGGCCGAGCGAGAGAGGCTGAAAATGCAAAAACTCGCCGATCAAAATGCGAGCGCCATCCTGACTCAAACTGAAAAACGTGACCAACAGAAAATGGACGAACTGGGAGTCATGCAGTTCAATTTAAAATCGGGGTCATGATGGTCTGGGCATGAATCTCACCGGTGGCTTGCATTGGCACTGGCGTGCCTGGCGCGCGCAAGCACGATGGGCGCAAACCCGCACCGAGATTGAAACCTGGCTCCTGGCCCAACCCGTACAAACCGACCACCTGCTGCTGATTGGCGCCAGCGCCGGTTGGATGATGTCCACCCCTTGGCTGCAGCGGTACCAATCCGTCCAGACCTGGGACATTGATCCAATGGCTGGCCCCTTGTTCCGCTGGCGTCATGGCCGAGCCTTGAAAGCGCGCGGGGTTCGACTGGCATGCCACACGGGTGACGCCTTGAGCCAATTGCCTCAGCTGCTGCGCGACCAACCCCAGTTGACCGTTTTTTTTGACAATGTGTTGGGGCAAATTCGTTTTCAAAACGCCAGCGTTGAACACACTCAGCAACGCTTGAGCTCGATCAAACAGACCTTGCGCGGACGACACTGGGGCAGCTTGCACGACCGCATGTCCGGGCCTGTGGCCCAGGCCTGGCCGGAGCACAGATTGCCTGGCGCAGGGCACACCGCGCAGGGTGCAAGCCACGAAGCGGTATCGACGCAACAATGGTTAGGCTTGATGGGTGCACAAAGCCCGTGGCTCGATCACCTGACGGATTCGATATTCCCAGAAGGCACCCACCTGACCAACTTGGCCTGGCCGATGCAGCCTGCTTACTGGCACTGGTTACAAGCCGGATGGGTCAGCCCTTGAAGGATTCAACAGACCGCTTTGAGAAAGTTGACCAAGGGGGTGTCGGGCGGAATGGATTGCCATTCACGCATCACCCCTTGCTGGTCAATTTGTTCACCCGACAACATGGCACCCGTATGCCAAGACATTTGCAAAAAACGCACGCTTTGTTTTTTACAATCCATTTGCATGTGTGTACGGGTCGACATGAAATTCGCGCCGCGCGCAGTTTTTTGCGGCGACGGGTAGTCCAGCAGTGTCCAAAAATCTCTTACAGGACCGTTCTTCTCCACCGTATTGGCTTGGATGTAGTAGGTTCCCACCGGGAAAGTCGCAATCATTTTCCAGTCGGCATGCGCAGACTGGAGGCTCAAAAGCGCAATTGCAACAGCCAGCGATTTGTGTAATAAGTGCATGCGCAAACTATAAATCAGGCTTAAGTGAAACACCATGAATTTTCGATGCTTATCCACTTTGTGTTTACTTTGGGCCACGACTTTCAGTTTGTTGGGCTGCGGCGGGGGCGGGGCTGGCGGCAAAAGCACCAGTTCACCTGCAGTGGTTATGCCCGGCGTTTTTTGGGGCACGGCGGCGGACCAAGAGTTCATTGGCATCATCACGCCCGCAAGTCAATGGTTCGGGTTGCACTATGTGGCCGAGCCTTCTTTTTCAGACCCTGATATTTACTCGGGCTCCCTCGTCGGTTTAGGCGCAGAAAATGCCGCGGTCTCTGGCCTGCGCTACTTTCAACTCAGCACGGTTTTCAACAACGTCATGGGCGGCTCTGCGGCTTTCACATCCCCAGGCAGCAGCCAACTGAGCGGGGACATCAGCTTTTTGAATATCGCCAAGCAGAAGATTTCCTTTACGGCTTCGCAAGGCAACTCTTACAACTACAACCAAGCTTCCCGTTTGAGTGACATTGCGAATGTTTGGGTTGGGCGCTTGTCTTACGGTGAAGGTACGGTGGGGTCCTTCACCTTCAACGTCTCCCCCACCACTGGCGAGGTCGCTGACAGCGCGGCATTCGGTTTGGCTTTGGATTGCAAATGGATCGCTCCTTCGCTGACAGAAACGAGTACAGAAGGCAATATTTTCAAGCTGAAATTGACCATGGCCGATGCCACCTCATGTGGCTTCAAAAAACAGACGCTCACTGGCGTGGCTTGGGTTCAAGCCAGTCCCCTCCCTGGCAAAACCCAACGCCTGATTTGGGTTGCCGCCACACCCACCGGTCAAGGCATGTCCTTCAAAGCCGACCGCTAAGCCGCTGATCGACCTGTCCATCGCTCAAGTTTATTTTTTTGGTGCCGATAATCATCAGGCCTCTTTGTGCTCGGGTGCGCTCGTGCCCAACCCTTCGACCTTATTCAGGATAGAGATATGACAAGAATCATTGCAGAAGTTGTGCTGGTGCTGGCCTTGATTGGCGCCGGCTTCTTTGGTTGGACACAGCACAAGAGCGCGGGAGCCTCTAGCGGTCAGATGGCTGAGCTGGAGACCAAAGCCAAAGAGGCTCAAGACAAGCTCAGCTCCAAAGAAGAAGAACTGAGCAAAGCCCAAGAAGAAGCCAAAGAACTGAGCGAAGCGGTCGCCCCCTTGAAGGGCAAGGCCCAGGAACTCGACGCGGTGAAAATGGCCCTCTCGAACGGTGAGATTTTGAAAGACCTCGATGCCAACTACAGCAAGCAAAAAGGCCTGTCGACTGAGCGCCAACTGGGCTTGGCCGCGGTCCGCTTGTTGACCTTGGGAAGCAAAGATCCCAGCACCATTGATGCCTTTCGTAAAACCCTGGAGTTGACGGACTGGAAAAGCAAATCAAAAACCATTTGCGCTGCACAAAAAGCCTTGGCTGCCGCTGGCGAAAAAGTCACCGTGTTGTCTGAATGCGAAGGCATCCTGGTCGCCAAAGAAGCGCCAGCCAAAGCGGGTGCGGACGAGCATGCCAAAGGGGGCGCCAAGGATGCCCATGCCGCCCCGCATTGGGACTACGAAGGCCCTATGGGTCCTGAAAACTGGGGCAAAGAATTCCCCACCTGTGCCAAAGGCAAATCGCAGTCACCACTGGACATCAAAGGCCCCTTTGAGAAGGTGAAAATGGCCATCGCTACGGATTACAAAAACGGCCCACTCAAAATTTTGAACAACGGCCATACGATTCAAGTCAATGTGGAGCCTGGCAGCAAATTACGCATTGACGGCATGGCCTTCGATCTGTTGCAGTTCCACTTCCACAAGCCGAGTGAAGAATTGATTGAGGGCAAACCGGCCGCCATGGTGATTCACTTTGTGCACAAAAACGCAGCGGGGCAACTGGCCGTTGTGGGCGTGCTGCTCAAAGAGGGCAACGAGAACCCCGGCATCAAAACCCTGTGGGCCCACTTACCCGCCAAAGAAGGCCCTGAAGTGACGCCTGAAAACGTGAGCTTCAACCCCGGCAACTTGCTGCCTCGCGAGATGGACTTCTACAGCTACGAAGGCTCGCTGACCACGCCGCCTTGTACCGAAAAAGTGAAGTTCTTCATTCTCAAGTCGCAAGTCAACATTGCGCGTGACCAGGTGGGCGCCTTCCCGTTCAAGAAGAACGCCCGTCCAGTGCAACCGCTCAACGAGCGCGTGATCCAGACCAACTGAGTCTGGTCATTGTTGGGTGAAACGCGCAAACCCCGTCGCACGGAGTTCACAGGCGGGGCAAGTGCCGCAGCCGTAACCCCAGTCATGGCGCTGGGTGCGGTCGCCCAAATAGCAGGTGTGACTGTGTTCGACAATCAAGTCGACCAATTTCTGCCCACCGTTGGGCAGGCCCGTGGCCTGCCCCAGCGCGTAGGCCATCTGCCAGGTTTGGGCCTTGTCGATCCACATCAGGGGCGTGTCAATGCGCAGGCGTTTGTCCATGCCGAGCGACAGCGCCACTTGCATGGCCTTCATGGTGTCATCACGGCAGTCGGGGTAGCCTGAGTAATCGGTCTCGCAAACGCCGGTAACGATGACGTCCAAGCCGCGGCGATAGGCCAAGGCCGCGGCCAAGGTCAAGAACAGCAAATTACGGCCAGGCACAAACGTGTTGGGCAGGCCATTGGCCTGCATGGCAATGGCGCTGTCCCGCGTCAGCGCGGTCTCGCTGACCTGACCCAGCACCGAAGCGTCGAGCAAATGATCTTCGCCCAAACGTTCGGCCCACACAGGAAACTGCGCCCGCAGCGCCGTCAGTACCTGCAAGCGTGCATCCAACTCGACTCGGTGACGCTGGCCATAGTCAAAGGCCAGCGTTTCGACACGGCTGTAACGTGAGAGCGCGTCGGCTAAACAAGTGGTGGAATCTTGTCCACCCGAAAACAAAACCAAAGCTGAGGTGTGCATAGGGGGCACATGCTAGCTGATTTCAGACTGCCTTCGCAGTGCGGCTCAATTGATAGACGCGCCACAGCAAGCCGGTTGCGATGCTCAGGTTGAGCAGGTTCCAGGCCAGTCCGTTGATGAAGGCCGCATGGTACGAGCCCGTCAAATCGAACACCTTGCCCGACATCCAACCGCCGAGGGCCATGCCCACCATGGTCGCAAATATCACACTGCCCACCCGCGCGCCCGCCTCTTTGGGCGGAAAGTATTCGCGCACGATGATGGCGTAAGACGGCACGATGCCGCCCTGGAACAAACCAAACATCGCCGAGATGATGTACAGCGAGACCAAGCCATCGAAGAACAAAAACATCAACAAAGCGACACCCTGCAAGATCGAGCCGAGTAACAAGGTACGCAAGCCCCCAATGCGATCGCAAATCACCCCCGAGATCAAGCGACTGGCAATGCCGCAGGCCAACATGAGCGAGAGCATCTCGGCCCCCCTGGCGGCGCCAAAGCCCAAGTCAGAACAATAGGCCACGATATGCACCTGCGGCATGGCCATGGCCACACAGCAAGCCACGCCCGCCACACACAGCAAGGCCTGCGCATGAGACAGGCGCAAGCCAAACGGCCGCTCCGAAACCCAAGCCGAAGCCTGACCAGGCACCGTGGCCGCCAACAGCGGCGGTCGTTGACGCATGAAAAAACTCAAGGCCATCATGCCCAAGCCACAGACCAAACCGAGCGCGATGTAGGTAGAGCGCCAGCCCCAGGTCTCCACGCCGCGTTGTGCCAGGGCAGGCCACACCGTACCCGCCACGTAGTTGCCACTGGCGCAGATTGCGACAGCAATACCCCGGCGTTTGTTCCACCACAAAGAGGTGTCCGCCAACAAGGGCGCAAAAGTAGACGAAGCGCCAAACATGCCCAACAACACACCATGGGCGAGCGCAAATAGCCAAATGTTTTGCGAGAGTCCCGCCAAAATAAAACCCGACCCGACCCCCAAACCGCCCCACAACAAGGGCACATGCACACCTTTGCGGTCCGCCCAGCGGCCCATGTAAATGCCGCCAATGCCCAAGCCGAGCATCATGACGGTATAGGGCAAGGAGGCCTCAGCGCGCGACACCCCAAACTCCAGTTGTACCGCGGGCAGCACGACGGCGACCACGTACATGCTGCTGCTGCCCAGCGTCACGATCAGCAGGGTGAGCATGAGGCGCTTGAAGGCGTAGCGCGAATCGATCAAATCGGCTGAAGCGGGTTGGTTTTGCATAAGCTTCATAGTGAGTGTCCGACATGGACAGCAGGTCGCTGGCCGTGGTTCCATTGGCCGTTCAAGGCCCGCTCTATTTGTGCGGCCAGTTGCAGCAACAAACCGTCATGGGCTTGACGGGCCTGGGCTTGGATGCCCAAAGGCAAACCGCTTTCTTGCATCCCCAGCGGTAAAGAAATGCCCGGAATGCCGCAAAGATTGGACAGCGGGGTGTAGGCAAAGTTTTGCCAAAGATTTTCAAACCAGTCGTACACCGATGGGTTGGTACTTTGCGTCAGGTACTCGGTGGTGCCAATTTGGGGGGTGGGCAAGGCCGTGATGGGCGTCAAGATGATGTCCCAAGACTCAAAGAACTGACCAAACCCGCGCGACGTGGCATTGAACACCGCTTGCATCTGCGCGCGTTCGGCATAGCTGGTTTTGAGGCCTTCTTCCCAAATTTTGATGTTGATGGGCTCCACCCGATCAGCCGGCGGGCGCTCCAAGCCCATGGGCTTGAGCAGGTTGGTGATGGTTTGCGCAAAGTTACTGATGTAGCAAGTGGTCTGCGCCGCAAAGGCAGCGGGCAAATTCACATCAGGCAAGGCCCAGTCCACATGGTGGCCCAAGCCTTGAAGAAAGCGCCCGACTCGCTCCAGTTCCGCCACAAACTGCGGCACCGCTTGGTAATGGCCCCACGCGTGTGACAACGCAATGCGCAGCCGACCGGGGTCTTTTTGGATCAACTGGCTGTAGGGCTCGGCCGGTTGCCAATAGGGCATGAACTCGCCCGGCGCGCCGCCGCGGCAGTGGTCCACAAAAGCTGCTGTGTCCCGCACCGTGCGGCTGTGACAGCCTTGGGTCGAGACCAAGCCGGTTAAATCTGAGGCCCCAGGCGCAATCGAAAAAACACCGCGCGAGGCTTTGAGGCCGATCAGACCGTTGGCTCCAGCGGGAATCCGGATCGAGCCGCCACCGTCCGTGGCGTGTGACAAGGGCAGCACCCCAGACGCCACGGCAGCTGCGGTGCCGGCCGACGAGCCATTGGTGGTGTAGTCCAAGTTCCACGGATTGCGGGTGACGTACACCTCGGGATTTTCTGCAGAACTGCACACGCCAAACTCGGGGGTGGTTGTTCGCCCCAACACATTCAAGCCGGCTTGCCGAATTTTTTCGGTGAGGAAACTGTCAGCAAAAGGTCGATGGCCCTTCATCAGCCGAGAACCCATCTCCTGCAAGCGCCCCTTCAAGGTGGGCCCCAGGTCCTTCATCAAATAAGGCACGCCAGCAAAGTATCCGGCAGGGTTCATGCCGTCGCACAAAGGGTTGACCACGGCATCGTCAAACACCTCCACGACCGCGCTCAACGCCGGATTGACCTTGGCAATCCCCGCCGCAGCTTGCTGCGCCAGCTCGGTTGGAGTGACATCACCGGCTCGGACCCGCTCAGCCAAGCCCACAGCATCGTGCCTGGCCCATTCATCCCAACTCATGACGCATGACATATCGACGCCCCTTCGCCCCCAAAGAGGCAGTCACTGTTTGAGGGATTAAAACAGAGACATGCTGGCCGGGTTGACCGCGCCGCGACAGTGATGGCCGGCTAAGTTTTAGGGGCAGCTGGGCCAGCGACACCGTGGCCGGCCCAAAAAGAGAAAAACCGCCGTTCTACAGAGTAAAACGGCGGTTCTAATTGGTGGCCTGGACTGGAATCGAACCAGTGACACGCGGATTTTCAACACACGTGGCGGCGAAACAGCTAGTATCTATGCGGGTTACAGCGCATTTCCGTGTAACGTAGCACACACCGTGTTACAGAAAAACCACAGAAATTCCTAACACGTTTCACTGTACCACTGACCTGCCCCCTTGAGACGTACCATTGATTAAGAAGTAGTCCGGTTTTGCAAGGTTAATCTAAAAATTGATTGTTGTTGGAATCAGTGGCAAAGATTTG
>CANFYZ010000062.1 GCA_947451385.1 Comamonadaceae bacterium | reverse complement strand
TGGCCGGCCACATGGACTTGAAAGCCGCCATGGCCCACACTCGCAAGAGCATGGACCCGATTTTTGGCCATGTGGTCATCTACGAGCACTGCCTGCCTTTCGATGTGACCCGCGCTTTTGACGAAGCCTCGGGCATCAAAAATCCACGCATCTGGACCGCCGAGCGCGACATGGAAATGTGGAAAGCGCTGCAAGCCTGAGTCGCGCGGTCAGCGAGGCTTCCAGGCTTCCAGCCTTCTAGCCACCCAGAGCCCCCTTTCGAGGGGCTTTTTTCATGGCACCGCCAGGTCTTTGAAATCGCTGGCGTAGGCGCGCAAACGCTGAATCGCTTTGAGGCGCTGCGCCGCCGTGGTGGTGTTGTGCAGTTGCGCCACATTGGTACAGGCTTCTTGCTTCAAACGCAAGCGTGTTTCATGGCCAAAACCGTCTGTCGTCGAAGTCCAGCTTTGGACCATGGACTGGAGTGCGTCTTGCGCTACTGCCGCGGGAGGCGGCTTGCTTTGAAACGATCGCAAGAGCTCCAGCTGCTGCTGTTGCTTGACCAAACGATCGCGCCAACCCCAAGCGGCCGTCCACACCGATTGCTGCACCTGCTGGCGCAGCAGCTGCACTTGGGCCGGGGTCAAGCTGCCGTAAAACGTCTCAAACCGATCAACAAAATTGTCCAGGCGTTTTTTCTCCAACTCGGCGGGCGACAGCTTGAGCCAATCGTCTTGCCAGGTGGCGTTTTTCTTGGCCCATTGCCGTTCCAAGTGTTTCAATTGTTTGTCCGACAGGTCCATGGCGACGGCGGTCAGCCCCGGGATGGCCTTGGTCATCAAGGCGTTCAGGTGCTGCTGCCCCGTTTCAGCCAGGCCGCACACTTGCGCTGGCGTGATGTTGTCAGCCGCCAGGGATTGCGCTTGTTGCAGCATGGCGGCATACAGCGGCAGCTCTTGGGTGCGGTGCCAGCGGTGCACCGCGCTCAAGTCGGCCCGCAGCCGTTCTGCCTGTGGAGCCGAGAAATCGGCATAGCCGTCCAGCCACCAGTAAGCCAAGTCGTCGGCTTTGCTGTAGCCCAGCTTGATGGCACTGCAGCCTTGCAGCAGGGTCAAGGCCAGCGCCAACAACGCCATGCGCCAGAAGCCGAAGCCGTGTCGGGACCCGCGAAAATCGCGCAGCGCAGGCCGTGGGGTGGGTGAAAACATGTTCCGTGTCAGTCCCACCAACGATAATGGGTGCTGCGATGATTGAATGATGAATCGCTTAGTTTGACGGACACGTGATACACAGCATGCAACAAACTCTCCATTCCCTGCCCATTGATGTGGTTGTTATGGCCGCCGGCAAAGGCACCCGCATGAAAAGCCGGCTGCCCAAAGTGCTGCAGCGCTTGGCTGGCGTCCCCTTGGTTCAGCATGTGCTGCACACAGCCGCGCAACTGCAGGCGCGTTCAGCGGTGGTCATCACCGGGCACGGTGCGGCCGAAGTGGAGGCGTCCTTGACGGCCTCGGCCGCCTCCTCGCCCAGCACGGCGCTGCAGTTTGTGCGTCAGGAACCCCAGCTGGGCACCGGCCACGCGGTGCAACAAGCGGTGCCGGCCTTGGCCGATGACGGATTGGTGGTGATTTTGTCGGGCGATGTGCCCTTGACCCAGGCCGACACCTTGCAAGCTTTGATCGCCGCCAGCGCTGGCACCCGCTTGGCCTTGCTGACCATCGAATTTGCCGATCCCACCGGTTACGGTCGCATCGTTCGGGATGGCGCCCAGGTCAAAGCGATTGTGGAACACAAAGACGCCAGCGAGGCGCAGCGCGCCCTTCGCGAGGTTTACAGCGGCATCATGGCTGTGCCCGCACGCTTGCTCAAACCTTGGCTGGCGCGCCTGGACAACCAGAACGCCCAAGGCGAGTACTACCTGACCGACATTGTTAAATTTGCCGTGGCCGACGGCGTGGAAGTGGTGGCGCACACCATTCAAGACGCTTTGCAGGTCGCAGGCATCAACAGCCCGCTGCAGCTGGCCGAACTGGAGCGGGCCCACCAATTACGCCAAGCCCATGCTTTGATGGCGCAGGGCGTGCGCCTGCAAGACCCGGCGCGCTTTGACTTGCGCGGTCAACTCGACTGCGGCCAGGACGTGGAAATTGACGTCAACTGCATTTTTGATGGCCGCGTCAGCCTGGGCGAGGGCGTGCGCGTGGGCGCCAACTGCGTGATCGCCAACTGCAGCATTGCGGCCGGCGCGGTGATTCACCCCTTCACCCACATCGACGGCGAAAAGCTCGGCGTGAGCGTGGGCGAGGGCGCTTTGATCGGCCCGTTTGCCCGCCTGCGCCCCGGCGCGCAACTGGCCGCCGAAGTGCACATCGGCAATTTTGTTGAAGTGAAAAACTCCACCCTGGCCAAGGGCGCCAAAGCCAACCACTTGGCCTATTTGGGCGACGCCACCGTGGGCGAGCGCGTCAACTACGGCGCAGGCAGCATCACCGCCAACTACGATGGCGCCAACAAACACCGCACCGTGATTGAGGCCGATGTGCACATCGGCAGCAACAGTGTGTTGATCGCCCCGGTGACGATCGGCGCAGGCGGCACGGTGGGCGGCGGCTCCACCATCACCAAAAGCACCGAGCCGGGCGCACTCAGCGTGGCGCGCGGCAAGCAGCTGAGCCTTGCCAACTGGAAACGCCCGGAAAAGAAGCCCAAAACCAATTAAATTGCACGAATCGAACGATTCGTGCTAAATTTTGGGTATGCAAACTTTCTCTGCCAATGAAGCCAAAACCCAGTTTGGGCACTTCATCGATGTGGCTCAACGCGAACCGGTGCGTGTGATGCGTCGTGATCGCGTGGTCGGCGTCATGGTTTCCGCACAAGACTATGAGGCCATGCGCGAGTTTTACGCCAACCGCTTGCAACACACCCTGGCAGACACCGCTTTGCAGGCAGAAAGCGCTGGCATGACGCCTGAACTGTTGGACGAGTTGCTGCGTGGCGAGTCTTAAGCTGGTCTTTGATACCAATATCTTGATCAGTGCCGCGCTCTCAGCGCAAGGAGCCCCCGCCAAACTGGTGCGTTGTGCCTTGGCACATCATCGTTTGGTGTTTTCGCAAGCCACACTTGATGAGTTGCGCACGCTTTTGTATCGGCCCAAGTTTGACCGCTACATCAGTCTGGAAAACCGTGAACGTGTGCTGCATGACCTGGGTGCCGCTGCACATTGGGTTGAGATTGGGGAGCCGCCGCCTTACTGCCGAGACCGGGATGATGACAAATTCATTGAGACGGTGCTCAAGGCGCAAGCCCCTTATTTGGTCAGTGGCGACAATGATTTGTTGGAGACACCACCGATCCCGGGCCTGTCCATCATTTCGGCGCAGCAAGCGTTGACGGTGCTGGGCCTTTAACCGGCAGACCGCAAAGGGAGTGCGCTGCCAAATTTGGCCCGCCGTGTCGCAAAAAACGCTTTGACGTTGCGCACATTCGCATCTTGTGTGAACAAGCGTTGGGTCAGCGCCAGGTAGTCGGGCATGTCGCGCGATTGCACCACCAGCACAAAGTCCGGCCCGGGCGAGACGCGCCAACATTGCTGTACCGCGTCTTCGGCCACGGCGCGGGCTTCAAACGCATCCAGGTGTTCCGCGCCCTGGCGGTCCAAGGTCACTTCCACCAGCGCTTGCAGGCCGTGCCCGAGTTTGTCGCGGTTCAAGATGGCGACTTGCCGCTCGATCCAGCCTTCGTCCACCAAGCGCTTGACCCGCCGCAGGCAAGTCGGGGGCGACACATGCACCCGCTCGGCCAGCGCCACATTGCTCAGGCTGGCGTCCTGTTGCAGGCTGTCTAAAAGTTGCAGGTCAATGGCGTCAAGTTCTAATGGTTTCATAAATATTATTTTAATGAAATTAAATTTCAAACATAAATAAAATTGAAATAATCAGCGATTTTAAATAAAAAATTGATCGAATATTTTTTAATGAACGCTCTAACATCCAGCGCATTCCCCGTTTTGGAGCTCTCTTATGTGTGGCATCGTCGGCGCCGTTTCTTCTCGCAACATCGTTCCCGTGCTGGTACAAGGCCTGCAACGGCTCGAATACCGGGGTTATGACTCGTGCGGCGTGGCCGTGCATGCGGCCAGCCTGAACGGCCACAGCGGCGGTTTGCAGCGCGCGCGCAGCACCGCCCGGGTGGCTGAGCTGATGGACCAGGTCACCGCCGAGCACATCGAAGGCGGCACCGGCATCGCCCACACCCGCTGGGCCACGCACGGCGCGCCTGCGGTGCACAACGCGCACCCCCACTTCAGCCATGGCACCGGCCCGTCGCACACCCAACCCGGCAAAGTCGCTTTGGTGCACAACGGCATCATCGAAAACCACGAAGAACTGCGCGCCGAACTGCAAGCCAAGGGCTATGTGTTTTTGAGTCAGACAGATACCGAGGTCATCTCTCACTTGGTCGACAGCGTGTACGACGGCGATATTTTTGAAGCCGTCAAAAACGCCATCCGCCAACTGCGGGGCGCGTATGCCATCGCGGTCTTCCACAAAGACGAACCGCACCGCGTGATTGGCGCGCGCGAGGGCTCGCCGCTGATCATGGGCATAGGCCAGGGCGAAACCTTTTTGGCCAGCGACGCCATGGCCTTGGCCGGAGTGACCGACCAGATCGTGTACCTCGAAGAGGGCGATGTGGTCGATATCCAGTTGGGCAAATACTGGATCGTGGACCGTGCGCACCAGGCCGTGGCCCGGGTGGTGAAAACCGTGCACGCCCACAGCGGTGCAGCCGAGCTCGGCCCCTACCGCCATTACATGCAAAAAGAAATTTTTGAGCAGCCGCGCGCCATTGCCGACACCCTCGAAGGCGTGGAAGGCATCACCCCCGAACTCTTTGGCGACGGCGCATACAGCACCTTCAAGGCCATCGACAACGTGTTGATCCTGGCCTGCGGCACCAGCTACTACAGCGGCTGCGTGGCCAAATACTGGATCGAAGCCATCGCCAAAGTCGCTTGTTCGGTCGAGATTGCCAGCGAATTCCGCTACCGCGAATCGGTGCCCAACCCCAACACACTGATCGTCACCATCACCCAGAGCGGCGAGACCGCCGACACCTTGGCCGCCTTGCGCCACGCGCAAAGCCTGGGCATGACGCAAACACTGACCATCTGCAACGTCGCCACCAGCGCCATGGTGCGCGAGTGCAAACACGCGTATGTGACGCGCGCGGGCGCCGAGATCGGTGTCGCCTCCACCAAGGCCTTCACCACGCAGTTGGCCGGCTTGTTTTTGCTCACCCTGGCGCTGGCCCAAACCAAAGGCCACTTGTCAGACGCCGAAGAAGCCGCGCACATCAAAGACATGCGCCACCTGCCCGCCGCACTCCAAGCCGTGCTGGCGCTAGAGCCCCAATTGATCGCCTGGGCGCAAGAATTTGCCAGCAAAGAAGACGCCTTGTTTTTAGGGCGCGGCACGCACTACCCCATCGCGCTGGAAGGCGCGTTGAAGCTCAAAGAAATTACCTACATCCACGCCGAAGCCTATGCCGCCGGTGAGTTGAAACACGGCCCGTTGGCCTTGGTGACCAGCGCCATGCCGGTGGTCACCGTGGCGCCCAACGACCAGCTGCTCGAAAAACTCAAAAGCAATATGCAAGAAGTGCGTGCCCGCGGCGGCGTGCTGTATGTGCTGGCCGATGGCGACACCAAGATCGAAAGCAGCGAAGGCGTGAACGTGATCCGCATGCCCGAACACTACGGCGTGCTCTCGCCCATCCTGCACGTGGTGCCACTGCAATTGCTGGCCTATCACACCGCCTGTGCGCGAGGCACCGACGTGGACAAGCCCAGGAATTTGGCGAAGTCCGTTACGGTGGAGTAATTTCGTTAGGGGGTAGAGATGATAGAGGTTTCATAGTTCGATACGAGCTATTGATAAGGACTAGGGGGCTGATGATTGGGGCTTACTCCCTCTACCAGAAGGAGCTTTCGGAGAAGGTTATAGACCTCAGGGATCGGGCCGGAATGACCTTCAAAGAGATAGCCGATAAACTCATTCTAGAGGGCTATAGGTCCCCACGGGGGTTCGATCTTGGACCCGAAAGCGTCTTCTCTATCTACAAGAAACGGAAGATCCGAGACGCCCGAATGGATGGCTCGATGACGGTTGAGATCTTAAAAATTGAAGTTGAATACCTCTAAGATAGTAATCATCTGATACCGCCAAGGTTCAACAATGAACGACCGCTTCATATACGACGAGAAAACCAGTTCGCTTTACGCGCCAGACGGGGTCTTCCTAAAGCAACTTCACTGTCCAAAAGCATTGAATTGGAACCAGCTTGTGGTTGAGAACAACGAGCAACGCTGGCGGAATTGCGACAAGTGCAAAGAAAAAGTTTTGAACTTAGATGTCGCGAGTGTGAACTCAGTTCTTCAAGATTTGCAAAGCAAGTGGTCGCATACCTGCGTTCACGTTTCAAGCAATTCAGACAAGGTGATTTTTCTTCAAGATGCAAATGCGCCACCGAAGCCTCACGCCGAAGTCAATTCAGACTCGCCCGTAGTCATTCACACCGCACGTTCATTCCTTGATATAGATCGTGCGCTCGGGATGGGCTACTGGCCCGATGTCCGTTTTGTCGAATATGACACCAAGAACTTTCAAACAAAGATTTCTGTAGGACAAAATCCCGAGACGGGCGCTATAGACGCCTCCGGAGACTATCGCCGCAAATTCGGCGGGGGGAAAACTTTCTTCACAGACAAGTTAATTGATGAGGACAATCAATCTGAATTCCTAGAAATCATCCCATTCACTTACTACTACCAGTACTACCGCAACAGTCCAATTGCCGCTTACCTCATACCTAGATCTCTAAAAGATGGAACTGCCGTTCTTGTTCCTGATCCTATCGAAGACATTGTGGGCTCAAAGTGGAATCAAGGTAGTGCCTATCGAGCGAGCGACGTTACTGGATTCGTCAAAGACAGGAAAGTCGTTCTGAACGAATACAAAACTCCCGTCAGAAGTTTCGTTGGCTAATCTCGACTTCATAGAAATGCTTGTATGACTGATGGAACACGTTTTTTTAGAGACTTCAAAGAAGCGAATGCTTACGGAAAGTCTATCTACGCAAGCACCCGAAAGTCACCTCTACTGAGGCCCGCACCCAAAGGGTTCGAAGTAGTTGGAGAAGGTGTTACGCCAAATGAAATCGAAAATTCAACAGATGCAAGCAAAGCAAGTGAAGCGCTCAATGCAATTCAAAAGGCTTTAATCGAATCATCAGATGAACTCTCGCTCAAGAATTTGATTGAACAGTTCTTAGCTGACTTCGGCACTTCTATCGAATTACAAAATCAGCTTAGCACTTCAGAAGAAGCGGCGTTATTCGAAAAACTTGAAGACATTCACCTAGCTCTTGACGAGTTCATAGATCTTTTGAACGAGTCGTTACATCCACGCTCACAAGACGAAGCCAATTACTACGCCAATCGCTTTCGTTCAGTATCAGACCAACTGCAACCCTACCTAGTTGCATTGAGGTCGCTCAAAGAGAGCAGAGCGCTATCTGAAAAAGCGTGCAAACTGCCCATTGAAAACCCAACTGAAGACAAGTGGAAACACAAAAAATCAATCTTGAACGCTAGCGGCCCGATTTGTCGCCATTGCCAGCATTTAGCGCGTATGCATATCGTCGGCGAACGTGGGTCAGAACTGTGGCGATGCTATGAAAACAATCACGGAACAAGATTTCTTACTCGTGAGCAAAGGAAATTTCTAGAAGACTGATTCTCATCTTCCAACTTCATCATTTCGAACAAACGTGAAGTCTTTACTCAAAGATTTTTCATATTTCCAACCACGGGGAAGTGCGAGTGATATTTCGCAACTTATGAAATGAAGTCCTGCGCCCATTCGCTCACCTTCAAAAAGCCAACAAGCAGAGACTTTGTTGCCTTCATCGTCACACGGTAATTTGCCAAACTCTAGCCACGAAGTCGGCAAAGTAGGGCCATTAACCTGATCAACTACAGCCGCATCCTCGAAATGTCCGTTTTTAAATATTTGCATTCCCAACTCGGTAAGTGTTTCAACAAACTCACTTACTTCTGCTGGACTTGGCATTCCCTCAACCCGCTAGACACTTTTCATAGCCCAGTTTGACGCTGCCTCGCCAACTCATAAGAACTGACCGGGTCAAGCTCTTTGCAACGCCGTCCAAATTTTGGCCGGCGTAAACGGCATGTCCATTTGGTCGATGCCGTAGGGGCGCAGGGCGCTCATGACGGCATTGGCCAAGGCCGGTAGGGAGCCGGTGCAACCGGACTCGCCGACGCCTTTGGAGCCCAACAGGTTCAATGAGGTGCGTACTTCGTAGGTTTCGTTGGTCAGCTGCGGCACGCAGCCTGCGCGGGGCATGGCGTAGTCCATGAAGCTGCCGGTCAGCAGTTGGCCTTGGGCGTCGTACACCACTTGTTCACAAAACGCCTGGCCCCAGCCTTGCACCACGCCGCCATGCACTTGGCCGCGCACCAGTTGCGGCGAAATCACCTGGCCCAAGTCGTCGACCGCGTAGTAATGCACCAGCTCGGTCACGCCGGTGGCGGGGTCAATTTCTACTTCAGCCACATGGCAGCCGTTGGGGAAGGTGGAGCCCGAGCTGGCTTCGCCCAGTGCCTTCAATGCGGCTTGGGCCTCGGCGGGCAGGGCGTCGATCACTTGTGGCGTGGTCAGGGTCTGTGTTGGCCCCTGCCAGTGTCCGTTCACAAAGCTGACTTCGTCCACGCCCGCTCCCATGGCTTGCGCGGCCAGGGGTTGCAGCGCCGCCAGCAGGTTGTGGCACATGGCCACAATGGCGCTGCCTGCGCCGTACAGAGAGCGGGAGCCGCCGGTGCCGTTGCCCAGCAGCTTGTGTTTGGCGCTGCCTGCGGCGTAGCGCACCCGGTCAGCGGGCCAACCCAGGGTTTTTTCGATGATGCTGGCAAACGAGGTGGAGTGGCCTTGGCCCGAGGGCCCGGTGACGCCATACACGTGCAAGCAACCGTCTGCCTGAAACTCACCCCAGGCTTGGTCTTTGGGGGCGGTGCCAGCGGCCGAGGCTTCTAAAAAGGTCGACAGGCCGATGCCACGGTATTTGCCGCGGTGCAGCGCTTCTGCGCGTCGGCTTTCAAAACCAGCGTAGTCGGACAGCGCCAGGGCCCGGTCCATGAGCTTGCCGCTCAGGCACGTGTCAATCGTGCTGCCGTTGGCGGTGGTGTAGGGAAAAGCCGATTCGGCAATGAAGTTTTGGCGGCGCAGCGCGATCGGATCAAACCCGTGCTGATGCGCGGCAAAGTCGACCAAGCGTTCAATGGCGTAGGCAATGTCTGGGCGCCCTGCGCCGCGGTAGGCCGACACCGGGGTGGTGTTGGTGTAGACCACTTCAGACTCCATGTACAGCGCCGGCACTTGGTACACGCCGCCCATGGTGATGGACAGGTTTCGGGTGCCAATGAAGGTGCTCATCATGCAGTTGTAGGCGCCCGCGTCCACACAGTCTTTGAAGCGGATCGCCAAAATCTGGCCTTGCGCATTCAAAGCGATTTCGCCATTCAGCACCAAGGCGCGGCCATGCCAGTCGCTCAAGAAAATTTCACTGCGTGAGCCTGTCCAGGCCACGGCGCAACCCAAGTGGCGCGCTGCAATCACCAGCACGCCGTGCTCGGTGTAAGAGCCGCCGCGCAGGCCAAAGGAACCGCCCACGTCGTTGGCGTCAATCAGCAAAGTTTCGGCGGGGACGCCGGCGGCAATGGCCAAAAAATTGCGCATGCCCAACACGCCTTGGTGCGGCGTGTGCACCGTGGTCATGCCCGTGTCGGGGTCGTGGCGGGCGACCACGGCACGGGGTTCCATGGGCACGCCCATCAGGCGCTGACTCAAGATGCGCAGTTGGCTGGTGTGCGCTGCCTCGGCAAAGGCGGCGGCCGCGCGCGCGGCATCGCCCGACGCAAAGTGCACCGACCGATTGCGCGGCACCTGCGCATGCAATTGCACGGCGGACGCTTGGGTCGCTGTTTCGGGGTCGGTCACAGCGTCCAGCAGGTCGTAGTCGATGACCGCGAGTTCGGCCGCGTCCTGGGCGATCAGCGCGGACTCGGCAAAGACCATGGCCACCGGTTGGCCCACAAAGCGCACCGTGTCTTCGGCCAGCAAGGGCATCAGGGCGATGTGCTGATCCTCACCCGCAGGGCCTTTGGCGGTGATCGGGTGGGGAATGTGCCCCGCGCCCAAGGCCTTGATGTCTGGTGCGGTCACCACCCAGCGCACGCCGGGGTAGGCGCGCACCGCGTCTAATTGGATGGCGGTGATCCGCGCATGCGCATGCACCGAGCGGATCACAAACGCATGCAACATGCCGGGGTAGCGGTGGTCGGCGGTGAAGTGGCCTTGGCCGGTGATCAAGGCCAAGTCTTCTTGACGTGAGGGCGTGAAACGCGCGTTCATGCCGACTTCTCCTGCAGGGTCTGGGCCGCCAGTTTGACGGCATCGACGATGTGGATATAGCCCGTGCAGCGGCACAAATTGCCGGCCAAACCTTCGTGAATTTGCGCTTCGGTGGGTTGCGGTGTGTGTGACAGCAATCCTGCGGTGGCCATGATCATGCCGGGCGTGCAAAACCCGCATTGCAGCCCGTGGCACTGCGAAAACGCAGCCTGAATCGGGTGCAGGTCCGGCCCGGCGCTCAGACCTTCGATGGTGGTGATCTGGCTGCCCTCGGCTTGCACGGCCAACACAGAGCAGGACTTGACGGCATCGCCGTCCATCAACACGGTGCAGCAACCGCATTGGCTGGTATCGCAGCCCACATGGGTGCCGGTGAGGAGAAGCTGATCGCGCAGCAGGTCGGCGAGCAGGGTGCGGTCTTCGACCTGGACCGCGTGGGTGTGGCCGTTGACGGTCAATGAGATGGGGCGCATGGTGGGTGTTTCCGGGTTCAAATCAAGACAGGTTGGCCAGGGCTTGGGCATACAAATGCCCAACCAGGTGCGCGCGGTAGGCGGCTGGGGCGTGGATGTCGTCCAGCACGCCGTCATGCACAAATTGCAACCCAGCGGGCGACTGACCCGTCGCGGCTTCGGCTTCGGACCAACGGCACACGCCATCGGTGGCACCGGTCACGGCCACGCGCCAGCCGGTGGCGGTTTGCGCCACAAACACGCCGGCCATGGCGTAGCCGGTGGCGGGGTGCCGAAACTTGGCGTAAGCGCTTTTCAGGGGTGGTGCAAACCGCAAGCCTTGAATCACCTCGTCTGCGGCCAAAGCGGTGGCAAACATGCCTTTGAAAAAGTCATCGGCCGCAATTTCGCGTTGTGAGGTCACGATGCTGGCCGCCAAGCCCAGCACGGCGGCAGGGTAGTCGGCGGCCGGGTCATTGTTGGCCACCGAGCCGCCCAATGTGCCCCGGGCCCGCACTTGCGGGTCGCCAATCAGGCCGGCCAAATCGGCCAGTCCAGCGCTGAAAGCCCGTACTTGGGGGCTCCGGGCCACTTGTTGATGGGTCGCGCCGGCGCCGATCCAGAGCTGATCGCCCTCCATCCGAATGTCGGACAGGCCGGGGATGCCCCGAATGTCGATGAGTTCATCGACCTGAATCAAACGGTGTTTGAGCGACGGGATCAAGGTCATGCCGCCTGAAAGCAAGCGGGACTCCCCGCTGCGCGCCAGCGCGGCACTGGCTTGCGCCACAGACAAGGCTTTTTGGTAGTGAAATGAATACATAGACAGCTGTTCTCGCTGAGGGTGTGAGCCTGGGAGACTTCAGATTAACCGATTCAGCGTGACGGCTGCAATCGCGCCGGGTCATCTAAGTTGCAGCAAGACAGGGGAGCCGGCCCCGGCGCCCGCATCAGCGGTGGAAATACAGCAAACCCACTTGCCCTGAGCGACCCGCGTGGTTGCCAGGCAGTTGGGCCAGGGGCCCCAAGTCGCCCGAAAAACTCAAGCTGCCAAACCAGGCCCAATGCCGTGCCAGGCGGTGCTTGTAGTTCAGCCCCAAACCCCAACTGTCGATGCCGGTGGTCAGCGTGTCTGCCCCCGCGCGCCGGGGGCCATAGGTGTTGCGCCAGTGGCCCGCTGTGCCCCAAGTCAAACCGGCATTCAAGACCATCTCGCTGCCCGGGTCCAGCGGCCAGACATACGAAACCCCCAGCCCCAAAGTGCTGCCATCGCCTTTGCCCAACAAGTCTTGGGTGTAGGCCAGGCCGGCGTGCCAGCGCCGCGTGATCGCCATGCTGCTCACGGCGCGCCCGCGCACGGTGCGGGGCCCGCTTTCGGGGGCGTCAGCGCCCTCACCTCCGGCCAGGGTGTGCAATTGCAGGGACAAGCTCAGGCTGTAGCGGCGCGTGTCCAGCCACCGGTAATCCAAGGAAGAGTCTTTGCGAAAACTGTTAAAGCGCAGCCATTCCGTGCCATCGCCAATGCCCAGTTTCCAGGGGCCATAACGCAAACCCAGCACCGGCTCCAGCCCGGCCGTGCGGGTGAATTGGGCCAGGTCCGACGATTTAAACGATCCGCCCAAGGTGTAATCCCATACCGGAGGTTCTGCCGAAGGCAGCGGGGCGGCGTCATTCTCGGCATGGGATTCGGCATCGGCTTCGGCTTCTTGCGGCGTAACACGCTGAATTGCCTGAACAGGCAGATCAAGCTCGGTGGCCTTGGCCGAGGTCATTGACCCCAGCGCCAGCAGCAGAACCACCCCGAGCGGGCACAAGCCTTGGCCAGTGGCTGGGGGGCGGGGCGGAGTCTGGGCTTCGGGCATGGTGAAGCTCGATTGAAGCAGGCTTTTTTGGCTTCAGTGCGGCCAAAGTGAGCCTGCTTGATCTTCATCAAGTCATGCCACAAGCCTCGAACGCGCAGATCAATCGCGGGTGATGCGCAGCAACTCTTGCGCGCTGGTGATGCCCTGGTCCACCAGGCGTTGCCCGTCTTCGCGCATCAGCACCATGCCGCTGGCTTGGGCGGCGGTGCGGATGTCGGCTTCGGCGGCTTGGCCGTGGATTTGCGCGCGGATCGCTTCGTTGGTGACCAGCAACTCAAAAATGCCGGTGCGCCCGGTGTAACCGGTGTGCGCGCAGTGGGCGCAACCGCTGCCGTGGCAATGGGGGCACAGCTTGCGCACCAAACGCTGGGCCAACACGCCGAGCAAAGAGGAGCTGAGCAAGAAGGGCTCGATGCCCATGTCGATCAAGCGCGTCACGGCACTGGCCGCGTCGTTGGTGTGCAAAGTCGCCAGCACCAAGTGGCCGGTGAGCGAGGCTTGAATCGCGATTTGTGCGGTTTCAAAATCACGGATCTCGCCGATCATGATCACGTCCGGGTCTTGCCGCAGGATGGCGCGCAAAGCCTTGGCAAAGCTCAGGTCGATCTTGGCATTCACCTGGGTTTGGCCGACACCGGGCAGCTCGTATTCAATCGGGTCTTCCACCGTCATGATGTTTTGCCGCTGTGCATCCAACCGTTGCAGCGCCGCGTACAGCGTGGTGGTTTTGCCCGAGCCGGTGGGGCCGGTGACCAAAATAATGCCGTGCGGCTGCGTCACCAGCTGCTCCATCTGCGCCAGCACCGTGCCTTGCATGCCCACGGCTTCGAGCGTCAAACGGCTCTCGCTTTTGTCCAGCAAGCGCAGCACCGCGCGTTCGCCGTGCGCGCTGGGCAGGGTGGAGACCCGCACATCGACCGCGCGAGCGCCCAGGCGCAGGCTGATGCGGCCGTCTTGCGGCAAGCGTTTTTCGGCAATGTCCAACTCGGCCATGATTTTCAGGCGCGAGATCAAGGCCGCATGCAGCGCGCGGTTCGGTTGCACCACCTCGCGCAGTGTGCCGTCCACGCGAAAGCGCACACTCGAATGCCGCTCGTAGGGCTCGATGTGGATGTCGCTGGCGCCGTCGCGCGCGGCTTGCGTGAGCAAGGCATTCAGCATGCGGATGATGGGCGCGTCGTCACTCGTCTCCAGCAGGTCTTCTACCGCAGGCAGCTCTTGCATCATGCGCGACAAGTCGGCCTCGGATTCGACCTCCGACACCACCGCGGCGGCACTGGATTCGCCCGGCCCGTATTGCGTTGAATACGCTTGGCTGATGCGCTGCACCAGCGCCGATGCGTCGCTGTGTGCGACGGTCAACACCGAGGCGTCTGGGTTGCCGTAATGGCGCACCACTTCTGACACCGCGCTTTTGTCGCTGCTGGGGCTCAACCACAAGGTCAGGGCGGCGCCGTCGTCCCCCAGCAGCAGCTGGTGCGTGCGGGCAAAGGCGTAGGGCAGGGGGTAACGCATGGCGAAGCGGCTGTGATCAGCGTTTGGCCGGGGGCGCCAACTCGGGCATCACGGCCGCACCACTCACCGGCACCGCCGAGCTGGGGCTGGGCTGGGCATTGACTTGGTTGCCGCGCATTTGTTCGTACCGGTCCATCGACAAGCTCTCTGTCGCGGCGGCGTCGCGCATCACGACGGGGCGCAAGAAGACCATCAAATTGGTTTTTTTGCGGCTCCGAGTTTCAGAGCGGAACAGGTTGCCAAAGAAAGGCATATCGCCCAAGCCAGGCACTTTTTCTTGGCTGTTGGTGTAGTCGTCTTGCAGCAAACCGCCCAGCACCACGATGGAGCCGTCTTCCACCAACACGCTCGACTCGATCGAGCGTTTGTTGGTGATCAGGCCCGCGGTGGAAGCGCTCTTGGTGTCGATGCTGCTGACTTCCTGGAAGATTTGCATTTTGACGGTGCCGTTTTCGCTGATCTGCGGTTTCACCTTGAGCGTCAAGCCCACGTCTTTGCGCTCGATCGTTTGGAACGGATTCACCGTGCCGCCGGTGGTGTTGTTATTGGTGTATTGACCGGTCACAAAGGGCACGTTTTGACCGATCACGATCTTCGCCTCTTCGTTGTCCAGCGTCAGCAAATTGGGCGTGGACAGCACATTGCCGTTGCCATTGCTTTGAATGAACCTGGCCAAGGCGCCCAACACCAAGGCGCCGTTGCGGCGCTCGCCCACGGCAATGTTCAGGCCGGTGGCGGGGCTGCTGGCACCCGTGTAGGTGCCCGCCGCCGCACCGGCGGCCAGCGACAACAAGTTGGTGCCGCCCACTGAAAAGTTGGTGCCCATCACGCCCACGGCGTTGTTGCCTGTGCCGGTGCCACTCATCCACTGCACGCCAAATTCGGCGGCTTTGTCCGCGCTGACCTCGGCGATCAGGCTTTCCACATACACCTGGGCGCGGCGTTGGTCGAGCTTGTCGATCACCGCGCGCAGTTGGCGGTACTGCGGTTCAGGCGCGGTGATGATCAAGGAGTTGGTGGCCGGGTCGGCCTGAATTTGCCCCCCGGTCGAAGCGGGGCTGTTGGCGGTGTTGCTGCCGCCCGGAGTGCTCATGGGGGCGGAGGTCGGCGAGTTGGGATTGCCCGCGGTGGTGTTGCGGGCTTCGGCGGTCAAGGCCGCGCGCAAGGTGCCCGCCAGTTTGGTGGCGTCTGCGTTCTTCAGATAGACCACGTAAATATTGCCCGCCGCACCATTGCCACTGCCAGAGCCGCTGCCGGAGCTGGGCTGGTCGAGCTGTTCAACCAAGGTGCGCACCAAAGCCACACGCGCGGGGTTTGCCGCGCGCACGATCAACGAGTTGGTGCGCGGCTCGGCCACCAGCGTGGTTTTGTAGCCGTTGTCGCTCTGGCCCGGGGTGGCGGGTGCGGCCGCGGCGACATTGGCCGCCCCCGAGTCGATCAGCTTTTGCACCAGCGGCGCCAGGTCGTTGGCCAGCGCGTGTTGCAGACGAATCACCTCCACACCGGTGGCGTTGGCCACGTCCAGCGCGGCCACGATGCGGCCCAGTCGCTGCAGGTTGTCGGCGTAGTCGGTGATCACCAGCGCATTGGTGCCGGGGTTCACGTTGATGGTGTTGTTCGGGCTGATCAGCGGCCGCAGCACCGCCACCAGGTTGTTGGCCGACTCGTGGTTGAGCTTGAAAATTTGCGTCACGATCTGACCCCCGCCCAAGGGGGCGGTGCCAGCGTTCACGGCGCCGCTTTGCATTTTGGCCTCGGCCTCAGGCACCACGGTGTACAGACCCGACGATTCGACCAAAGCAAAACCCTGCGTGCGCAGTTGCGAGGCAAACAGGCGCAGCGCCTGGGCTGGCGCCACGGGCACGGTGCTGACCAGGTTCATCGTGCCTTTGACGCGCGGGTCCACCACCACGTTGTGGCCAGACAAGGTGGCCAGGGTGCGGGCGACCGATTCAATTTCAGCATTGGCAAAGTTCAGCGTGATGGACGCGTTGCCCTTGCCAGGGTTGGCGCTGGCCGGCAGGCTGCCCAACCCCACCAAAAGCAGCAACACCCCAGCCCAAGGCTTGAGGCGTCCTAGGCGCGGCGTGAGCGAGTGAAGCGTTGGTCTGTGCATAAAGGTTTTAACCCCAAGAAAGTAGGCTGCGCGCACCTTGGCGGCGTCCAATGATGTTGAGTAAATTGTTCAAAGCCGCTTCGTGCTCAGGGGCGGCGCTGGCCTCGCCTTGAAAGCGCAAGCGCTGTCCCAACCACTGCCCTTGACCGGACAGCAACAGGCTGCCAGAGACGGTGCTGAGTTTCAAGTCGATGGCGCCCACGGGCGCGCCCGCGCCCGCGCCCGCGGCGGCGGGGCTGAGGTCCACTTGGTAACTGCCAATCGGTTTCAGCGGCGACAGCCGCGACGCCATGTCGCGGGCGGTCAACTGCAAACGGCCTTGGGTAAGCCAGCGGCCGTTTTGAAAGTTCAGGCTCAACTGCTGCGGCACGATGGCCAAGTCGCCCTCGGGCTGCAGCGTGTTCCAAGGCGCACCCAAGCCGGTGAGCAAGGCGGCAGGCCAGGTCGAAGGCGTGTCTGACACCCGCAACTGCCCGCCGTCCCAAGAGGGTGAGATGCTGAGCTGCATTGGCGTGGGCATGCAGCAGTCTGAACGCAGCGACATTTGGTCTGCCGACGCGAAAGGTCGCAGTGTCCAGGCAATGCGCCCCGGCAAGGCCTGTGCATCGCGGCTGCCGGTGCCGCCGGTCAACACCACTTGCGCTGAACCCTGCCACACGGTGCCCCGTGCTTCTTGCAGTTGCAACCGATCTTGGCTGGCCAGGGCCACGGCTTGCGCCAGCCATTGGGCGGGGGCAAACATCAGCAGCGTGCCCAGCGTGCCCAGCAGCACACCCGCCATCGCCCAATTCCAAGGCATGAAGGTCTTGGACACCTTCAAAGGCGAGGCCAGAGGGACGGATTTCAAGGTCATGGCAATTCAGACCTCAGGGCGTGGGCAAGCTCAGCACCACCGAACCACTCCAGGTGGCGGCGCCGGGCGAGGATTTGTCTGTGCCCGCGTTGCGCTGCAATTGGGCTTGTACCGGCACCGCGCGTGCTTGGGTTCGCACGCGGGCCAGCCAGTTGGCGAAGGCCGGGGCCGGCACCGCTTTCAGGGTGACCGTGCAACGGTCTCCCACAATTTGCAGCTGCGCGTTGGCACCCAACAGCTCGGCGCTGCTGTTTTGCAGGGCCCGCAGGGCTTCGGGGGGCGTGATGCGCGGTTGTTGTTTCAAAGTTTGGGCTTGCGCTTGCAGCTCTTTGAGTTGCAGCCATTGCGCGTCCAGCGCGGCTTGTTGCGCTGGCGCTTCGCGCAGGGTGCGCAGCGCCGGGGCCCATGCCAGCCACCACACCAGCGCGGCGACCAGCACAGCGGCACCCAAAATCAGCAGGCGTTGCTCTCGTTCGCTCAAGGCCTGCCAGCGTGGCGCCAGGGCTTTGAGCACGGGGTTGTTGGGCGGGTTGGCCCGGGTTGGCTTCACGCTCATGGCGCACTCCGGGGCGTGAAACTGGCGCTCAACGGGCTGATCACCCATTCGGCGCCGACGCGTCTGGCTTGAACCTGCTGGGTTTGCAACTGGGTTTGCAGTTGCGCGCCTTGTGCTTCGGTCAAGGTCAAGTCCTTTAAACGCAACTCGCCCGCTTCGTAGCTGATCTGGTTCACCGCCGTGCCCGGGGGCAGGGCCTGGCCTAAGGCGGCCAGCAGGGAC
>CANFYZ010000061.1 GCA_947451385.1 Comamonadaceae bacterium | reverse complement strand
GTTGTCAGGCGGTCAGCAGCAAACTGCGTCCATCATGCGTGCTTTAGCGCCTAAGCCCGAAGTGCTTTTTTTGGACGAACCCTTCTCGGCGTTGGACTTTGAAATGACATTGTTCATCCGAGAAAAACTTCAAGATGTATTCATGCAGACCGGCACCACCATGCTGCTGGTGTCACACGATTTGGAAGAAGCAGTCTACCTGGCCGATCAAATTTTATTGCTGACCAAGCGCCCGACTCGTGTGGCCGAAATCTTGAACTACCAGGATCCCCGTCCACGCACCATCGAGACCCTGACCCAACCCAGCTTCATTGACGCCAAAAAGCTCAGCCTGGAAATTTTTCAACGCGAGGTACGCAAATGAACGAAGCCGAAACTCTGGCCTTTGTCCACATCAACGGAAAGGCTCTGGGCCTGACCTTGGATGAGGCCAGTGCTGCGCGCGTGGCAGCGCATTTGCAGCGTACCGCCGCCATGGCCCAGTTGCTTGAGAGCGTCTGTTTGAGCCCCGCCGACGAGCCGGCTGAAATTTATTGCCCAAAGCCCTACTGATATGGATTTGCAAAACCACACCACCGAGCAACTGGCCAAGGGCATTGCGGTCGGCGACTTTTCTGCACATGAGGTAACTACGGCCGCGATCGCCAGGATTGAAGCCACCAACCATCTGGTCAACGCTTTCACCACGCCCTGCTTTGATCGGGCGCTGGAAGAAGCCCAGCGCATCGACCAACGCCGTGCCCGGGGGGAGTTGCTTCCGCCATTGGCCGGTGTGCCTTACGCAGTAAAGAATCTTTTTGACATCGAAGGCGTCGTCACCCTGGCGGGCTCCACCATCAATCAAAGCAACCCGCCCGCCGCATCGGATGCCTTTTTGGTGAAGCAAATGCAAAGCGCAGGCGCAGTGCTTTTGGGCGGACTGAACATGGACGAGTACGCCTACGGTTTTACAACCGAAAACACACACTATGGCCCCAGCCACAATCCACATGACTTGACTCGGATTGCCGGCGGATCCTCGGGAGGTTCAGGTGCGGCGGTTGCAGCACGTCAAGTGGCATTGGCTTTGGGTTCGGACACCAACGGCTCGATCCGGGTTCCGGCTTCGCTGTGCGGCGTCTGGGGCTTAAAGCCCACCTTTGGCCGCTTATCGCGGCGCGGCAGCTACCCTTTCGTACACAGCATTGATCACCTTGGACCCTTTGCCGATTCTCTGACGGGTTTGGCTCTCGCATACGATGCTTTGCAAAGCGTCGATCCGCTAGACCCGGGTTGCCACGCCAAGAGTGTCGAGCCCGTGTCAGAGGCATTGGCGCAGGGACTCGATGGTTTGAGAGTCGGCGTGCTGAATGACTACTTTCACGATACCGCCACGGCACCAGCCCGCCAGGCCGTGCATGACGCGGCCCATGCCTTGGGCGTGAAAGCGCAGGTCAGCTGGCCGGACGCGGGCTTGGCAAGAGCGGCCGCCTTCATTGTGACCGCCAGTGAAGGCGGGCAATTGCACCTGGATCATTTGCGTACCCGACCCCAAGACATGGAGCCTTTGTCGGTCGACCGTTTCATGGCAGGCGCTTTACAACCCGCTGCTTGGTATGTGCAGGCCCAGCGTTTCAGGCGGTTATACCGCGACAAAGTCAACGCCCTGTTCGAACATTGGGACGTCCTTTTGGCGCCTGCAACGCCAGTGAGCGCAACCCCCATTGGGACCGAGTGGCTTGAGCTGAACGGCCAACGACTGCCCAGTCGCGCTGCCATGGGATTACTGACCCAGCCGATTTCGTTTGCTGGCTGCCCTGTGTTGGTTGCGCCGATGTGGCCAGAAGGAGCCGCCGCTATGCCTTTAGGCGTTCAACTGATTGCAGCGCCATGGCGCGAAGAGGCTGCGTTCCGGGTGGCGCATGCTTTGGAGCGCAGTGGTGCGGCATATATAAACAAAGTGAGGTTTTGAATGGACATCAATTTGCCCGATGTGGTGGCCGAAGTGAGCGCTGTCTTTGAACAATACGAGCACGCCCTGGTAAACAATGACGTGACCGTGCTGGATGAACTTTTTCACAACAGCCCACACACTTTGCGTTATGGCGCCACGGAGAACTTGTATGGCTACGAAGCGATCCAGGCCTTTCGAGCGAGTCGACCTTCTCAAGGGCTGGCCCGAGAGCGCATGAACATCGTCATTACCACCTACGGTCGTGACTTTGCGACGGCCAACACTGAATTCAAAAGAGTGGGAAGTGAGCGCACTGGACGTCAAAGTCAAACATGGGTCCGTACATCCGAGGGCTGGCGTGTGGTGGCCGCGCACGTTAGCCTGTTGGCATGAATGCGACAAAATCGGCACGTGAACCATCACGTGCCGATTTGGTTTACGAACAACTCAAACGGGATATTGCGGAATTTCGTTTACTCCCGGGGGATCGCTTCACTGAAACCACCATTTGCAGCCAACAAATGGTTTCGCGCACGCCGGTGCGCCAAGCCTTGTTTCGCCTGCGCCAAGAGGGCGTTGTAGAGGTCCACTTTCGGAGCGGCTGGGAAGTCAAGCCCTTTGATTTTGAAAAGTTCGACCACTTGTATGACTTGCGAATTTTGTTAGAGAGTACAGCCGTTCAGCGATTGTGCAGGCGTGAATTGCCCCACCCGTCCATGGAACCTGAGCAGAGGCTGGATCTTGAGATTCTGGCCGCGCAATCTCAGATTTGGATGGTTCCCGAGTCCGAAAGATGCACCGACCGAAGTCAGGTGGCGGTGTTGGACGAAGAATTTCATTTGGCCCTGGTCCAAGCCATTGGCAACCCCGAAATGCTTCGTGTGCACCGAGAATTGACCGAGCGCATTCGCAGCGTACGTCGATTGGACTTCACGTTGCAAGACCGTATACAAGCCACCTACAACGAGCATTCTCGTATTTTGAGTGCAGTGCTTTCGAAAGACGAAGATACCTCCAAAACCTTGCTGCGTAACCACATAGAGGCCAGCCAAGCGCAAGTCCGATCTATTACTTTGCACCAGATTCACCAGGCCAGGCAGCTTTCGCCCAAGTGAGTCAAAACAGCCGCCCTGAAGTTCGTTAACCTGTCTTTTTGTCTGGCTTCAATTAATCGCTGGGCTCAAGAAAATTACCGGCAGAAAAGTGAACCAGTCCGCTGTGCTCGTCAAAGCTCACGCCCGCGGGGTCGAGCCCTTCTTGGACGCGCTGCAGTTGTTGCTTTAGCAACCTGCGCAGTTTGACAATGCCGATGTCGGACTTTGCCAAATGTTCTTCAGAATGATGGGCGATGGCGCCTTGGCTGACCATGGCTTCATAGTCGCCGGGGAACTGTTGATGTTCTTCTTCAGTCAACTCTTCCCATAACTTGCCATTCAGGCGCGAGCGCATTTTCACAAGTTCACCCTGTTCTTTAACGCGACCCACCACATAAATTCGGAATGAATGGTCGTCGATTGGCAAGATCCAACCCAAAGATTCAACCATGCCATAGCGCCCAATGCGTGGGCTGGGTATGACCCGCAGGGTGGGTAAACCGGCTTCACTGATTCGCCTGAGTGTTTGGCCGTCTGGCAATTTGCGCAGCGACACCGTTCTGACGCTGTGCGCTTGGGTGTCCCATGTGACTTGGGGCATCAGTGACATTTGCTCTACAAACTGCGTGCCACTGAACGACGAGTGCAAAATGACCACGTGAAACGGGTCCACCAGATTTTCGTAATGCTGCAGCCAATTGCATGGAATGATTTGCGGCCCCCCCCCGCCAATGCTGTTGTCATTGGCTTCTAGAAACTCCCCTTCCTCCAATGTCTCAAGGCATTCATACCTTGGAATCACGGGCTTCTTTTCGGGCGGCCCCATGTAGGTCCAAATCAAGCCGTAAAGCTCTTGGACAGGGTACCAAGGTTGCCGTACTTTGTGGCGATGCTCGTCAGGTCCAGGTTCACAAGGCCGCTCCGTGCAATGACCTTCAGCATCAAAAAGCCAGCCGTGATAGCAACAACGGATGCCGTGTTCTTCCACCTTGCCATAAAACAAAGAGGTTCCGCGGTGCGCGCAATGGGGATAGACCAAACCCGGGCGGCCGCTTTTGTCTCTGAACAAAATGAGGTCTTCACCCAAAACGCGGACTTTGCGCGGCGTGCTGTTCGCATCACTGAGGATGCCGATCGGATGCCAATAACGGCGCAACAATTCGCCCATCGGCGTGCCTTTGCCGACCTGGGTCATTTCCAAATCAGAGCGGGGCTCGGCCTTGCCGTAGGCGGTGCCTGAGTCCACCTGGATGGGAATCACGCGGGCTGGTGTTGAAGGAGTCTGTGCCATGTGTTTTCCTTCGGTGACTTTAAACACCAGCGGCTTTGATCAACTCAGAAACGCGAGGAAAATCGGCCCTGAACACCTCCATGAATTGCGCAGGGGTGTTGCCCAGGGGTTCGAAACCAAAGCTGATCAATTTGGCTTGAATGTCTGGCATGGCGGTAATTTCTCGCAAAGCAGTCACCCAGGTGTTTTGCAATTCAACCGGCAAATTGGCCGGCGCGTACATGCCAATCCAACTGTCCACATCAAAACCCTTGAAGCCTTGTTCTGAAAATGTGGTGATTTGGGGCAGGGTGGACACTCGGCGGGTGCCTGCAACGGCAAGCACTTTCATTTTCCCGCCTTGCACCTGAGCCCTTGCGGTCGCAGGATTTGCCCAGGCAAAGTCAAGCAACTCGCCAAACAAGTCATTGTGCGCCGCGGCTTCAGACTTGTAGGCCGCGTGAACCAATTGGGTGCCAGATTGCTGGGCCAGCAACTCTCCAAAAAGATGCGCCGAGGACCCATTTCCCCAAGTGCCGTAACTCAGGCTGCCTTTTTTCTTGGCGAATTCAACCAGGTCTTTGATGTTGTTGACCGGCGCATTAGCGCGCGCCACCAACATCGGCCCGCCCACGGCCAGCATGCTCAAGGGGGTGAAACTTTTGACGGGGTCGTAGGGCAGTTTGGCTTGCAAAATGACATTGTTCACATGTGTCAAAGGCAAGGTCATCATGACGGTGTAGCCGTCAGGTGCGGCCTTGGCCACGTAGTCGGCGGCAATGATGCCGCTGGCGCCTGGCCGGGTTTCAATCACGATGGGCTGGCCCCAGCGTTGTTGCAATTTGTCGCCATAAATGCGGGCCAAAGTGTCGATGGGGCCGCCCGCTGTTCCGAAAGGCACTATTTTGAGCGGGCGGTTGGGGAAAGCAGAAGTCCCTTGAGCCCACAAAGTTGAGGACATGGAGGCGCCCCATGCGGTGATAAGCGTTCGACGTGAAAAAGTCATATCTTGGATCCAGATGGCAAGTCCATCCTTATATGTGTTTGAGTTGTCTTTGCTCATGAGGAAATACCCTTGACCTTGTGGCGTCACTCAAGCACAAAGTCAAAACACCGCTTTCGTTTCTAGCGCAGTGAAAAGTGGCAACTTCAGTGACGTTCCGCAGCAGTTACCTACCCAGAACAAAACCACACAGAAGTCCCGTCATGTAACAAAGTTTCAATGTTTCGCGTACGATGGTTACATCGTTGGTTCAGCGTGTCTGCTGTGCCGACGCCCTTCACACCTCGAACGAAAGTGAGACAGTCATGACTTTGAAAATCGGTATCAACGGCTTTGGCCGCATTGGCCGCATGGTGCTGCGCGCCGCCGTGCAAAACTTCAACGACATTGAGATCGTGGGCATCAACGATTTGCTCGAACCCGATTACCTGGCCTATATGTTGGAGTACGACAGCGTGCATGGCCGCTTCAAGGGCACGATCGAGGTGCAGGGCCAGCAGTTGATCGTCAACGGCAAGCCGATTCGCTTGTCGCAAGAGCGCGACCCGGCCAACCTGAAGTGGAACGAGGTCCACGCCGACGTGGTGATCGAGGCCACCGGCCTGTTCTTGGACAAAGACAGCGCGGGCAAACATTTGGCCGCTGGGGCCAAAAAGGTGGTGATGTCAGCCCCTTCCAAAGACGACACGCCGATGTTTGTGTACGGCGTGAACCACGCCGCTTACGCGGGCGAGGCCATCATCAGCAACGCGTCTTGCACTACCAACTGCTTGGCCCCTTTGGTCAAAGTGGTGAATGACAAATGGGGCATCAAGCGCGGTTTGATGACCACGGTGCACGCCGCCACGGCCACGCAAAAAACCGTGGACAGCCCGAGCAACAAAGACTGGCGCGGTGGGCGCGGTATTTTGGAAAACATCATCCCCAGCAGCACGGGCGCAGCCAAGGCGGTGGGGGTGGTGATTCCGGCCATCAAGGGCAAGCTGACGGGCATGGCGTTTCGCGTGCCCACCTCCGATGTGTCGGTGGTGGACTTGACGGCCGAATTGAATACGCCCGCAAGCTACGCCGAAATTTGCGCCGAGATGAAAGCCCAGAGCGAAGGCGCCTTGAAAGGCGTGTTGGGCTACACCACCGCCAAGGTGGTCTCGACCGACTTCCGGGGCGAAGTCTGCACCAGCGTTTTTGACGCCGATGCAGGCATTGCGCTGGACAGCACCTTCGTCAAACTCGTGGCCTGGTATGACAACGAGTGGGGCTACTCCAACAAGTGCCTGGAGATGGCCCGGGTGGTGGGGCGCTGAAGCGCTACGACGCGCTCACGTGTTTGCCGACAATGCCGGCCAGCTCGAACATGGTGACTTGGTCTTTGCCAAACACGGCTTTGAGTTTGGCGTCGGCGTTGATCGCGCGCTTGTTGGTCGCGTCTTGCAAGTTGTTGGCCTTGATGTAGTCCCACAACTTTTTGATCACTTCGGTGCGCGCCACTTTGGCCTCGCCAATCACCGCGGCCAACTCGGCGCTGGGTGACAGATTGCCCACGGCGGCTTTGCGCGGGGTTTTGACGGCAGCGGACTTGGCCGCCGATTTCACAGCTTTTTTGGCCGGGGCTTTGGCGGTCTTGGCTGCCGTTTTGGCGGCGGTTTTGCCAGCGGCTTTGGCAGGTGCCACTTTGCCAAACGGGGTTTTGGTTTTGCGCGGCGGAAACTTGCTCACACGCGGCTCGAACTCAAAGCTGACTTTGTTTTCTTCGGGGTTCCAGGCCAAAAACGCTTTGAACGAGCGGCGCGTGCGCATGCTGACAAATTTGTCGAGCAAGTCGGTCTTGCCGGTGGACAGCAGCTTGGTCATTTGCTCACGCTCGACCGGTTGCTGCAAGATGATTTTGCCGCTCTTGAAGTCACAGCTCGGTGTGGGTTGGTCCGCCGTGGGCACGGTTTGAGAACACACAAAGTTGCTGCCGTGCTCGTACACGGGGCTGCCGCACTTGGGGCAGACACCCAAAGACTCGGCGCCCGCAAAGTCGACGATCTCGCCGGTTTCTTCGTTCTTTTTGTCGTCGCCAAAGTCAAACTCCAGCTTCCAGTTTTTGTCTTCCTCGCTGAACTTGAGCGCCATCTCGGCGACAAAAGGCCAGCCCGCTTTGGAGCGGAAGCCTTCCAGCGGGCCGATTTTTTTGTCATTCAAAAACTGTTCGACTTCGGCCAACTCAAAGGTCCGCCCGGCCGGGGATTTGCCAAACGAAAAACCACAGCCATCGCTGGCCCCGTCGGCACCGGTACAGGTGTAGCGGCGGTAGTTCTCTTTCACCACGCCACCGCAATTGGGGCAGGGCGCGTGCAGTGTGGCGTAGTCGCCGGGCACGGTGTCGCGGTCGTACTCTTTGGCTTTTTTGACGATGTGCTCGGTCATCGCGGCGATGTCTTTCATGAAGGCATCGCGGCTCAGTTTGCCTTGCTCCATTTGCGCCAGCTTGTATTCCCACTCGCCGGTCAGTTCGGGGCGTGAGAGTTCTTCCACCCCCAGGCCGCGCAGCAGCGTCATCAGCTGAAAGGCTTTGGCGGTGGGGATCAGCTCGCGGCCTTCGCGCAACATGTATTTTTCGTTGATCAAGCCTTCGATGGTGGCCGCGCGGGTGGCGGGTGTGCCCAAGCCTTTTTCTTGCATGGCTTCGCGCAGTTCGTCGTCGTCCACCAATTTGCCTGCGCCTTCCATGGCGCCGAGCAAAGTGGCTTCAGAGTAGCGTGCGGGGGGCCGGGTTTTCAGGCCTTTGGCCTCCACCGATTCCACGCCGACCTGCTCGCCCGGCTGCACCGGCACCAGGTTTTGGCCTTTGTCACCGTCTTTGGCGTCCTGCACTTCTTCGGCCGCTTCTTTGCCGTAAATGGCCAGCCAGCCGGGTTTGACCAGCACTTTGCCCACGGTTTTAAAGTGGTGCTGTGCCACTTTGCTGATGCGCGTGGTGACTTGGTATTCGGCGCTCGGGAAGAACACCGCCATGAAGCGACGCACCACCAGGTCGTACAGTTTTTGCTCGGCCTCAGACAAGCCGCTGGGCGCTTGCAAGGTGGGGATGATGGCAAAGTGGTCCGAGACTTTTTTGTTGTCGAACACACGCGGAATTTTGCGGATGTAGTTGTTGTTCAGCGCCATCAGGGCGTGCGGGGCCAGGTGCTTCATGCCGCTGTCGGCCAGCATCTCAAAGGTTTGCTTGGCCACCGGCACATAGTCTTCGGGCAGGTGGCGCGAGTCGGTTCGCGGGTAGGTCAAGGCCTTGTGGCGTTCGTACAGGCTTTGCGCCAGCGCCAGCGTGGTCTTGGCCGAGTAGCCGAACTTGCCGTTGGCTTCGCGCTGCAAAGAGGTCAGGTCAAACAGGCCCGGGCTGGCCTGCGTGGTGGGCGAGGCTTCTTCGGTGACGGTGGCATGCTGGCCCCGCACCGCGTCGGCCACGGCTTGGGCTTCGCGCGCGGTCCACAAGCGATCGGCTTTCTTTTCGCTGTCGTCGTCGGCTTTCTTCCACTGCGGGTCAAACCATTTGCCGGGGTAGGTGCCGGCAGCGGCTTCAAAGTTGGCGTGGATTTCCCAGTAATCGCGGCTGATGAATTTGCGGATCTGCTCTTCGCGCTCCACCACCACCGCCAGCGTGGGGGTTTGCACCCGGCCCACGGTGGTCAAAAAGAAGCCGCCATCGCGCGAGTTGAACGCGGTCATGGCGCGCGTGCCGTTGATGCCCACCAACCAGTCGGCTTCGGAGCGGCTGCGGGCGGCGTCGGCCAGGCCCTGCATTTGGGTATTGCTGCGCAGTTGGTCAAAGCCGTCGCGAATGGCTTGCGGCGTCATCGACTGCAGCCACAGGCGCTGCACCGGCTTGCCCAAGGGCTTGGCACCGCCCGCGTACTGCTCGATCAAGCGAAAGATCAACTCGCCTTCGCGGCCCGCGTCACAGGCGTTGACCAAGGCGCTCACGTCTTTGCGTTTGGATTGTTTGACCACCGCGTTCAAGCGGGTCTTGGTTTTATCGACCGGCTTCAAATCAAAGAAGGGCGGGATGACGGGCAAATTGGCAAAGCTCCACTTGCCGCGTTTCACGTCGAACTGCTCTGGCGCTTGGATCTCCACCAAGTGGCCGACCGCACTGGTAACGACATAGCGGTCGCTTTCAAAGTGGTCGTCATGCTTTTCAAACTTGCCTGCCACGGGCGTCAACGCGCGCACGATGTCTTGCGCCACCGAGGGCTTCTCTGCAATCACCAAGGTCTTGCCCATCACTTCATTTTTCATCTCATTACAATCCAGTGTCTCGCGTGCGCGCAGGTGCGCGCACGCCCACGGACACGCGCACATGCGCGCGCCCACATGCTTTCACCATAACAAATTTTTCAACCGTGGCTAAAAAACCTGCTTCCACTTCAAATCGCCGTATCCAAGTTAGCCGTTCGGGTGTGCACGGCAAAGGGGTCTTTGCCTTGGTGGATATTGCCGAAGGTGAAACCCTGATCGAGTACGTGGGCGAGATCATCAGCTGGGAAGAAGCGCAAGAACGCCACCCGCACGATCCCAGCGATCCAAACCACACGTTTTACTTTCATGTGAACGAAGACCGTGTGATCGATGCGGTCAACGAGGGCAACTCTTCACGCTGGATCAACCACAGCTGCGACCCGAACTGTGAGGCCGATGAAGTTGATGACCGCATCTTCATCAAAGCCTTGCGCAACATCCCCGCTGGCGAAGAGTTGAACTACGACTACGGCCTGATCATTGACGAGCCCTACACGCCCAAACTCAAGGCCGAATACCCCTGCTGGTGCGGCAGCGCCAACTGCCGCAAAACGCTGCTTGCGCCCAAGCGCAGGCCCGCCACACCGAAGATCCCGAGTCAGATCAAAAAAGCGGGCTCCAAGAAGAGCACGCCCTCTAAAACCTCCGGCAAGGCCCCCGTCAAAGCCCGCCGCTGAAGCTGCGCCCCTGCTTTTTCCCATGGTTCCTCCCTCCTCCGAGACCCTCCTGCGCTGGCCTGCCGAGGCGATTTGGGAGGCGGTTTCGCCAAAGCTGCCGGACTTCAGTGTCGAAATCCTGCCGGCTATCGACTCCACCAACTCCGAGTTGATGCGCCGCGCCCGCGCCGGTCAAACCGATGCGGTACTGCTGGTCGCCGAAAGCCAAAGCGCCGGACGCGGACGTCTGGGGCGCCAATGGGTCAGCCAACGTGGAGACTCATTGACTTTTTCGCTCGGCATGCCTCTGGCGCCCAAAGACTGGTCTGGCCTGTCCCTGGCAGTGGGTTTGAGTTTGGCCGAAAGCCTGCACCCGCAAGTGGGCCTGAAATGGCCCAATGATTTATGGATTGACGGCCACAAACTGGGCGGGATTTTGATCGAAGTCGCCCGCCTGGGCGGCCAGAGTTATGTGGTGATTGGGGTGGGACTGAACATTCGCACACAAGCTGCTGAGGGTTTGCGGACGCCGCCCGCCGCTTTGCTGGACTGGCTGCCCGATATGAGCGCCACCGAGGCCTTGGGCCGCGTCGCCGAACCCTTGGTGGTGGCGGTTCAGGCCTTTGCCCTGTCGGGCTTTGCGCCGCTGCAAGCGCGCTTTCATGCACGCGATGTTTTGCAAGGCCAGGAGGTGAGCACCAGCGATGGTGTGCACGGCCTGGCCTTGGGCGTCGATGCCGGCGGGGTGTTGCAAATTGAGACGGCCACGGGCGTGGTCAGCGTTCACAGTTCTGAAGTCAGTGTGCGCCCTAAGGCACACCAGGAGAAGATTTGATGTGGCGATGGACCGTGTTGGCCCTGGTGGCCGCGAATGGGGCTTTTTGGCTGTGGAGCCATGGCGAGTTGCGCTCAGTCGGCTGGGGGCCGTTAGAGGTCGCAGAACCCGAGCGAATGAAGACCCAAATTCAACCTGAAGCGCTTCGCGTCACGCCGCAAGATGCGACCACGACCCCTGTGACGCCACCCGCTTCAGCGCCACTGGCCGTGCCCAACCCCTCGCCCGCTCCCTCAACCGCCCAAGGAAAATGACCATGTCTTTGCAACTGTATTTCTCGCCCGGTGCCTGCTCGTTTGTGCCCCACACCCTGCTGGAAATTTCTGGCGCAGCGTTTGAACCCACGATGGTCAAGCTGCACAAAGGCGAACAAAACGAGGCCGCGTACAAAGCCCTCAACCCGCGCGGCCAAGTACCGGTGCTGGTGGACGAGGGCCAAGTGATCACGCAAATCGTGGCGATTGTGTTGTACCTGGACCAGAAGTTTCCTGCCGCGCAGTTTTTACCCACCGACGCCCTGGCACGCGCCAAGGCCATCGAGACCCTGGCGTGGATGAACAACACCGTGCACACCACGTTTGCGCACATCGTCATGCCGCATAAATTCACCGATCAGCCCGAGTTGCATGCGCCGCTGAAGGCTTACAACACGGCGCTGTACCGCACCTTGCTGGGCGAGTTGCAAGCCTTGGTCGTGGCGGCGCAGGCGGCAGGGCAGCCCTGGCTGTCTGGCGCGCAACTGGGCCCACTGGACGCCTACGGCTTGACGTTGACGCGCTGGGGCAGCCTGGCCGGCATCGACCCAGAGGGCTTTCCGGCCTTGTGGGCGTTTGTGAACCAGGTGGCCACGCACCCGGCCGTGGCCCGCGTGATGGAGCGTGAACGCTTGCAGCTGAATTTGTTCAAGCCCGCTTGAGGCTGCCGCCTGAAAAACGCACCGTAAAGCAAGCCCCTGGCGGGGTTTGCCCCGGATGCGCCGCTTCGATGCTGACCGTGGCGCCATGTTGCTGCGCGATCTCGAGCACGATGGGCAAGCCCAAGCCAGAACCGTCCACATCGGTGCCGAGCGCTCGGTAAAACGGCTCAAACACACGTTCTCTTTCGGCCGGGGCAATGCCGGGGCCGTTGTCTTCCACCTGGATCACAAACGCATGGCTGTAGGGGTCCACCAAGGTACGCACCGTGATGACGCCGGGTCGCTCCGGCGTGGACGGGGTGTAGTGAATGGCGTTGTCCACCAGGTTGCGCACCATCTCTTTGAGCAGCACCGAGTTGCCATGCACCTGCACATCGGGTGAGCCAGCCGCGGCCCCTTCGTAACCCAGATCCAAGCCCTTGTCTAAGGCGCGTGGCAAAGCGTCTTGCAGCACCTCGCTGAGCAGGGCCACCATGTCGCAATGCTGGCGGCTCAGGTTGGTGCCACCGCCCTCGGCGCGCGCCAAAGAAAGCAACTGATTGACGGTGTGCGTGGCCTGCACACTGGCACGGCCGATTTGCTTCAACGAGTGCTTCAACTCGTCTTCGCCGGCGTCTTTGCGCTGCGCCAAATCGGCCTGCATGCGCAGCCCGGCCAGCGGGGTTTTGAGTTGGTGTGCGGCATCGGCCAAAAAGCGTTTTTGCGTGGCGATGGATTCTTTCAAGCGGTTCAGCAAATCGTTCACCGAGGACACCAAGGGGGCCACTTCCATCGGCACAGCTTTTTCATCCAGCGGGCTCAGGTCGTCGGGTTTGCGGGCGCGAATGCGCTCCTCCAATTGCGACAAGGGTTTGATGCCGCGCACCAGCGCCAGCCAGACCAGCAGCACCGCCAAGGGCAAGATCGCGAACTGCGGCAACATCACGCCTTTGATGATTTCGGCCGCCAACACAGAGCGTTTTTCGCGCGTTTCGGCCACTTGCACCAAGACCATGCGCGGCCCCTCATGGGGCTGGGTTTGCAGGGCCAGTTGGCGGGCCTCGTCTGCGCGCGGGACCCCCGCGGCTTCGGGGCTGAGCGCATCTAGATTCACCCAAGTCGAGGCCACCCGCACCTCCAAGCCACGCATTTCATCGTCACGCAAGCTGACTTCGTAATTGCTGGTTTTTTCTTCCTCCACCGGCTTGGGCAAATCGCGATCACCCCCCAGCAACTCGCCTTTGGGCCCAATGACTTGAAAGTAAACCAGGTCCGACTCGTCCGCGCGCAGCAACTCGCTGGCGGGCTGGGGCAGGTTGAACAGCGCCCGGTGATCGGGGCTGACCTTGACCAATTGCGCCAAAGCTTGCGCGTTGTAAATCAAAGCCCGATCAAAAGGCTTGCTGGCCAGGCCTTGCGCCACCAACCAAGTCAAAGCCAAACTCACTGGCCACAACAACAGCAGTGGCGTGAGCATCCAGTCCAAAATTTCGCCAAACAACGAGCGTTGCTCGCGTTTGAAGAGGGACCATTGTTGTTGTTTCAATTGGGTATTTTTTCCAGGCAGTAACCCAGGCCGCGCACGGTCGCGATACGGATCGGGCCCTTCTCAATTTTTTTGCGCAAGCGGTGGATGTAGACCTCGATGGCGTTGTTGCTGACCTCTTCACCCCATTCACACAACCGCTCCACCAACTGGTCTTTGCTGACCAAGCGGCCCGCGCGCTGCAACAAGACTTCCAGCAAGCCCAGCTCGCGCGCCGACAGCTCCACCATCTTGCCGTCGATCGTGGCGACGCGGCCTGACTGGTCATAGACCAGCGGGCCGTGTTTGATTTGTGAGGTCGCACCGCCCATTCCGCGCCGGGTCAGGGCGCGCACACGCGCCTCCAACTCTTGCAAGCTGAAAGGCTTGGCCATGTAGTCGTCGGCGCCGTAGTCCAAGCCTTTGACACGCTCTTCAACGCTGTCCGCCGCCGTCAAAATCAACACCGGTAACGCAGAGCCCCGGGCCCGCAATTTTTTCAGCACTTCGAGTCCGTGCATTTTGGGCAGGCCCAAATCCAGAATCAGCAAATCGAACTCGCTGTTCACCATCAAGGCCGCATCGGCTTCGCTGCCACTGGCCACATGGTCCACCGCGGCACCCGCATTACGCAAGGTACGCAACAGGCCGTCGGCCAAGACCTGGTCATCTTCAGCTATCAAAATTCGCATGCTGTCTCCTTGTGCTGGTAAGTTGCGCTTGTCTTGCGCATGGTTAAATTTTAGAGCCTGAAAGAACCCGGCCCGCCCTCAGGCTTGGCCATACGCTTCCAGCCCCAACAGCACCACCGTCGCCACGTCTTGGCCCACCGAGTCTTTGAATTCTGTTTCGGCCTGCGCCACCGCCGTTTTGAAGGCCTCCAGCCAAGCCAAGCCATCGGCGGTGAAGACGACTTTTTTGGCGCGCCCGTCTTGATCGTCCCGCTCCCGTTGGACCAGCCCCCAGGCTTCGCACTGATCGACCAAATCGCCCATCGCCTGCTTGCTCATGCCCGCGGCCTCGGCCAAGGTGGTCAGGCGCGAGCCCTGCAACTCCAAATGCCGCGTGATGTGGATGTGCGCGGCGCTGATTTGGTCACGCGCCGCCAAATTGGCCAGCGCCAGGGGCACACCCGCGTCATGCGCCATCAGGTGCAGCACGCGGGCATCGAATTTACGCATCGCATGCCCCAGCAGCCGCCCCAGGTGCGCTTGCCGCCAGCGGTCGTCCACTCGCGACTGTGGCGAGGCTGTGCGTGTGGGTTCTAGATCGGATTCAGTCACGCCTAAATAGTAAAGCAAACTGACCAATAAAACTGTTTACAAGATTCAATAAGCCGTTAAAGTACTGTTCAAGCATCCAGTTCACTGCCGCGGCAAAACGGTGCTGGATTTTCAACCCGATGATTTTCAAGGAGATTTTCATGAGCGACATCAACAGCGAAAAAGGCAAAGCCCTGCAAGCCGCACTGGCCCAAATCGAGAAACAATTCGGCAAAGGCACCATCATGCGCCTGGGCGAAGGCGAGGTGATCGAGGACATCCAGGTGGTCTCGACCGGCTCTTTGGGCCTGGACATTGCGCTGGGCGTGGGCGGTTTACCCCGCGGCCGCGTGATTGAGATCTACGGCCCAGAGTCCTCCGGCAAGACCACCTTGACGCTGCAGGTGATTGCCGAAATGCAAAAAATCGGCGGTCAATGTGCGTTTGTGGACGCGGAGCACGCCTTGGACATCCAGTACGCGCAAAACCTGGGCGTGAATCTGCAAGACCTGCTGATCAGCCAGCCCGACACCGGCGAGCAGGCCCTGGAAATCGTCGACAGCCTGGTGCGCTCGGGCGCGGTGGACCTGGTGGTGATCGACTCGGTCGCCGCCCTGACCCCCAAGGCGGAATTGGAAGGCGATATGGGCGACAGCCTGCCCGGCCTGCAAGCCCGCTTGATGAGCCAGGCTCTGCGCAAGCTGACCGCGACCATCAAAAAGACCAACTGCACCGTGATTTTCATCAACCAGATCCGCATGAAGATCGGCGTCATGTTCGGCTCGCCCGAAACCACCACCGGCGGCAATGCACTCAAGTTCTACGCCTCGGTCCGTTTGGACATCCGCCGCACCGGCACCATTAAAAAGGGGGACGACGCGATTGGCAACGAAACCAAGGTCAAAGTGGTGAAAAACAAAGTGGCCTCGCCCTTTAAAACGGCCGAGTTCGATATTTTGTTTGGCGAAGGCATCAGCCGCCAAGGCGAGATCATTGACATGGGCGTGACCGCCAAGGTCATCGAAAAGTCAGGCGCTTGGTACGCCTACCAAGGGGAAAAAATCGGCCAAGGCCGCGACAACGCGCGTGAGTTTTTGCGTGAAAACCCCAGCTTGTCGTTAGAAATCGAAAACAAGGTGCGCGAGTCGCTGGGCATCCCTTTGCTGCTTGCCGCTGTGGAGGCAACGGCCCCCAAAGCACCTAAAGCGCCCAAGGAAGCCAAAGAAGTCATTGCCTGAAGGCCGCGCGCGCCATGAATGCCGAAGCCCTGCCCAAGCCCCGTCAGGGCTTGGGTTTTCAGCCCACACTCAAAGGCCGCGCCCTGCGTCTGTTGGCGCAGCGGGAATACTCGCGCCAAGAGCTTGAACGCAAGCTGCGGCCTTTTGAAGAAGTCCCTGGCGAGTTGGCGAAAGCCTTGGATGACTTGCAGGCCAAAGACTTCATCAACGAGCAGCGGGTGCTGGAGTCGGTGGTGCACCGCCGCGCCAGCAAACTGGGCACGACACGGATCAAACAAGAGCTGCAGGCCAAGGGGCTCGACCCGCAGGCGGTGAGCGAAGCCCTGCTGGGCTTGCGCGAAACTGAGGTGGACCGCGCGCGCGAAGTTTGGCGCAAAAAGTTTGGCGAAGCCGCCGCTGACGCGAATGCGCGCGCCAAGCAAATGCGTTTTTTGCTCACCCGCGGCTTTAGCGCCGACGCGGTGCGGCGCGTGGTCAGCGGTGCTGAAGACGACCCCGGCTGCGCTTAAATCCCCAACATCAGCTGAATATTTTGCACCGCAGCGCCGCTGGCGCCCTTGCCCAGGTTGTCCAGACGGGCGATGACCACCGCGTGGCGCGCGTCTTCGTTGGCAAACACCCGGATTTCCAACTTGTTGCTGTCGTTCAGGGCCAAAGCGTCCAATTTGCCGTTCTCGGTGGCCGGCTCCACGCTAACCCAGCCGCCTGCGGCGTGGCTGGCGGCGTAGTGGGCGCTGAGCGCGGCTTGCAAGTCGGCAGCTTGGGGCTGGCCCGGCAACTGGTCCAGGTGCAGCGGCAGTTGCACCAGCATGCCTTGGCGGAAATTGCCCACCGCCGGCACAAACAGGGGCCGCGTGGTCAGGCCGGTGTAGCGCAGGATTTCGGGCACGTGTTTGTGCTTCAGGCCCAGGGCGTAGGCTTCGAACAGCGGGGCTTTGCCCGCTTCGTAGTCTTCGATCATGCTGCGCCCGCCGCCCGAATAGCCACTGACCGATGGCAGACACACCGGGAAATCACGCGGCAGCAGCCCGGCATCGACCAGGGGCCGCAAAATGGCAATGGCCCCCGTGGCGTAGCAGCCCGGATTGGCCACGCGCTCGGCGTTTTGCACCGCTTCGCGCTGACCCGGGGCCAGTTCCGGAAAACCAAACACCCAATCCGGGTGGCAGCGGTGGGCGGTCGAGGCGTCCACGATGCGCGGCTTGCGGCCGCTCAGGCTGTCGATCATGGCCACCGACTCGATGGCGGCATCGTCATGCAGGCACAACACCACCAGGTCGGCGGCGGCCATCAGCTCGCGTTTGGCTGCGGGGTCTTTGCGCCGCGCCGGATCGATGCTGAGCACCTGCACCTGCGGCATCAGCGCCAAACGCTCGCGAATTTGCAAACCTGTGGTGCCTGCTTCACCGTCTATAAATAGTTTGGCCATCCTGTGTGACTCTCCCTGAAAGGGTGCCCGGCGTCATGTCAATGTAAGTCGCAAGGCACAAGATTTGTGCATTGCAGCATGATACAGTCATGGGCTGCAGTGTCCAGCGCTTGCAGGTGAGTGCACAAGAACTCCTCGGCAAGCTGGTGAAATCAACCACCTCTCTGAGAGAAACCTGATGAAGATTCACGAGTACCAAGGCAAGGAAATCTTGCGTCAATTTGGTGTGCCAGTTCCCCGTGGCATTCCTGCGTTCACGGTTCAAGAGGCGGTTGAAGCCGCTCAAAAGCTCGGCGGCCCGGTGTGGGTGGTCAAGGCCCAGATTCATGCGGGCGGACGCGGCAAAGGCGGCGGCGTCAAAGTGGCCAAGTCGATTGACGATGTCAAGCGCCTGGCCGGCGAGATCTTGGGCATGCAGCTCAAGACCCACCAAACTGGCCCCGAAGGTCAAAAAGTTCGTCGTCTGTACATCGAAGACGGTGCCGACATCCATAAAGAGTATTACGTCTCGGTGGTCACTGACCGCGCCAGCCAGAAAATCGCCTTCATTGCCTCCAGCGAAGGCGGCATGGACATCGAAGAAGTAGCCCACTCCACACCCGAGAAAATCGTCACCGAGTTCGTCGACCCGCTGACCGGTCTGGGCGATGCGCAAGCCAAGAAAATCGCCGATGCGATTGGCATGCCCGCCGAATCCACCGCCCAAGCAGTGGACATCTTCAAAAAGCTTTACCAGTGCTACATGGACACCGATGCCTCTTTGGTGGAAATCAACCCACTGAACCGCGACAGCAAAGGCAACGTCATGGCCCTGGACGCGAAGTTCAACTTCGATGCCAACGCCCTGTTCCGTCACCCTGAAATCGTGGCTTACCGCGACCTGGACGAAGAAGATCCAGCCGAAGTGGAAGCCTCCAAGTTCGACCTGGCCTACATCTCGCTCGACGGCAACATCGGTTGCTTGGTCAACGGCGCTGGTTTGGCCATGGCGACCATGGACACCATCAAATTGTTTGGCGGTGAGCCGGCCAACTTCTTGGACGTGGGCGGCGGCGCAACGGCCGAAAAAGTGACCGAAGCCTTCAAGATCATGCTGGCCAACAAGAATGTCAAAGGCATTTTGGTCAACATCTTCGGCGGCATCATGAAGTGCGACACCATC
>CANFYZ010000060.1 GCA_947451385.1 Comamonadaceae bacterium | reverse complement strand
TCCAGTCCATGGTCCAAAGCTGGACTTCAACGACAGACGGTTTTGGCCATGAAACACGCTTGCGTCTGAAGCAAGAAGCCTGTGCCAATGTGGCGCAATTGCACAACACCACCACGGCGGCGCAGCGCCTCAAAGCGATTCAGCGTTTGCGCGCCTACGCCAGCGATTTCAAAGACTTGTCGGTGCCATGAAAAAAGCCCCTCGAAAGGGACTCTGGGTGGCTCGAAGCCTGGCTGAACGCGCGACTCAGGCTTGCAGCGCTTTCCACATTTCCATGTCCCGCTCGGCGGTCCAGATGCGTGGGTTCTTGATGCCCGAGGCTTCGTCAAAAGCGCGGGTCACATCGAAAGGCAGGCAGTGCTCGTAGATGAACACATGGCCAAAAATCGGGTCCATGCTCTTGCGAGTGTGGGCCATGGCGGCTTTCAAGTCCATGTGGCCGGCCACCGCTTCTTTGCCCGCGTTGAACAGGGTCTCGACCCACAACTTGGTGTAGTCCAGGGCCTTGTTCACATTGGCGCTGCCTTTCATGGCCTCACCGCGGCCGGGCACGATGGCCTCGGCGTTCAGGGCGCGCAGGGCCTCCAGCGTGGCGGGCCACTCTTGCAGTTGCGCGTCACCGGTATAGACACCGGCTTCGTATTCCACCAAGTCGCCAGAGAACAGCACTTTTTCTTCTTCCACCCAGGCAATGGTGTCGCCGCGGGTGTGGCCGTAACCGGGGCTCCAAATCTGCACTTTCACGCCGCCCAAGTCGACCAGCAATTTGCCGGGCACTTCGCCTCGTGTGGCATCGCCGCCGCCAATGACCATGGTCGGCCAGGTCAGGCCGGGCACCTCGTCAGCGCCACGGAACAGGCGTGGAAAGCGCTCCATCTCGCTCTTCATGTCTTGCGCGCCGCGCTCCACAATCAGCTCGTAAGTGCCTTGGCTGGCAATCACTTCGGTCGCACCTTCGGCGGCATAGGCGCTGGCGCCGAGCACGCGCACCGCGTGGTAATGCGTCAACAAAACGTATTTGATCGGCTTGTCGCTGATCTTGCGGATTTGCGCAATCAAGTCCTTGGCCATGGCCGGGGTGGCCGTGGCGTCGCTGACCATGATGAATTTGTCGCCAATGATCACGCCCGAGTTCGGGTCACCTTCGGCGGTGTAAGCCCAGCAGTGCTGGCTGAGTTGCTCGAATGTGATCTTTTTGTCGGCCAGATCGGCTTGCGAGGCAAACGCCTTGGTGGGGGCTTGGGTCATGGGGGTCTCCGCTGTGTCTGTCAAAAAAGAAATTTTACCTAATCGTAACGAATTACGCATCGGTAAATTACTGCGGCCGTCGCCACTCAAGCCAGGCCTTGCTCCAAGAGCTGAATCACCTCGTCGGCAAAAGCCACATAGCTGAGCGGCCCGCCGGGGCGCAGCCAGGTGAAGGTCCAGTTGATCATGCCAAACAGCATCATGGTCACCGCGGTTTGGTTGGCGGGGTTCAGGCGCTCGGGGTAGGCGCGTTTCAGTGCGCGGGTTACTGCGGCCACCACGTCGCGCTGGCGGTTCAAGATCAGCTCGCGCGGCGACAGGCCGCCCGCGCCGCCCAGCGCCGGGTCGGGCGTGTCGCTCAAAAACTGGGTGTCGTTGAGCAAGGCCACATGGCGCGTGGCCGAGCTTTCGTATTCTTGCAAAAACGTCCGAATCAGCTCATGCAAAGCGTCGCGGTCGTTCAGATTGCGCCGCTGGGCGTGGGCCTCGGTTTGGGCAATCAAGGTCAGCAACCGCTGGGTGTAGCGGTCCATCAGGTCAAAAAGAATCGCTTCTTTGCTGCCGTAGTAGTGGTACAGCCGCGCTTTGGAGGTGCCGCACGCGGTGGCGATCTCGTTCATGCTGGCGGCGGGGTAGCTGCGGCTGGCAAAACACTGCGCGGCAATGTCCAAAATGGCGTCGCGCTTGATGTCGTGGGTTGCGGATTTGGGTCGGGCCATGGCGGCATTCTGCCAGCACCGCTTGGCCAGGCGTTAAATGATGCGCCCCGTTCTGGCCAGCGCCCGGCCGCAACTGAACATGACCAGCAACATGCCCAGCAAAGCCACGGAGGCAGAGATTTCACTCATCGCCCGCTTTTCAAAGCGCAAGCGGTAGCCGAGCTTGTCGTAAACCGCCAACAACCCTTCAGCGCTGTCGGCCCGGAAATACTCGCCTTGGGTGAGGGTGGCCACTTTTTTCAAGGCCTCCTCTTCGAGTTTCACGCGCATGGACCGACCTTGCATGCGCACCACATCGCCTTCCAGCGTCCCAATGCCGACGGTGTAGACCTTCACTTCATGGGTGGCCGCCAGCTCGGCCATTTTGAGGAGGTCTGGGCCCATATTGCTTTGCCCATCACTCATCAAGACGATGGCGGTGTTGCGGCCCCGGCTGCCAGAAGCTTCTTTGGCGGCTTTGGGCGCGTCCAGGGACCGGCCGGCGGATTCGGCTTTTTTGGCCGCCCCGGGTTCAGAGGCTTCGTTGATGATTTTTTGCGCATCAATCCCCGCGCCGGGCAGCAGGGCTTCCAGCGAAATCAGCACGCCTGTGCCCAGGGCCGAGCCGTATTGCAGCGGCAACGATTCCAGCGCTTTGAACAAGGCGTCTCTTTCTTCGGTGGGTGCTTGCGCCAGCGCAGCCGTGCCGGCCACGGTCACCAGGCCGACCCGCAGCTGGGCCGGTTTGCCTTCAATGAATTGGCGGGCCGCGTTTTGCGCCGCTTCTATGCGGGAGGGTTTTAAATCGGTGGCCCGCATGCTGCCCGAGGTGTCGAGAACGAGCATGACGGTGGCCTCACGCAAAGGCGCCATCAGCACCGCCTGCGGCCTGGCCAGGGCGACGCACAGCAGCATCAACCCCAAACACAAAACCAGCGGCGGCATGCGCCGGGTTCGGTAAGCAAAGGTCACGGCGATCAGGGGCACAGCCGTCCCAGAGAACAAGAGCCAGGGCCACAAGAAACTGATGGAACTCAGATCAGGCACGCCACATTCTCCGTTTTCTGAGTTCCGAGAATCGAATCACCGCTTCTGCCAAATCCTCGTCGGTGGACAGCTCCAAGCCGTCAACGCCGGATTGCGCAAAAGTGGTTTGCACTCGCTGTTCACGCTCGGCCACCATGTCCGCATAACGGCGGCGGAATTGCGGGTCGGCCGTGTCCAACAGCAACTGCTCTGAGGTTTCAGAGTCTTGCAACATCATCAGACCGGCGTTCGGCAGGCGCATCTCCACCGGATCAAAAAGCCGAACCGCGACAGCGTCATGTCGACGCCCCAAGGCGCCCATTTCGGCAGCCCAGTTGGTGGGACCCAGAAAGTCTGAAATCACAAAAACACTGGCTCGTCGCTTGAGCAGGCCATTGGCACTGGCGAGCCAATGGCTCAAGTCGCTTTGGTGGGGTGCCACGGCATGGGGCACGCTTTGCACCGTGTGCATCAAATGCAACAAGTGCCTTCGGCCCATTCTTGCCGGAATGTGTTGCAAACCCGAGGGCTGCGCGGGGCTCAAAATCAAGGCGCCAATGCGGTTGCCCCTTTGCATCAGCAACTTGGCCATCACCCCCACAAAATCCAGCATGACCGCGCGCTTGCTGCGACCGGCGCTGCCGAAATCCATGGAGCCACTCAGGTCCAGCAAAAACCAGGCACTGATTTCACGGTCTTCTTGGTGCTCGCGCACATACGGCGTTTGCATGCGGGCGGTGACGTTCCAGTCAATGTGACGGACATCGTCGTGGGCTTGGTACTCGCGCAAATCGGCCAACTCCAGACCCGAGCCTCTGAACAAGGTCTTGTGATCACCTTGCAGCAAGCCATCGAGTCGACGCAGAACCGTCCACTCCAACTGCTTCAGCAAAGCCTCAACGGACATGCGATTCCAGGGGTTTGTCTGGCATCGGGACGGCTTTCATGACGGCTTGAATCAAGGTCTCGGCGGTTTGCCCTTGCGCCAAAGCGGTGTACGTCAGCACCAATCGGTGTCTGAGCACGTCCGGCACCAAATCGGCCACGTCTTCTGGCAAGGCATAGTCGCGGCCCCGCAGCAAGGCCAAGGCACGCGCGCCTTCGATCAAACCGATGCTGGCCCGCGGGCTGGCGCCGAAACTCAAAAATGCCTTGATCGACTCCAGGCCATAGCGCTCTGGGAACCGTGTGGCGGAGATCAGCTTCACCGCGTAATGCACCAGACTGGGGTCCACATAGCAGCGGCGGCATTGCGCTTGGAGGACCTGCAATTGCTCTGAATTCAACACCCCCGTGACCTGGGCGCCACCGGCAATCACGCGTTGCACAATCACAAATTCATCGTCTTCGCTGGGGTAATCGATCAGCACCTTCATCATGAACCGATCGACCTGTGCCTCCGGCAAGGGGTAGGTGCCCTCGGTTTCAATCGGGTTTTGCGTGGCCATCACCAAAAATGGCGAGGGCACCCGGTGCGACTGTCCGGCAATGGTGACTTGGCGCTCTTGCATCACTTCGAGCAAGGCACTTTGCACTTTGGCCGGTGCGCGGTTGATTTCATCGGCCAACAGCAGGTTGGCAAAGACCGGCCCCAGGACCGTGCTGAACTCGCTGGTTTGCTGGTTAAAAACGCGGGTGCCAATCAAATCGGCCGGCAACAAATCAGGCGTGAATTGAATCCGACTGAAGGTGCCACGCAGGGTTTTGGCGAGGGTGTTGACCGTCAAGGTTTTGGCCAAGCCGGGGACGCCCTCGATCAGCAAATGGCCTTGCGCCAAGAGCGCGATCAGCACCCGCTCCAAAAATGCGTCTTGCCCCACCACCACGCGCTTGACCTCGTACATCACCCGCTGCATCAGGGCCGCCGCTTCGGCGGGGGCTGAGTCGGATGGGGTCAAATGACCTTGACGCCATGCTTCGTTTGACTGGACCATCGTGTCTCCTGAAAAGTTAAAAAGGGGGAAGTCCCACCGCGGCGCCCGCGCTTTCAATGGTGGTGGCAAAACCGATGCCGATGAATGTTCTGGCGGACGTCGGATTCAAGATGGCGGTCACGATGCCGACCACTTCACCCGACATATTGATCAACGGCCCGCCAGAATTACCGGGATTGGCCGCGGCGTCAAATTGAATCAAACCCGAAAGCGGCTGGCTGCCATCCTGTGACCGGAACTGGCGGTTCAGGCCCGAAACCACGCCGGAGGACACTGAGGGGCCAATGCCAAAAGGAAATCCCACGGCCACCACGCCGTCGCCCGGCAACAGTTGTTGGCTGGAACCCAAAATGGCGGGCTCCAGGTCATCGGGGATTTTTTGGGGTTTGAGCACGGCCAGGTCTTTTTCGGGTTGCACCGCCACCACCTGGGCCTGGGCCTGCGAGCCATCAAAAAAGGTGACTTTCAACTTGAAGGCACCCGAAATGACATGGAAATTGGTCAAGATGGTGCCGTCGTCTTTGATCACCACACCGGTCCCGACGCCGGTTTCTTTTTCTGCATCCTTGTTTTTGGGGTCCAGCCCATAAGCTTGCACCAGCACCACAGCACCTTGAACCGACGCGGCGGCTTTGGCGCTGGCTGAAGGCAATTCTTTGGTTTGCAAAGTGTGCAGCACAGCGGCATCGATGTCTTTTTGGGTCAGTGGCGCACGTGCAGGCCAAAAAAACTGACCGAAGCCAACGCCCAGCAAGCTGATCAGCGCCCCCAACAAGAAGACCGCGATGAAATCCCAGCGCCAGCGCTTTTGAAAAAACCGGACGGGCCGTGCCGGGGTTTCGCCGTTGTGAGCCGCCGGCGATTCAACGGCAACGCTGTCTGGGTTGGCGGCAGGGGCGAGCGAGCGCGGTCCCAAAGGGCGCTGGCTCTTGCTGAAAACCGCTTCTCGCTTCATTAAAAAACCATAACACAGGCTTCGATGGTAAATTGATGGTGCTTGCCATAACCCTTCAGGTCATGCATTTTCTATCCCCTTCCATGCTCTGGTCGCTGCTGCTTTTGCCCTTGGGCATTGCGGCCTACTTTTGGTTGCTGAATCGCAAGCGCAAGCAAACGGTGGCATTTTCAGCCGTCTCCTGGATCATTCAAAACATGGGCACGCCATCGCCTTGGCGACGCCATGTGCCCCCGGCTTTGCTTGGCTGCGCGCTGGCTGTCTTGCTGCTGGCCAGCGCACGGCCTATGGCCAGGGTGACTTTGCCGGCCGACTACATGACCCTCATCATGGCCATGGACGTTTCACGCAGCATGTTGGCAGAAGACGTGGAGCCCAGTCGCATCAAAGCCGCGCAAAAAGCGGCGCGAGAGTTCTTGCAGGATTTGCCCGACAACGTGCGGGTGGGCATTGTCTCTTTTGCGGGCAATGCCCAGGTGGTGCAGCATGTCACCAACCAGCGGGAGGAGTTGGTGGCGGCCATTGACCGCTTTCAATTGCAGCGGGGCACGGCCACCGGCAGCGGCTTGCTCCTGGCCTTGTCGACCTTGAGGCCCGAAGCCCACATCGACTTGGAGTCGGTCTTGTACAACCCCAATCCGTTCAGCTACGGCGACAACGGCAATGCCGCGGGAACAGCGCGCAGCCTGGACGCCAAACCGGCGGCCCCAGAGCGTAAGCCAGAGGTGCCCGGCTCCTACAAAGGCGGCGCCATTGTTTTACTTTCAGATGGCCGCAGAACCACGGGGCCCGACCCCTTGGCGGCCGCCCAAAAAGCCGCTGACTTGGGCGTGCGGGTGTACACCGTGGGTTTTGGCACGCCCAATGGCTTCATTCCAGGCTATGAGGGCTATTCGTTCTTTACCCAAGTGGACGAAGAGGCGCTCAAAGGCGTGGCCAAAATCACCGAAGCCGACTATTTCAAAGCCGGCTCTGCCGACGACTTGAAGCAAGTCTACAAACACCTGTCGACGCAATTTACGCTGGAGAAGCGCGACACCGAAATCACGTCTTTGCTGGTCGGCTTGGCTTTGTTGCTGATTTTTTTGGCTCTGGGCCTGTCTGCCTATTGGTTCAGAATCGGCCCGCAACAGGGCTTCGCTGGTTTCCAAGCCGGCAAAGCGGCGCCCTCCAACCGTTAAACCGGCCAAACCACGCCGTTGTCGTTCAAGATGGCTTCCAAGGGCTGGTCGTGTGGCTCGGGCTCCAAGTCGTCCACATAGCCGTGGGTAAAACCCAGACCCACGGTGAAAGGCTTGGGCTGCAGCGAGGCCAGGGTGCGGTCGTAAAAGCCGCCGCCATAGCCCAAGCGGTAACCGCCTGCGCCATAACCCACGCAAGGCACAAACAGCAAGGTGGGCACCACCAGCTCGGTGTCCTTGGGTTTGGGGATGCCGTAGGCGTCTTCTTCCATCGGGCAACCAGGGTACCAGGCATGGAAGGTCAAGGTCTTGTGCTCTTTGTTCACCACCGGCAAGCCAATCCGCAGTCGCTGCGCGTTGCCTTGCAGCTCGCCGTCTTCTTTCCAGCGGTGCAAAGCGGGCAAGGGGTCGAACTCGCCTTTGATCGGCCAGTAAGCGCCAATCACCGTGTCCGGGCGCCCCACCAGCCAAATGCGCATCACGCGTTGCAGCGCATCGACCCGGGCCTGGCGGTCGGGCATCTGTTGGCGAGCCTGGAGCAACTCGGCCCGGAGGCGTTTTTTCGCGTCTGATCTGTCCATAATCAACCTATGCAATTCCCTCAGATTTTGACACCGCTGGCCGCACTGGCCCTGAGCTGGGTATTTTCGCTGCCCGTGACCGCCCAAACCACCGCCCCCGTCAAGGCCGAAGACGCGGTGATCAGCGAGATGCAGCAAGCCTTTCGCAAAAACGACAAAGCCCGTTTGAGCGCGCTTTTGCCGCAAGCGCGCGGCCACGTGCTCGAGCCCTGGGCCGCTTACTGGGAGTTGCGCGCCCGGCTGGATTCGGCCAGCCTGAGCGAGATCCAAGACTTTGTCGGCCGCTATGCCGGCACTTACCAAGAGGACCGCTTGCGCACCGAGTGGCTGCAAATGCTGGGCAAGCGGCGAGATTGGGCGACCTTTGCCGCCGAATACCCGCGCTACCGGATGCGAGACGACAAAGAGGTGCGTTGCTACGCCTTGGCCGCCGAGGTGGCCACGGGCTCGCCCGACACCGTGAGCGAATTCAAACGCCTGTGGTACACGCAAAAAGAAGCGGACGACGGCTGCAACTACGCCGCCGAGCGCTTGCATGCGGCGCGCAAAATTGACGGTCTGGACCTGTGGCGCAAAGCCCGCATCGCCATGGAAAACAGCCGCCCGCGCGCGGCGCAATTGGCGGTCGAGATCGAAGCCAAAGATGTGGGCGGCCAAGTGGTGTTGATCCAGGCCGATCCGATCAAATTTCTGAACAAACGGTTAATGGCCATCACCACCAAACGCAAAGAATTGTCGGTGCTGGCCTTGATCCGGATTGCCGCCACCCAACCCGACTTGGCGGCCGAGCAACTGCAGAAACGCTGGGGCCTGTTTCTCAGCAAAGAAGAGCGCAATTGGACCTGGGCCGCGATTGGCAAACAAGCCGCGTTCAAGCTGCAGGACAACGCGGGCGAGTACTTTGCCAAAGTCACGCGCGATGCCGACCTGAACGACGACATGCTGGGCTGGAAGGTGCGCACCGCCCTGCACCAAGGCGACTGGAAAACCGTGGCGCAAGCGATTGACGCGATGCAAGAGAGCAGCGCCGAGCCGGTCTGGGTCTATTGGCGCGCCCGTGCCACCTTGGCCAGCAACCCGAGCGATGCGCAACGCCAGGCCGCGCTGCAGTCGCTGCGCGCCATCGCCAGCGTGCGCGGCTTTTACGAACAGTTGGCCCTAGAGGAGACCGGCCAAAGCATTGCCCTGCCCGCCAAACCCAGCCCTTTGACCCTGGCTGAAAAATCCGCCGCCAGTGCCAACGCCGGCTTGCAGCGGGGCTTGTACGCCATCGGCATGGGCCTGCGCAGCGAAGGTAACCGCGAATGGAACTACACCACCAATCTGCACACGCCCGGCGGCATGGGAGAACGTGAGCTGCTGGCCGCCGCCGACCTGGCCTGCCAGCGCCAGGTGTGGGACCGCTGCATCAACACCAGCGACCGCACCCCCAGCGCCATCGACATGGAGCAGCGCTTTCCGACCCCGCTGCGCGACACGGTGCTGCGCAAAGCCAAAGCTGTGGGCCTGGACCCGGCTTTTGTGTACGGCCTGATCCGCCAAGAAAGCCGCTTTGTCACCGATGCCCGCTCTGGCGTGGGTGCCTCCGGCCTGATGCAGGTGATGCCCGCCACCGCCAAATGGACGGCGAAAAAAATTGGCCTGGCGAATTTCACGGTGGAGCAACTGAACGACCATGAAGTCAACGTCGCCATCGGCACGGGTTACCTCAAACTGGTGCTGGACGACTTTGGTGGCTCCATGCCCATGGCCGCGGCCGCCTACAACGCCGGCCCCAGCCGCCCGCGCAGTTGGCGCAACGGCCCGGTGCTGGAGGCGGCGATTTGGGCCGAAAACATCCCGTTCCAAGAAACCCGTGACTACGTCAAAAAAGTGCTGTCCAACACCACCAATTACGCCGCGGTGCTGACCGGACAAACGCAATCGCTCAAAGCGCGCTTGGGCAGCGTGGGCCCCAGGGCGGCCAACGCGGTGGAGAACTATCCGGACTTGCCTTGAAGGGCGAGAGACTGGCCTGCGCTTTCAGCGCAAGCGGGTCAACGCAAGCGGGTCAGTGCCTCGTCCAAGTTGCGGTTGATTTTTTCAGCGATTTGGCTTTTGTAGGCGCGCAGCAAAAAACCCAGTTTGATCTGCAGCGCAAACTGCTGCGCATCCACCCGCAGCAGTCCTTGCGCGCCGGGTCGCTCAAAAGTCACGCGGTCTGCGCCATCGCCAGGGGTGTAGACGCAGCGCATGCCCCAATCGCTCTCGGCCTGGGCTTGCCAAGTCCGGGCTAAATCTTGCGCCCCCGCCCAATCCAGGCCGTGGTCGCGTTGGATGTCGATATCAGCCATGGGGCGTCTCACTGAGGCGCGCCACTTGCACGGCGCAATCGTAGAACACCGGCGCACGGCCCATGTCGGTCAGGTGCTGGCTGGTCAGCTGGTTCACATTGGTGCCGTTCAAACCGAACTTGCGCCACCAAATGCCCAGGCCATGCACCACGCCGGGCCGGGCCCGGTCGCTCACTTGGGCTTTGCAGTGGTACTCGCCCCGGTCGTTGAAGACCTTGACCACCTCGCCGCTGGCGATGCCGCGCGCCTGGGCATCTTGGGCGTGTATTTCCAGCACCGGCTCGACTTCGACCGCGCGCAAACTGGTGACGTTGACGAAGCTGGAATTCAAAAAGTTGCGCGCGGGCGGCGAAATCATGGCCAGCGGATAGCGGTCGCCGTCGGCAGGCACCTCGTAATTGGGCAGATGGTCAGGCAAGCCGTCTTGCCCCATGGCCACCAAGCGCGGGCTGACAAACTCACAGCGCCCTGACGCGGTGGGAAAGCCGCCTTGGGCAAAAGGCGCGTCCGGCAGGGGCAAAGACGCAAAGCCGTGTTCCAGCAGTTGCAAAAAATCGATTTGCCCCTGTAACGCGGTTTGGCACAAGGTCAGGTCATCGTCCGCAAAACAGGGTTCGTCAAAACCCATGCGTGCGGCCAGCGCTCTGAAGATGTCGGTGTTGCTGCGCGCTTGCCCCAGGGGGGCGATGGCGGGGCGGTTCAAGAGCACATCGGTGTGGCCGTAGCTGGTGTGAATGTCCCAATGCTCCAGCTGGGTGGTGGCGGGCAAGATGTAGTCGGCGTAATCGGCGGTGTCGGTCTGAAAATGCTCCAGCACCACGGTGAACAGGTCTTCGCGAGCAAAGCCCTGAACCACCTTGCTGGACTCTGGCGCCACCGCCACCGGGTTGCTGTTGTACACCACCAGCGCTTGAATGGCCGGGCCAAAGCCGGCCGAGGCGGGGCGCAACAAATCGTCACCGATGGTGCTCATGTTGAGGGTGCGGGGCTGGCGCACGCCGAGCAAATCGGGCCGCTGCAGCGCCGCCCGCTGCACCGGAAAATGCCCTGAACTGCTGAGCAAGACCCCGCCTGCGCGGTGCCGCCAAGCGCCTGTGAGGGCGGGCAAACAAGCGATCGCCCGCACCGCGTTGCCGCCGCCGCGCACGCGCTGCATGCCGTAGTTCAAGCGGATCGCCGCGGGCTGTGTGTTGCCCCAGTCGCGCGCCAGGTCGGTGATCTGCGCCACTGTCAGGCCACACACCTGGGCGGCGCGCTCGGGCGGCCATTGCAGGGCGCGCTCGCGCAGCGCCTCCCAGCCGCTGGTGTATTGGGCAATGTAGTCGTGGTCCAGCCAGTCGTGCACGATCAACTCGTGCATCAACGCCAGGGCCAGCGCCGCGTCGGTGCCGGGGCGCAGGGCCAAATGCACCTGGCATTTTTCAGCGGTTTCACTTTTACGCGGGTCGATGCAGACCAGCTTGGCCCCTTGCCGCTTGGCCTCTTGGGCGAGGCGCCAAAAATGCAAATTGCTGCCGATCGAGTTGCTGCCCCAGATCAAGATCAGCTTGGATTCGGCAAAAAATTCCACCTTCATGCCCACCTTGTTGCCCAAGGTCTGCGTCAGCGCCTCCGCCCCTGCCGAGGCGCAGATGGTGCGGTCCAGCAAAGACGCGCCCAGCCGGTGGAAAAACCGCCCCGCCATGGCCTCACCCTGCACCTGGCCCATGGTGCCGGCGTAGCTGTAGGGCAAAACGGCCTCGGGGTTCTGCGCCGCTATGTTCTGGAGTTGCGCCGCAATGTCGTCCAAAGCCTCGTCCCAACTCACCGGCACAAACTGGCCCGCGCCTTTGGGGCTGCTGCGTTTTAAAGGGGTCAGCAGGCGATCCGGGTGGTAGGTGCGCTCGGCGTAGCGCGAGACTTTGGTGCACAGCACCCCGTCGGTCGGGCGGTGCGCGGGGTTGCCTTGCACCCGGGTGGCGCGGCCGTCCTGCACCGTGGTCAGCAGGGCACAGGTGTCCGGGCAGTCGTGCGGGCAAGCGCCCCGAACCAGAACTGTGCCTGGGGCATTTGACTGTGTTGGGGGCTGCGCTGCAGCGCTTGCTGGGGCGTGAGCTGGGGTCGTGGGGTGGGCTGGCAATGTCGGCATGAGGTTCAAGCTGAGTCGCTGCGAAGAGAACATTCTCGGTCATCCGCGCCCCAAACGGGGGGGTTCAGCGGCCAAACCTCAGCGGAAGCAGAAATTTGTCCCCTACGCGCAGCAGGGAGATGGCAACTTGGCACGAGTCTGGCTAGACTGTAGGCATGAAACTCAATGACTCCATCCTCGCCGACGCGGCCGGCATTGCCGCCATTCGCAAAGACATTCACGCCCACCCCGAGCTGTGCTTTGAAGAAGTCCGCACCGCCGACGTGGTGGCCAAGCAGTTGACGGACTGGGGCATCCCGATCCACCGCGGCATGGGCACGACCGGCGTGGTCGGCATCATCCACGGGCGGGATGGCGGGGCCTGCGGCCGTGGCATCGGTCTGCGCGCCGACATCGACGCGCTGCCGATGCAAGAGTTCAACACCTTTGCACATGCCAGCAAACACCAAGGCAAGATGCACGCTTGCGGCCACGACGGCCACACCGCCATGCTGCTGGCCGCGGCGCAGCACCTGGCCAAGCACCGCGACTTTGACGGCACGGTGTACGCCATCTTTCAACCCGCCGAAGAAGGCGGCGGCGGCGCGCGCGAGATGATCAAAGACGGTTTGTTTGAGCAGTTCAAAATGGAAGCCGTGTTTGGCATGCACAACTGGCCTGGCGGTTCGGTCGGCACCTTCGCGGTCAGCGCGGGGCCGGTCATGGCATCGAGCAACGAATTCAAAATCACCATCCGTGGCAAGGGCGGTCACGCCGCCATGCCGCACACCGGTGTGGACCCGGTGCCGGTGGCCTGCCAAATGGTGCAGGGCTTTCAGACCATCATCACCCGCAACAAAAAACCGGTGGACGCGGGCGTGATTTCGGTCACCATGATCCACGCCGGCGAAGCCACCAACGTGATCCCCGACTCGTGTGAGTTGCAAGGCACGGTGCGCACCTTCAGCATCGAGGTGCTGGACCTGATCGAAAGCCGCATGCGGCAAATTGCGCAGAACATCTGCGAAGCGTTTGACACCGAATGCACCTTCGAGTTCGACCGCAATTACCCGCCCACCATCAACAGCCCGGCCGAAGCCGACTTTGCCCGCCGGGTGATGCAAGGCATCGTGGGCGAGGCCCACGTCATGCCCCAAGAGCCGACCATGGGCGCGGAAGATTTTTCCTACATGCTGCAAGCCAAGCCAGGCGCGTATGTGTTCATCTCCAACGGCGATGGCACGCACCGCCACATGGGCCACGGCGGTGGGCCATGCACCTTGCACAACCCGAGTTACGACTTCAACGACGAGCTGATCCCTTTGGGCGGCACCTACTGGGTCGAGCTGGCCACGCAGTGGTTGGCCCAAGCCCAGCCCGGTGCCAAAGCCTGAGGCCGGTGGCGCGCGCATGACCTCGCCGTTTTCCACCAGCTACTCTGAAGCCCGTCAAAAATTCTTGCAAGCCGCCCATGCAGCCGGTCTGCATGTGGAGTCGCATCCCCACCCCTTGCCCGGGCGCGACGGTGAAGCCTTGGCCATGGATGTGGTTTTGGATGGCCCCGCAGATGCAAAAAACCTGCTGATTGTCTCCAGTGCCTGCCACGGCGTGGAGGGTTACTGCGGCAGCGGTGTGCAAGTGCACGCCCTGCAAGACAGCGCCTGGCGCGCTGCCGCCCAAGAGAACCATGTGGCGGTGCTCTACATCCATGCGCTCAACCCGCACGGGTTCTCGCATGTGCGCCGAGTCACCCATGAAAACGTGGACTTGAATCGCAACTTTCAAGATTTCAGCCAGCCTTTGCCAGTGAACGATGCTTACCGCGAAGTGGAACCCCTGCTGCTGCCCGAGGTCTGGCCGCCGAACGCTGCCAACCAACAAGCGACCGTCGACTTCATCGCTCAACACGGCATGGTGGGTTTGCAAGCGGCGGTCACGCGCGGCCAACACCAATACCCTGATGGCCTGTTTTTTGGTGGCACGGCACCCACCTGGAGCAACTTGACGCTGCGCCATGTGCTGCGGCAGCACGGCCAACGCGCCGAGCGACTGGCGTGGATTGACCTGCACACCGGTTTGGGGCCCAACGGCGTGGGTGAACGCATTTTTGCTTGCGCCGACGATGCCGCCGCCCTGCAGCGCGCCCGCGCCTGGTGGGGTGCCAACGTCACTTCGATTTACGACGGCAGCTCCACCTCGGCCTTTCTCACCGGTCTGATGTGGATCTCGGCCTACCAAGAATGTCCGCAAGCCGAGTACACCGGCTTGGCCATGGAATACGGAACGCAACCGATGGAGCAGGTCATGATGGCGCTGCGTGCCGACCACTGGCTGCACAAGCACCCCGAAGCCCCGGCAGCGCAAAAAGCGCAAATCAAACAAGACCTGATGGACGCTTTTTACACCGACACCGATGCCTGGCGCAGCCAAATCTTGGCGCAAGCCCAAGACGCCATGCGGCAAGCTGTGCAAGGCTTGGCGCAAGCATGAACAGAAATACGCGTGTTTTGATTTTGGGTGGCACCGGCTTTGTCGGTCGCCATGTGTGCGAGCAACTGGCCCGCCTGGGTGTCCACATGACGGTACCCACGCGCCGAGCCACGCGTGCCGCCGCTGTGCAAAGTCTGCCCGGACTCACCGTGATTGAGGCCGACATCCATGACCCGGTGCAGCTCCAGCAACTGATGCAAGGCCATGACGCCGTGGTGAATTTGGTGGCCATCTTGCATGGCAGTGCCGCCGCGTTTCAACAAGCGCATGTGCAATTGGCGCGCACCATTGCACGTGCTTGTACGCAGACCGGGGTACGCCGCTTGGTGCACATCAGTGCCCTGGGTGCGGCCACCGATGGGCCTTCGCTCTACCAACGCAGCAAAGCCGGTGGCGAGTCGGTGCTGCACAGCGCCGGGCTGGACCTGACGGTGCTGCGGCCCAGCGTGATCTTTGGCGCCCAAGACCAGTTCATGAATGTCTTTGCGCAACTGCAAGCGCTGTTCCCGTTCATTCCGCTGGCCGGAGCCGACACCCGCTTCCAACCTGTGTGGGTGGGCGATGTGGCGCAGGCCGTGGTGCATTGCCTGCAACACTTTGACACCGTGGACCAGACCTATGAAATTTGTGGCCCCGACGTGTTCACCTTGGCGCAGTTGGTGCAAAGCGCCGGGCGCTGGGCCGGTGTGAACCACGGCCAAGGCCGCCCCGTCTTCGGCATTCCCTACGCCTTGGGCTGGCTGCAAGCCGCCATGATGGAGCTGGCCCCTGGCCAACCGCTCATGAGCCGCGACAACCTGCGCTCCATGAAAGTGGACAACGTGGCCACATTGCAGCAGCCGGGTTTGCAGGCGCTGCACATTCAGCCTGCTGCGCTGGCGGGCATCGCCCCTGGTTATTTGGGTTCACGCGGGCCTCGCAGCGGACTGAATCGCTTCCGTCAAACCGCCGGACGCTGAGCCCCAGCGGGTCAGCCTGAGCAGAGGCGGAAGCGCTGACCGCCTGCCCTATCATGTGAGGTCTAAAAAAACACAGACCAGGGACCCCCATGCTCAAGCTTTACATCGGCAACAAAAACTATTCTTCATGGTCCATGCGGCCTGGGGTGTTGCTGCGCCAGGCGGGCATTGCGTTTGAAGAAGTCATGCTGCGCTTTGACAGTTTTGACAGCGCCTCGAAATTCAAAACCGGCCTGAAAGACATCACCCCCGTGGGCAAAGTACCGGTGCTGGTGCACAACGGTTTCGCGGTGTGGGACACCCTGGCCATTGCCGAATACGTGGCTGAAGCCTTTCCTGAAAAAAATCTGTGGCCCACCCACCCGCAAGCGCGTGCCCGCGCACGCAGCGTCTGCGCCGAAATGCACAGCGGCTTCAGCGGCCTGCGCAGCGCCTGCCCCATGAACATTGAGGCGCACCTGCCCGAAGTGGGCGCACTGGCCTTGCGCGACCAAGCCGCCGTGCGCACCGATTTGCAGCGCATCACTACTTTGTGGAGCAGCTTGCTGGCCGAACATGGCGGCCCCATGTTGTTTGGCGACTTCAGCATTGCCGACGCCTACTTTGCCCCGGTGGTGATGCGCCTAAAAACCTATGCCCTGCCGGTACCGACCGAGGTGCAGGCCTACATGGACCGGGTCTGCGCCCTGCCCGGCGTCAAGGCTTGGATCGACGACGCATTGGCCGAAAAAGACTTTATTGATTTTGAAGAGCCGTTTCGCTTGCACCCTTGAAACCCCGCCCATGACCGAACAGATTTTTGCCGTTGGCGGTGCCATTCGCGATGCCTTGTTGGGCCTGCCGGTCAAAGACCGTGACTGGGTCGTGGTCGGCAGCACGCCCGAGCAGATGGCAGCGCAGGGTTATCTGCCGGTGGGCAAAGATTTTCCAGTGTTTCTGCACCCGGTCACGCGACAAGAGTACGCGCTGGCCCGCACCGAGCGCAAAACCGCGCGCGGCTACAAAGGCTTTGCGGTGCACGCTTCGCCCGAGGTCACGCTGGACGAAGATCTGGCCCGCCGCGACCTGACCGTCAACGCCATGGCGGTGGCCCAAGTTTGGATGTCCGACGCACCCTCGGCCGAGCAACTCAAGCCGCATCTGCATGACCCGTATGGTGGGCTCCAAGATTTACAGCGCCAAGTGCTGCGCCATGTGACTCCGGCGTTCAGAGAAGACCCGGTGCGCATCATGCGTGTGGCGCGCTTTGCGGCGCGTTTTCCTGACTTCAGCGTCGCCCCCGAAACCATGGAACTTATGCGCGAGATGGTGCTGGACGGCGAGGTGGACCACCTGGTGCCGGAGCGCGTCTGGCAAGAGCTGGCGCGTGGCCTGATGGGCGCCAAGCCATCGCGCATGTTGGAAGTGCTGCGCGCGTGCGGCGCCCTCAAGGTGTTGCTGCCCGAAGTAGACCGCCTGTGGGGCGTGCCCCAGCGGCCTGAATACCACCCCGAGATCGACACCGGCGCGCACCTGATGCTGGTGCTCGACATGAGTGCACAACTGCAGCAACCCCTGGCCGTGCGCGTGGCCTGCCTGTGCCATGACCTGGGCAAAGGCAACACGCCGGCCGATCTGTTGCCGCGCCATATCGGCCATGAACAACGCAGCGTGCGCTTGCTGCAAGGCCTGGCCGAGCGCCTGCGCATGCCGGTGGACTGCCGAGAACTGGCCGAGGTGGTGGCGCGTGAACACGGCAACATCCACCGCAGCGGTGAGTTCAACGCCGCTGCCGTCCTGCGCCTGTTGCTGCGCTGCGACGCGCTGCGCCAACCCGACCGCATGCAAGCCGTACTCTGGGCCTGCGAATGCGATGCGCGTGGCCGCTGGGGTCTGCAAGACGCGCCCTACCCGCAACGCCAGCGATTGAGCGACGCCTTGACCCAGGTGCTGGCCGTGCCCACCGCGCCGATTGCCGCGCAAGCCCAGGCCGAAGGCCTGACCGGCCCGGCCGTGGGGGAACGCATTCAGGCGGCGCGGCTGCAGGCGCTGTCTCAGTGGACCGCGTCGCCCAACCCGTGAACGAGCGCCGTGACGCCGCCTGAGAAAAAGCAAACGCGTCAGAGAATTTGCAAGGCGACGAAGGAGGATCCATTGTTGCCGTTGTCCAAGCTGACATTGACCAAACCATTGAAGGTAGAAATGTAGACGTGCCCAGTACCCGATGGGGTGGAAGTCAAATAGGAGGATGCTTGCCAACCCGTAGGCGTCCCTGCAATATTGCTTCCAGTACCTGTCCCGTTCAATGCGTCCCAAACTGCCAGCAAATCGTTGTACGTTGCGTTGGTCGTTGTGCCCGCCCCACTGGCACTGGTGCCAGGCATCCACTGGTTACCCGGGTAGTTTGCCCCCAAAGTTGGGAGCGCCAACTGCACGCCGTTGAGCGTGCCATAGCGGTAAACGTCGGTGGTGCCAAACAATCCATCCGCATTGGCCACGGTGGTGTTCGTCACCCCGTTGATGTCGTGGTTAAAGATCGCATCCAGTACATCATGGGTGGTCAGATCCGAAGCAGATGTAGTGCCATCGCCATTGCGGTCCCAGAAGTAATACCACTTGCCCTCCACCTCGATGGGGGCAATCAGTTTGCCGCTGCCTGCCAAATTAACCACCGCCTGACCTGCTTGGCTCAGCATGTTGTAGGACTGAACATCGAAGGCCGTCGCCACGCTGTTCACGTTGCCCGCCACATCGGTGAAGCTGCCGGTGGTGATACCCACGACCATGTTGCCCGACCCCATTGGGGGCGTGATGTCCATGGCATAACTGGCGCCCGAGCCAGTCAAAGTTCCTAAGGCGCCGACGCTTGCCGTGATATCGGACGAGGTGAAACCCGCCACCGTTTCATTGAAGGTGAAGGTGAAGTGGGCATAGCCGGAGGTGACCACGCTGGCGGTGGTATCGGCAATGGTCGCGCTGGGCGCTGTGGTGTCCAACGTGTAGGTGAAGGTGGCCGTGTCAAAGCCGACGTTGCCAGACTGATCGGTCTGATGCGCGGCATAGGTGTGCGTGCCACTGAGGAGGTTGAACGACGCGCCGGTGCCGGTCGTCCAGGTACCACCGTCTATCTGGTACTGCCAAGTGGTGTTGGCCAACAGATTGCTCAGGTTCACGGTGGCGACATTGGTAATCCCGTCACTGTTGCTGCTACCGCTGTCGGTGGCCAGCGCCAGGGTGGGGACGGCTGGGCCAGCTATACCCACGACTTGGAGGGCGAC
>CANFYZ010000059.1 GCA_947451385.1 Comamonadaceae bacterium | reverse complement strand
GGCGCGTTGCACGATGTGCTGGCCCAGCGGCGTCAACTCATTTTTGCGACCGATGCGGTCAAACAGGGCCTGCCCCAACTCGTCTTCCAAGGCCTTGATGCTGCGGCTCAGCGCCGGTTGCGTCAGGTGCAGCTTCAGGGCGGATTGGCTGAAGGAGCCGCTGTTGGCCAATTCGATCAGGTGCTTGAGTTGAACCAAGGTCATGGCGGCTCCTGTCTATGAGTAAAAGTTATTTGAGTGCATATAAAAATGCATTGGACATTATAGGAAGGGCTTTTTACGATCCAGACATCCCTACTTTTTTGCGAGTTGAGCCATGTTGAATGTATTCAAGCGATGTGCCGCCCTGTTGAGCGGCGTGCTCCTGGCGGGCGCGGTCTCGGCGCAGACCTATCCCAGCAAGCCGGTGACCCTGATGGTGCCTTACCCCGCTGGCGGTTTGTCTGACGTGATTGCGCGCACCGTTAACACCACCTTGTCCAAGAACTTGGGCCAACCCGTGATCGTGGAAAACCTGGGCGGTGCCAGCGGCTCCATTGCGGCGCAAAAAGTGTTGAACGCCCCATCGGACGGTCAGATTGTTTTTCAAGGCTCGCCCAACGAGTTGATTCTTGCGCCTTTGGCGATTTCGGCGGTCAAGTTCAAGAGCGAAGACTTCCGCCTGGTGCAAATGATCGCCACCGCGCAGATCGGCTTTTTGGCGCGCAAAGATTTGCCAGTGAATACGGTGGACGAGTTTTTGGACTACGCGCGCAAAGAAGCCGCACAGGGCCGCCCCATCACCTATGCCAGCGTGGGGCCAGGTTCGTTCTACCATTTGCTGGGCGAGCACCTGTCTTCGGTCACCCGCATCCCCATGACGCATGTGCCGTACAAAGGCGCAGCCCCTGCCAACCAAGATTTGCTGGGTGGCCAGGTGGACATTTTCTTGGCCCCGTTTGGCAAATCGTATGAAGAGCTGCAAAAGCAAGGCAAGCTCAAAGTGCTGGCCATGCTTAACAGCGAGCGGCTGGAATCGGTCAAAGCCTATCCGGCCATCACCGAGAGCAAGCAGCTCAAGAACTTCACCTTCACCATCTGGACCGGGTACTTTGTCAAAAAAGACACGCCAGAGCCCATCGTGCAGGTGATCCACAAAGCGATCACCGACGCCTTGTCCGATCCAGCCGTGCATGCCGGGCTGGAAGCCAACAGCCAGTTGGTGGCCAAGCCCTTGTCGCTGCAAGCGGTGGGCAAAGCCTATGCCGATGGCACGGCGCAGTTCCGCGCCATTGCCAAGTCGATCAATTTGCAACCCCAGTGAACGCGCAAGGGATCACCCACTGCGGATGAATTCAAACCCTCGACCTTGTGTCGACATGTGATCGGGAGAGACTGCCGCCGCACGCATGCGGGCGGGCAGCGCCGAAGGAGCAACCGCCCCGGAAACTCTCAGGCCAAAGGACCGATCGCATGTTCCATCTCTGAAGAGCTGCTGGCGTTTCGTCCGCCAGTGCACCGAAGGAGCAAGCGATGCGCCTGCCGCACGTCGTGAATCTCTCAGGTTCTGAACAGAGGGGGCGCTAACGGCCTGCGACTTGCGGGCCGATGGCTCCATCCCTTGACGTTTTAGAAAGCTCTTGTCTCATGAAAACCATTGCAGTCATTGGTGGCGGTATCACGGGTGTGACCACCGCTTACGCCCTGGCCAAACGCGGCTTTGCGGTGACCTTGTTTGAGCGTCATCGCTATGCAGCGATGGAAACCTCGTTCGCCAACGGCGGCCAGTTGTCCGCCTCCAACGCCGAGGTGTGGACGCACCCGTCCACCCTCCTCAAAGGCTTGAAGTGGATGCTCAAAAGCGATGCACCGCTGCTGGTCAACCCCAGGCCCACTTGGCACAAGTTGTCTTGGTTTGCCGAGTTCATTGCCGCCATTCCGCAGTACGAGCGCAACACCATTGAAACCGCACGCCTGGCCGTGGCGGCGCGCCAGCATTTGTTGGCCTGGGCGCAAGAAGAGGGCATCGACTTCGATCTGAAGCAACAAGGCATCTTGCATATCTACCGTGACAAGAAAGGCTTTGAGCACGCCGGGCGCGTGTCGCAGTTGCTGGCGCAGGGCGGCTTGCCGCGCCGCGCGGTCACGCCGGAAGAAATGAAGGCCATCGAGCCCACCTTGGCCGGTCGGTACCACGGCGGCTATTTCACCGAGAGCGACTCGACCGGTGACATCCATGCTTTCACCACCGGTCTGGCCGCTGCGGCGCAGCGCCTGGGCGTGAAAATTCTCTACGGCCAGGACGTGCGTGGGGTGCGCAGCGACGGCCAGCAAGCCTGGGTCACAGCCGCCCATGAAGAGGGCGGACACAGCGAGGTGCACACCTTTGACAGCCTGGTGGTGTGCGCCGGTGTGGCCAGCCGTGATCTGGCCGCGCAACTGGGGGACCGGGTCAATATTTACCCGGTCAAGGGGTATTCCATCACCGTGAACCTGAACGATGCGCAAAGCCAAGCGGGCGCGCCCAACGTCAGCTTGCTGGACGACGAAACCAAGCTGGTCACCAGCCGTTTGGGTGTGAACCGCTTCCGCGTGGCCGGGACGGCCGAGTTCAACGGGGTGAACCGCGACATCCGCGCCGACCGCATTCGTCCACTGGTCAACTGGGTTGAACAGTGCTTCCCGCAAATCAACACGCGCTCGGTGGTGCCATGGGCTGGTCTGCGCCCGATGCTGCCCAATATGATGCCGCGCGTAGGCCGTGGCCGCCAAGCCAATGTGTTTTACAACACCGGCCACGGCCACCTGGGCTGGACTTTGTCGGCCGTGACCGCCGACATGGTGGCCGGCGTGGTACAGGGCGCGAACCCGACGCTGCAGGTGTTGGGGCTGTTGCAACCCGCGTGAGCTTGAAAAAATAGGCCCCCATGCGATGCATGCGGGCCTCTGGGGGGAAGCGCGTTGGCCGCGCTTGGGGTTGAGTTGGCTGAGCTTCAGGCCAGCAGCGCGTTCACCCGTTTCACATAGGCCGCAGGGTCGGCGGGCAAGCCGCCTTCGGCCAGCAGGGCCTGGTCAAACAGGATGTGGGCCAGGTCGTGAAAGTGCACCGAGCCGTCAAGCTTTTTGACCAGCGCGTGCTCGGGGTTCACTTCCAGCACGGGCTTGACTTCGGGGGCGCTTTGCCCTGCTTGCTTGAGCATGCGGGCCAGTTGCATGCTCATGCCGTCATCGGTCACGACCAGGCAGGCCGGGCTGTCCACCAAGCGGCTGGTGACGCGCACGTCTTCGGCTTTGTCTTTGAGCGCTTCTTTGAGTTTGGCCAGCACGGGCTTGAAGCTTTCGGCAGCGGTTTCGGCCGCTTTCTTTTCTTCTTCGTCTTGCAGCTTGCCCAGGTCGAACGCGCCTTTGGCCACGCTTTGCAGCGGGGTGCCGTCAAACTCGTGCACAAAGTTCAGCGCCCACTCGTCCACGCGGTCGGTCATGAGCAAAACTTCGATGCCTTTTTTCTTGAACACTTCGAGTTGTGGGCTGTTTTTAGCGGCGGCCAAAGTGTCGGCGGTGATGTAGTACATCGCGTCCTGGCCTTCTTTCATGCGGGCTTTGTAGTCGGCCAAACTCACGCTCATCGTGTCGCTGGTGGTGGAGGCAAAGCGCAGCAGTTTGAGCAGGCGCTCGCGATTCGCAAAGTCTTCGCCCAGGCCTTCTTTCAGCACCGCACCGAACTCGGTGTAGAAGCGGGTGTATTGGCCGAGCTTGGCTTTGTCTTCGTCGCTGAGCACGTCGGTGACGCCTGCGTCCTTGGAAGCCCCTTCGGTAGCGGCTTCGGGAGCTTTGTCGTGTTTGGCCAGGTCTTCCAGCATCGACAACACGCGCTTGGTACAGCCTTCGCGGATGGCTTTCACGTCACGGCTTTCTTGCAGCAACTCGCGGCTCACGTTCAGCGGCAGGTCGGCCGAATCCACCACGCCTTTGACAAAGCGCAGGTAGCTGGGCATCAGGGCTTCGGCCTCGTCCATGATGAAAACGCGCTTCACATACAGCTTGATGCCGGCTTTTTTGTCGCGGTTCCACAGGTCTTGTGGGGCTTTGCTGGGCAGGTACAGCAGCTGGGTGTATTCGGTGCTGCCTTCCACGCGGTTGTGGGTCCAGGTCAGTGGGGCTTCAAAGTCGCGGCTGATTTGTTTGTAGAAGTCCGCGTATTGCTCGTCGGTGATGTCTTTCTTGGGACGCGTCCACAGTGCGCTGGCTTTGTTGATGGTTTCCCACTCGCCGGTCTTCACCATGGCACCGGGTTGGCGACCGCCTTTTTCGTCTTTCGGGTCGATCAGCTCGCCGTCTTTCCATTCTTCCTTTTCCATCAGGATGGGCAGGCTGATGTGGTCGGAGTATTTGCCGACGATTTCTTTCAGCTTCCAGGTGTTGGCATATTCCAGCGCTTCTTCGCGCAGGTGCAAGATCACGCTGGTGCCGCGCTCGGCGCGGTTCAGGGTCTCGACCTCAAAGTCGCCTGTGCCGCCGCTCACCCAGCGCACCCCTTGCTCGGCCGGCACCCCGGCGCGGCGGGTGTCGACGGTGATTTTGTCGGCCACGATGAAGCCCGAATAAAAGCCCACGCCAAACTGGCCAATCAGTTGCGCATCCGACTTTTGGTCGCCACTCAACTTGCTCATGAAATCTTTGGTGCCGCTCTTGGCGATCGTGCCCAGGTGGTCGATCGCCTCTTGCGCCGTCATGCCGATGCCGTTGTCGGTGATGGTCAAGGTCTTGGCGGCCGTGTCAAACGACAGCCGCACCTGCAGCTCGGGCGCATCTTCGTACAAGGCGGTGTTGTTCAGCGCTTCAAAGCGCAATTTGTCGCAGGCGTCAGAGGCGTTAGAAACCAGCTCGCGCAGGAAAATTTCGGAGTTGGAATACAGCGAGTGGGTGACCAAGTGCAGCAGTTGCGACACTTCGGCCTGGAAGGAATGGGTTTGTTTGCTCATATCAAATCAACAGTGAATCAAGGGGTCAGAAAAAAAACGACGCCCCTCAGTTGGGGGCGTGGACGAGGAATTCAAGGGGAAATTCAAGAGGGGCGCTTTAGCGCACTTGCGCCCCCACTTCTTTGCTCCAACGCTCCAGCAGGCGGCGGCGCTCGGCCGATTTGCCGTATTTTTCAAAGTCGTATTTGACCAGGCGCACGCTGTCCATGGACGGGATGCGGGGGTCCGGCTTGAAGGTTTTGTTCGCCGGGCTTTGCAGGCTGTCGGCTTTGCCGCCGATGCTTTGGCCCTCGGGGCTCATCAACCAGTCGTAATAGCGTTTGGCCTGGGCCGGGTTGCGCGCGCCTTTGACCATGGCAATGCCGCCAATTTCGTAGCTCGTGCCTTCGCAAGGCGCGGTGGTGGCCACCGGGTATTTGTTGTGCCGCCAGCCGTCAAAACCAAAGATGAAGCTGATGCCCACCGCCACCTCACCTTTGGCCACATTGGGGGCCTGGGCGGTGCCGCTGCGGGTGTATTGGGTGACGTTATTGTTCAGCGCTTTCATGTACTCGAAAGCCGCGTCTTCGCCCATCAGTTGCACCAACCCGGCCAAGATGGTGTAGGCCGTGCCGCTGGAGGCCGGGTGGGAGATTTCCACCTCGCCCTTGTAGATCGGTTTGATCATGTCCGCCCAGCATTTGGGCTCGGGCAGTTTTTTCTTTTTCAGCAACTCGGTGTTCCAGCCAAAGCCGATCGCGCTGGTGTAAAAACCGCCCACCATGTTTTGCGTCATGGCGTATTGGCGCACGCTCCAGCCATGCAGATCGTTCAGGTAGTCAGGCCGGTAGGGCGCGAGCAAACCGATTTCAGCGGCTTGCAAAAACGGGTCACCCGTGCCGCCCCACCAGATGTCGGTCTTGGGGTTGGCGGCCTCCGCGCGCAATTGCGCCAGCGCCTCGCCGGTGGCTTTGCGGGTTTGGTTCACCGTGATGCCCGTTTTCAGGGTGAACTCTTTGGCCGCCATTTCGCACCAGCTTTGGTCGGTGCTGCAAATCGCGTTGACGCTGCCGCTTTGCGCCAGGGCACTGCCTGTGGTCAACAGGCCGGCCAACAAACCGATGGCGGCCCCGCGGGTCAGAGAGGTGTTCATGTTGGGCTCCTGAAGCGTTGAAATTTAAAAGCGTTCGTGTGCGCCCAAGTAGCGCCACTGGCCTGGCGGCAGGGCGCCCAGGCTGATGCGGCCCATGCGGATGCGCTTGAGGCCCACCACTTTCAGGCCAACCTGCTCGCACATGCGGCGGATCTGGCGCTTCTTGCCTTCGGTCAGCACAAAGCGCAGTTGTTCGGGGTTTTGCCATTCCACTTGCGCCGGCTTGAGCGGCTTGCCGTCCAGGCTGAGGCCATGCCGCAGGCGCGCCAGTTGCGAGGGCGGGAAAACCGCCTGCACATTGGTGCTGACCCGGTCGTTTTCATGGATGCTGCTCAATTGCGGGGTGGCTTTGCCGCCGTACGTCGCAGAAGCGTGGGCCGCAGCCGCCGTGTTTTCGTGCCCGGTGTAGGCCACGCGCACCAGGTATTCTTTTTCCATTTCGCTGTCTTCGCCAATCAGCTCCCGCGCCACGCGGCCGTCTTGCGTCAGAACCAACAGGCCGGTGGAATCGATGTCCAGTCGCCCGGCCGGGGCCAGGCCGCGCAGCTGACCCGGGTTGAAGCGCTGGCGTGAGTTGTCGCCCTGCCAATGGTTGCGGGCGTTGAACAGCGTCACCGCGGGTTCGTGCCCGTCTTCGGCCTGTCCGCTGACATAGCCCATGGGCTTGTGCATCAGCACGGTGACCAGTTGCTGCTGTTTGTCCTCGGCAATCTTGTCCACCGTGATGCGGTCCGACAAGCTCACCTGTTGCCCCATGCTGGCCACTTGGCCGTTGACTTTGACCCAGCCTTGTTCGATCCAGGCATCGGCCTCGCGGCGCGAGCACATGCGCAACTCGGCCATGCGTTTGTTCAAGCGAGACGTGCCCGTGGGCGAGGCCGTGGCGGCCGCGCCTTCAGGTCGAGGTGCGCGTTTGAAAACCGGGGGTGGGGTCATGGTCAGGGCGTGGGGTCGGTCAAAGGCTGTGATTGTCGCCTGTTTAGCAAGCGGGTTGCGCTGCGCTGCGCCCTGCGGTTAGGCAATGAATTGGCTGGTGCGCAGGCCATGCAAGTCCAGAATCCGCAGTCCGCCGTATTCCACCCGGATCAGCTGGCGGGCCTCCAGCACTTTCAGGGCTTCGTTCACCCGCTGGCGCGACAGGCCGACCAAATAAGCCAACTCTTGCTGGGTGATGCGCAGCACCTGCCCCACACCCGAGAACAGCACCGGGTTGAACAGGGTGGCCAGGTGCCGGGCCAGGCGCAATTCGGGGTTGTTCATGCGGTCCAACTCGCGCGCAGCAATGAACTGGCCGAGCCGTTCATTGAGCTGGTTCATGATGAAACGGTTAAAGCCCAGTGAGTGGTCGATCAGCCAGTGGAAAGTGTCCACCGGCAGCCCCGCCACCACGCTGGGGCGCAGCGGTTGGATGTTGTAGCGATAGCTCTCGCGTTTGAGGGCGGTGCCCTCACCGAACCAGCCGCCGGGCGGCACGCCGGTGAAGGTCATGGTCTGGCCGCTTTCGTTGTCGCTGCTCATTTTCAACAAGCCCGAAACCACGCCAAACCAGTAAGTGACCGGCCGCCCGACGCGGCACACATAGTCGCCCGGTTGCGGATCGCTCACCACCAATTGCGGCTCCACTTGCGCTCGCTCGGCCGTGGTCAGCAGGTTCAGCCAGGGAATTTCTTGCAGCTCGGTGGCGCTGGGGGCGCGGCGGCGCTGGTAAACGGTGGGTGTGTGGCTCATGGCGGGGAGGGCTTTGTCAGGCTCGGGTCAGTTGATCCTAGGGTCTTCCCTTAATTGTCGGCGAAACGACAACTTGGCGTCAAACTAATCCCTAGCATCCGTCCTCAATTGACGATGCACCTGTGTGCGTCCGCTGTTTTTGGAGACAGGCTCGGTTATGCAAACAACGTTTCCCCGATTGATGCGTCAGCACGCGGCAGAGCGCCCCAGCGCACCCGCTTTGCGCGAAAAAGAATATGGCATTTGGCAGACCATGGACTGGGCCGCGTTGGCCAAGTTGGTGGAGTCTGTGGCCTGTGGCTTGCATCAGGCCGGTCTGCACCGCGGTGAGCACCTGATCGTGGTCGGCTCCAATCGCCCCCGCTTGTACGCCACCATGTTGGCGGCCCAGTCGTTGGGCGCGATCCCGGTGCCTTTGTACCAAGACGCTGCAGCGGCCGAGTGTGTGTTTCCCATCACCAATGCCGAAGTGCGTTTTTGCGTGGTGGAAGACCAAGAGCAGGTCGACAAAATGCTGGAAGTGCGTGAGCAATGTCCGCAGCTGGCGCATATTTTTTACGACGACCCGCGCGGCTTGCGCAAGTACACCGAAGACGGCCTGGGCTCGCTGCAAGAGCTGATCGCTGCCGGCGCGGTGTTCGCCCAGCAACACCCCCAGTTTTGGGGCGACGAAGTGGAGAAAGCCAGCAGCACCGACGTGGCCGCCATGTTCTTCACCTCGGGCACCACCGGCAACCCCAAAGGCGTGGTGCACACCCACAGCTCTTTGATTGACCGCGCCCGCGCCGGTGCCGAGTTCGACCATCTGAGCAGCGCCGAAGACGTGCTGGCCTACATGCCACCCGCCTGGATCGGCCAAAACATTTTCAGCTACGCACAGTGGCTGGCCTGCGGTTATGTGGTCAATTGCCCCGAGTCGGCGGCGACGATCAGCATCGACATGAAGGAAATTGGCCCCACATACTACTTCGCGCCACCGCGCGTGTTTGAAGGCATGCTCACCAGCGTGATGATTCGCATGGAAGATGCAGGTGCGCTCAAGCGTGGCATGTTCCATCACTTCATGGAGGTGGCGAAAAAAGTGGGCCCCGCCTTGATGGACGGTCAGTCTGTGGGGCTGTGGGACCGCATGCAGTACGCGCTGGGCAACTTGATGGTGTATGGCCCATTGCGCAACAACATGGGTTTCAGCCGGGTGCGTGTGGCCTACACCGCCGGTGAAGCGATCGGCCCGGACCTGTTCACCTTTTTCCGCTCGATCGGTGTGAACATCAAACAGTTGTACGGTTCGACCGAAACAGCCGTGTTTGTCTGCCTGCAGCCGGACCACGAAGCCCGCGCCGACACGGTGGGCGTGCCTTGCAAGGGCGTGGAAATCAAGGTTGCCGACAACGGCGAAATCCTGGTCAAGTCTCCCGGCTTGCTCAAGGAATATTACAAAAACCCCGCCGCTACGGCCGAGGTGCTCACGGCCGATGGCTGGTACCACACCAGCGACGCGGGTTTCTTGGATTCGCACGGTCACCTGAAGATCATCGACCGCGTCAAAGACGTGGGCCGCATCCAGGGCGGTGCCAACGACGGCGCCATGTTCGCGCCCAAGTACGTCGAGAACAAACTCAAGTTCTTCCCGCACATCAAAGAAGTGGTGGCTTACGGCGATGGCCGCGAAAAGGTCTGCGTGATGATCAACATCGACTTTGATGCGGTGGGCAACTGGGCCGAACGCCGCAACCTGCCTTACGCCGGCTACACCGACTTGGCGCAAAAGCCCGAGGTGTACCAGCTGATCAAAGAATGCGTGGAAAAGGTCAACGCCGATTTGGCGCAAGACGATTTGCTGGCGGGCAGCCAGGTCTCGCGCTTCTTGGTCTTGCACAAAGAGCTGGACGCGGACGACGGCGAGTTGACCCGGACCAACAAGGTGCGCCGTGGCTTCATTGCCGACAAATACAAACCCTTGGTCGACGGCCTGTACGAAGGCAAGACCGAGCAGTTCATTGAGACGGTCGTCAAGTTCGAAGACGGCCGCACAGGCAGCGTGAGTGCGACGCTGCAAATTTCGGATGCCAAGACATTCACACCGGTGAAGGCGGTAGCATGACCAAGAAAATTGGCGACGTCATTTTGGACGTCAAAAACATCAGCTTGCGGTTTGGCGGCGTGAAGGCGCTGACCGACATCTCGTTCAATGTGCGTGAGCACGAGGTGCGCGCCATCATTGGCCCCAACGGCGCGGGCAAGAGCTCGATGCTCAACTGCATCAACGGCGTGTACACCCCGCAAGAGGGCTCCATCACCTTCCGCGGTCAAACCTTTGACCACATGAACAGCCGCCAAGTGGCCGAGATGGGCATTGGCCGCACCTTCCAGAACTTGGCCTTGTTCAAAGGCATGAGCGTGATCGACAACATCATGTCGGGCCGCAACCTGAAAATCAAAAGCAATATCTTGTTGCAGGCCCTGCGCATTGGACCGGCGCAGCGCGAAGAAGAGGAACACCGCGAAAAAGTCGAGCACATCATCGACTTTTTGGAGATCCAAGCTTTCCGCAAAACCCCGGTCGGCCAACTGCCTTACGGTTTGCAAAAGCGCGTCGATTTGGGCCGCGCTTTGGCCATGGAGCCCCAGGTGCTGCTGCTGGACGAACCCATGGCCGGTATGAACCTGGAAGAAAAACAGGACATGTGCCGTTTCATCCTGGACGTGAACGACGAGTTCGGCACCACCGTGGTGTTGATCGAACACGACATGGGCGTGGTGATGGACATTTCCGACCGCGTGGTGGTGCTGGATTACGGCAAGAAAATTGGCGATGGCTCACCCGAAGAAGTGCGCAACAACGAAGAAGTGATCAGTGCCTATCTGGGCACCTCACACTGAGCGCCGAGAGCGCAAGCACAAGGATTTAAAGATGGCATTTTTTCTGGAAACATTGCTCGGCGGCCTGATGGCGGGCATGCTGTATTCGCTGGTGGCTTTGGGCTTTGTGCTCATTTTCAAAGCCTCGGGCGTGTTCAATTTCGCGCAGGGCGCCATGGTGCTGTTTGGCGCGTTGTCGATGGCGCGATTCTCCGAATGGATCCCTCTGTGGACCGGCCTGGACAGCCTGTGGCTGGCCAATGTCTTGGCCTTTGCCATGGCTGCCGTGGTCATGTTTGTGGTGGCCTGGGCGGTCGAGTATTTGGTGCTGCGCCATTTGGTGAACCAAGAAGGCGCCACCTTGCTGATGGCCACTTTGGGCATTGCCTATTTCTTGGAAGGCCTGGGCCAAACCCTGTTTGGCAGCAGCATTTACAAAATCGACATCGGCATGCCCAAAGACCCGGTGTTCATTTTGGAGGGCCTGTTCCAAGGCGGCGTGTTGGTCAACAAAGAAGACTTTTATGCCGCCTTGATTGCTGCCGCCCTGGTCACTTTGCTGAGCATCTTTTTTCAGAAAACCTCCACCGGCCGTGCCTTGCGCGCGGTGGCTGACGACCATCAGGCCGCACAGTCAATTGGAATTCCGCTGAACCGCATCTGGATGATCGTGTGGTGTGTGGCCGGCATTGTGGCCTTGGTTGCCGGCATGATCTGGGGCAGCAAGTTGGGCGTGCAATTTTCTCTGACCACGGTGGCTTTGCGTGCCTTGCCGGTAGTGATTTTGGGCGGCCTGACCTCGGTGCCGGGCGCCATCATTGGTGGCCTGATCATCGGCGTGGGCGAAAAGCTTTCCGAAGTGTATTTGGGCGGTTACGTCGGCGGTGGCATTGAAATTTGGTTTGCTTATGTGCTGGCGCTGGGCTTCTTGTTGATTCGCCCGCAAGGTTTGTTCGGCGAAAAAATAATTGACCGCGTCTAAGGAAAAGAAATGTTTTACAGAGAAAACGGTCAATTCAAAACCAGCTACCGCGCCGATCAGCAAATCTTGCCGATCCGCCAAGACCGCGTGGTCATGGCCCTGCTGCTGGTGTTTGCTTTTGCGGTGGTGCCGGCTTTGGCCACCGACTACTTTTTCCGCGCCATCTTGATCCCGTTCCTGATCATGTCGCTGGCCGCTTTGGGTGTGAACATCTTGGTGGGCTATTGCGGGCAGATCTCGTTGGGCTCGGGCGCTTTCATGGCGGTGGGTGCCTACGGGGCGTACAACTTCTTTGTCCGCATTCCGGGCTTGCCGCTGATCCCGGCTTTGATTTTGGGCGGCCTGTGCGCGACGCTTTTTGGCATCTTGTTTGGCTTGCCCAGTTTGCGTGTGAAGGGCCTGTACTTGGCGGTGGCCACCTTGGCGGCGCAGTTCTTCAGTGACTGGATGTTTTTGCGCATCAAGTGGCTGACCAATGACTCCCCTTCGGGCTCGGTGTCGGTGGCCGAATTGCAGGTCTTGGGCTTGCCGATCGACAGCGCGCAAAGCAAATACTGGCTGTGTCTGTCGGTGTTGGTGATCATGGCCCTCTTGGCTAAGAACCTGGTGCGCAGCGCGGTCGGGCGTGAATGGATGGCGATCCGTGACATGGACGTGGCCGCTGCGGTGATCGGCATCCGCCCGATGTACGCCAAGCTCAGTGCCTTTGCCGTGAGCTCCTTCATTGTGGGCGTGGCGGGCAGCCTGTGGGCCTTCATTTACCTGGGCGCTTGGGAGCCTGCCGCGTTCTCGGTGGACATTTCCTTCCGCTTGTTGTTCATGGTGATCATTGGTGGCTTGGGCTCCATTTTGGGCGGCTTCTTGGGGGCAGCTTTCATCACTTTGCTGCCGATTGCCCTCAGCCAGGTGTTGCCTGCGTTGGCCGCGTTGGTGGGCTTTGAAATTTCTACGGCCGGTGTCTCACATGCCGAGTTGATGATTTTCGGTGCGTTGATTGTGTGGTTCTTGATTGTGGAGCCGCATGGCCTGGCCAAACTGTGGTCGATTGCCAAGCAAAAGCTGCGCTTGTGGCCCTTCCCTCATTGAGTTTTTTTCTGTAAGTGTGAATTTTTCTAAGGAGACTGACATGAAGATGCGTGATTTGATTTTGGCTGTGGCGGCGGTTGCTGCTGCGGCGTCGTCGCTGATTGCGACCCCTGTTCAGGCGGAAGCCAAAGAGCAGTTTTTCCCGCTGCTGTCCTACCGGACCGGCCCGTATGCCCCCAACGGCATTCCATGGGCCAATGGCAAGCAGGATTACCTCAAACTGATCAACGCCCGTGACGGCGGTATCAACGGCGTCAAGCTCACGTATGAAGAGTGCGAAACCGGTTATGCCACCGACCGCGGCGTGGAATGCTATGAGCGTCTGAAAAGCCGCCCAGGCGTGTCCTTGTTTGATCCCCAAGCGACGGGCATCACCTTCGCTTTGACCGAAAAAGCCCCCGTCGACAAAGTGCCTTTGATCACCTTGGGCTACGGCCTGTCCATTGCACAAGACGGTCTGGCCTTCAAGTGGAACTTCCCTTTGATGGGCAGCTACTGGACCGGCGCCGACATTTTGGTGCAACACCTGGGTAAGAAAGAAGGCGGTTTGGACAAACTCAAAGGCAAGAAAATTGCCTTGGTGTATCACGACTCGCCGTTCGGTAAAGAGCCGATTCCTTTGCTGCAAGAGCGCGCCAAGATGCATGGCTTTGAGCTGCAATTGATTCCTGTCACCGCACCCGGCGTGGAACAAAAATCTGCTTGGTTGCAAGTGCGTCAAAGCCGCCCTGACTACGTCATGCTGTGGGGCTGGGGCGTGATGAACTCCACCGCTTTGAAAGAAGCGCAAGCCACCGGCTACCCCCGCGACAAGATGTACGGCGTGTGGTGGGCGGGTGCCGAACCTGATGTCAAAGACGTGGGTGAAGGCGCCAAAGGCTACAACGCCTTGGCTTTGAACACGTCGGGCACACAGCCCAAAGTCATTCAAGACATCTTGAAGCATGTGCACGGCAAGAGCCAGGGCACCGGTCCGAAGGACGAAGTCGGTCAAGTGCTCTACACCCGCGGCGTGATCATTGGCATGCTGGGCGTGGAGGCTGTGCGCCGTGCGCAAGAGCGTTTTGGCAAAGGCAAAGTCATGACCGGCGAGCAAGTGCGCTGGGGCTTGGAGAACCTGAACTTGGATGCCAAGCGCCTCGAAGCGATGGGCTTCACCGGCATCATGCAGCCGCTGTCGACATCGTGCGCCGACCACATGGGTTCGACCGCCGCGCGCGTGCAAACCTGGGATGGCAGCAAGTGGAGCTTCACCTCTGATTTCATCCAGGCGGATGAGCAGATCTTGAAGCCCATGGTCAAGGCCGGTGCTGAAAAGTACTTGGCTGACAAAAAGATGAGCCGCCGCGCACCTGCAGACTGCCAGTCTTGATGCGCTGAAGGGGATGGCTCGCGCGCCCTGCGTGAGCCATCAACTGAAAGAGCAGCCGCACAGACTGCTCTTTCAGTTGATTCAAACAGGCAACCCATGAACGATTCAAACATCATCCTCAATGTCAACGGCATTGAAGTCATTTACAACCATGTGATCTTGGTGCTCAAGGGCGTGTCCTTGCAAGTGCCCGAGCGCGGCATTGTGGCCCTGCTGGGGGGTAACGGGGCGGGCAAAACCACCACCCTGCGCGCGATCTCTAACTTGCTGCAAGGTGAGCGCGGCGAGGTCACCAAAGGCAGCATCGAGTTGCGCGGCGAGCGCATTGAAAACCTGTCGCCCGCCGATTTGGTGAACCGCGGCGTGGTGCAGGTGATGGAAGGGCGGCACTGCTTCGCCCACCTGACGATCGAAGAAAACCTGATGACCGGCAGCTACACCCGCACCGACAAGGGCGAGATCGCGGCCAACCTGGAGAAGGTCTACAACTACTTTCCGCGACTGAAAACCCGCCGCACCTCCCAAGCGGCTTACACCTCGGGCGGTGAACAACAGATGTGCGCTATTGGCCGTGCCCTGATGTCCAACCCGAACATGGTCTTGCTCGATGAGCCCTCCATGGGCCTGGCACCGCAAATCGTGGAAGAGGTGTTCAACATCGTCAAAGATTTGAACGAGAAAGAAAAAGTCACCTTCCTGATCGCCGAGCAAAACACCAATATGGCCCTGAAATACGCCGATTACGGCTACATCATGGAGTCGGGTCGGGTGGTGATGGACGGCGCGGCCGAGTACCTGCGCACCAACGAAGACGTGAAAGAGTTTTACCTGGGCGTGGGCGGTGGCGAACGCAAGAGTTTCAAAGACGTCAAGAGCTACAAGCGCCGCAAACGTTGGTTGGCTTGAGCCCCTTTTCCTTTCTTCCCGCAGTTCCCCAGAAAGAAATCCATGTCTCAGCACTTTGATGCCTTGGAAACCCGCGCCCCCGAGGTTCGCGAAGCCGCTTTGATGGCCGCCTTGCCCTTGCAAGTGGCGCATGCCCAAGCCCATGCCCCCGCCTTTGCCGAATTGCTCAAAGACGTGGATGCGGCCAGCGTGAACAGCCGCGCCGCATTGGCGCAATTGCCCGTGATTCGCAAATACGAACTGCTGGAGCGTCAAAAAGCCGCGCGCGCCGCTGGGGGCTCGGTGTTTGGCGGCTTCAGCGCTTTGGGCTTTGGCAAAGCCATGCCCCGTGTGTTCGCCAGCCCCGGCACGATCTACGAGCCCGAAGGCACACGCGGCGACTATTGGCGCATGGCGCGCGCCATGTTTGCCGCCGGTTTTCGCGCCGGTGAATTGATTCACAACAGCTTCAGCTACCACTTCACCCCCGCCGGTTCGATGATGGAAACCGGCGCGCACGCGCTCGGTTGCACCGTGTTTCCGGGCGGTACCGGCCAGACCGAGCAGCAAGTGGCGGCCATGGCCGAATTGCAACCGGCGGGTTATATCGGCACGCCGAGTTTTTTGAAAATCATCTTGGAGAAAGCCGCCGAGCAAGGCGTGGCCTTGCCCAGCGTGACCAAGGCCTTGGTGTCGGGCGAGGCTTTTCCGCCCAGCCTGCGTGACTGGATGGCCGAGCGCGGTGTGGCCGGGTACCAGTGCTACGCCACCGCCGATTTGGGCTTGATCGCGTATGAAACATCGGCCCGCGAAGGCCTGGTGCTTGACGAGGGCGTGATCGTCGAGATCGTGCGTCCCGGCACCGGCGATCCGGTGCCTGAGGGCGAGGTCGGCGAGTTGGTGGTGACCAGCTTGAACCCCGACTACCCGTTGATCCGCTTTGGCACGGGCGATTTGTCGGCCATCTTGCCGGGCACCTGCCCGACGGGGCGCACCGGCCAGTGCATCAAAGGCTGGATGGGCCGCGCCGATCAAACCACCAAAGTGCGCGGTATGTTTGTGCACCCCGGCCAAGTGGCTGAAATCGTGAAACGCTTCCCAGAGGTGCGCAAAGCCCGCTTGGTGGTGAGCGGCGAAATGGCCAACGACAGCATGGCCTTGCACGTGGAGACGACTCAGCCGTCTGACGATTTGAAAACCCGGATCGGCGAGGCCGTTCGCGACGTGACCAAGTTGCGCGGTGATGTGCTGTGGGCCGCCACGGGAACGCTGGCCAACGACGGCAAAATCATCGAAGACGCGCGCAGTTACAAGTGACGGCGGCGCGCAGGCAGGTGCTGGCAGGCCGTTTGTAGGTAGTTCCCGCGATACCCAAGTGCCTGGGCTACTTCTAAACTAAAGCGTATCTTTTGGAGACCTTGATGAAGCGTTTACTTGTTGTCGCTGCGGCGGCCCTGTCTTTGGTGGCGCAAGCCGACACCTACCCCACCAGCAAGCCGGTCACCTTGGTGGTGCCCTTCACAGCGGGCGGTCCGACCGACCGCGTGGCCCGCGACTTGGCCGAGGCCATGCGCAAGCCTTTGGGCGGCGCGACGGTGGTGGTCGATAACGCCGCCGGCGCAGGGGGCTCGATTGGCGCCAACAAGGTCGCCAAAGCCGCACCCGATGGCTATACCCTGCTGTTGCACCACATCGCCATGGCCACCATGCCCACACTGGTGCGCAACATTCCTTTCAAGGTGGACAGCGATTTCGAATACCTGGGCATGATCAATGACGTGCCCATGACCTTGATCGGCAAACCTGGCTTGCCTGCCAACAACTACAAAGAATTGTCGACCTGGATCCAAGCCAACAAGGACAAAATCAACCTCGGTAATGCCGGCGTGGGTTCGGCCTCGCACCTGTGCGGTTTGTTGTTCCAAAACGCCATCCAAGTGGACATGACCACCGTGCCCTACAAAGGCACTGCGCCCGCCATGACCGATTTGATCGGCGGCCAGATCGATTTGATGTGCGATCAAACCACCAACACCACCAGCCAGATCGAAGGTAAAAAGGTCAAAGCCTTTGCAGTGACGACCAACAAGCGTTTGACCACACCCGCTTTGAAGGACCTGCCGACCATGCAAGAGGCCGGTTTGAAGGGTTTTGAAGTCACCATTTGGCACGGCCTGTACGCCCCCAAAGGCACACCGCCCGACATTTTGGCCAAACTCAACGGCGCTTTGAAAGCTGCCCTGAAGGACCCCGAATTCATCAAGAAGCAAGAAGGCTTGGGCGCCGTGGTGGTGACGGACAAGCGCGTCGAGCCTGCTGAGCACAAGAAATTTGTGGCCGCAGAAATCGCCAAATGGAGCCCAGTGATCAAAGCCGCTGGGGTGTACGCCGACTGAGGCGTCAGAGCGTCAAGGCCCGCGCCGCGCCCCACAGCGCGGGCGAGTCTGGCGCGTTAATCACCCACACCGGCACGTCTTGCAGGTAGGCCGCGAAGCGGCCTTTGGCGTGGAAGCGCGTCTTGAATGACGAATGCTCAAACCAGCCCAACCAGCGCGGCACAATGCCGCCGCCCAAATAGACGCCACCCCGTGCGCCCAGGGTCAGCACCAAATCACCCGCGACCGAGCCCAACCAGCCAGCAAACAGATTCAGCGCCTGCAAAGCTACAGGGTCGTGTTCTTTCAGAGCCCAGTTGGAAATTTCGGCGGCGCTGCTCACCTCTTGCGGTGGCAAGCCTTGCTGGTGGCGCAGCGCTGCATACAGATCCACCAAGCCCTGCCCCGACAGCACCCGCTCTGCGGACACATGGCCATAACGCTGGCGGATCAGCTCAATCAGTTGGTACTCTTGCAGCGTGTGCGCGGCCAGCGTGATATGCCCCCCTTCGCCCGCCAACGGCAGCCAACGGCCGGGCAGGCCCGAGGGCACCAAACCCGAGACGCCCAGACCGGTGCCCGCACCGAGCAAGGCGATCGGCGCGTTCGCTTGGGGCTGCCCCCCGCTGATTTGGACGCGATGGGCCTCAGGAATGTCGGGCAAGGACAGCGCCAGAGCGGTGAAATCGTTGATGACTTTGAGTTGCTGCAGACCCAGCGCATGTTGCAGCTCGCGGATGGAGAAAGCCCAATGGTGGTTGGTCATCCGCACCTGATCGCCGGTGACCGGATTGGCGATGCCAAAGGCGCAAGCGGCCGGCGTGGGCTTGCCCACCCGCTGCAAATACGCGCGAATGGCCGCCTCGATCGTGGCGTGGTCCGCGCAGGGCAAGATATGGATGTCCTGAATCGGGCCATCGGCTTGGGCTTGCCAGCCGAACCGGGCGTTGGTGCCGCCGACGTCGCCGAGCAGCCGTGGAAAAGAAGTGGTCATGGAGAAGGGCCAACCCAAGGTGTGAAGCTTGAATTCTAATGACGCGCCCGTGGCCCCCACGGACCCCGAGGTGCGCCGGCACTTTGGCCAAAATTAAAAGGAAAACCCTTATTGCAATCGATTGCAATAAGGGTTAAATTACCCGGAGCGGCAAATTATTTGCTCCCTTTTCTCCGTTTTTCCTGATTCCCGTTATGCAATACCCTCCACGGTTAACGCTTTGGCAGATTGTTCAAATGAACATCGGCTTTCTGGGCTTGCAGTTCAGTTTTGGGTTGCAACAGAGCAGCATGGGGCCTATTTACAGTTATTTGGGCGCCGATGAGGCGTCTTTGCCGCTGCTGGCCATGGCCGGACCGATGACGGGTTTGTTGGTGCAACCGATTGTCGGTGCCATGAGCGACCGCACCCATTCTCGCTGGGGCAGGCGCACGCCGTATTTCTTGATTGGAGCGATTTTCTGTTCGCTCAGCTTGCTGGCCATGCCCTACAGCTCGGCGTTGTGGATGGCGGCCAGTTTGCTTTGGATTCTGGATGCGGCCAACAACGTCACCATGGAGCCATACCGCGCCTATGTCAGCGACCGCCTGCCCAAAGATCAGCATGCATTGGGTTACCTGACGCAAAGTGCATTCACAGGGCTGGCCCAGACTTTGTCCTATTTGGCGCCGTCGATCCTGGTTTGGATGGGCTTGAACAAAGATGCCGTCGGGGACAACCACATTCCCCAAATCACCCAGATTTCATTTGTGATTGGCGCGGTGCTCTCTCTCTCCACCATCGTCTGGTCCATCTGGCGTGTGCCTGAGCTGCCTTTGACGCCAGCGCAAATTGAAGCGATGGCGGCGCAAAAAACCGGTGCCATGGCCACGTTGCGCGAAATATGGCAAGCCATGGTCGAGATGCCTCAGGCCATGCGCCAATTGGCTTGGATGAAGCTGTTTCAGTGGTACGCCATGATTTGTTATTGGCAGTATGTGGTCTATGCCATTGCCCGCACCCTGTTTGACACCTCAGACCCCACTAGCACAGGCTTCAGAGATGCGGTGTTGGTGAACGGCCAAATTGGTGGCTTTTACAACGCTGTGGCCTTTGTGAGCGCCTTGGCCATGGTGCCCTTTGCCCGGCGGTATGGCGCCGGCCGCATGCATGCGCTGTGTTTGACCTTGGCCGGTTTGGGCATGATTTCCATTCCCCACATCCAATCCCAAGCCTGGCTATTTTTGCCGATGATTGGCGTCGGTTTGGGTTGGGCCAGCATCATGGGCAACCCCTATGTGATGTTGGCGCGCAGCATTCCCGCAGCCCGCACGGGTGTGTATATGGGCATTTTCAATATGTTCATCGTCATCCCCATGTTGATCCAAAGCGTGACCCTGCCTCTG
>CANFYZ010000058.1 GCA_947451385.1 Comamonadaceae bacterium | reverse complement strand
TTCGGCGCCCCCACCGTGACCAAAGACGGTGTGTCCGTCGCCAAAGAAATCGAACTCAAAGACAAACTGCAAAACATGGGCGCGCAGATGGTCAAGGAAGTTGCTTCCAAGACCTCTGACAACGCTGGCGACGGTACCACCACCGCCACCGTGTTGGCCCAAGCCATCGTGCGCGAAGGCATGAAGTACGTGGCCGCCGGCATGAACCCGATGGACCTGAAGCGCGGTATCGACAAAGCGGTGCAAGCTTTGATCGAAGAGCTGAAGAAAGCCACCAAGGCCACCACCACCACCAAAGAGATCGCCCAAGTCGGCTCGATCTCTGCCAACAGCGACCACAGCATCGGCGACATCATCGCCAAAGCCATGGACAAAGTGGGCAAAGAAGGCGTGATCACTGTTGAAGACGGCAAGTCTTTGGACAACGAACTCGACATCGTGGAAGGTATGCAGTTTGACCGCGGCTACCTGTCGCCTTACTTCATCAACAACCCCGAAAAGCAAGCCGCTTTGCTGGACAACCCCTTCGTGTTGTTGTTCGACAAGAAGATCAGCAACATCCGCGATCTGCTGCCCACCTTGGAAGCCGTGGCCAAAGCCGGCCGTCCTTTGTTGATCATTGCCGAAGAAGTCGAAGGCGAAGCCTTGGCTACTTTGGTGGTCAACACCATCCGCGGCATCTTGAAGGTCGTGGCTGTGAAGGCCCCTGGCTTCGGTGACCGCCGCAAAGCCATGTTGGAAGACATCGCCATCTTGACCGGCGGCAAAGTGATCGCTGAAGAAGTCGGCCTGACCCTCGAAAAAGTGACCTTGGCTGACCTCGGCCAAGCCAAGCGCATCGAAGTGGGCAAAGAAAACACCATCATCATCGACGGTGCCGGCGCTGCACAAGACATCGAAGCCCGCGTCAAGCAAGTGCGCGTGCAAATCGAAGAAGCCACCTCTGACTACGACCGCGAAAAGCTGCAAGAGCGCGTGGCCAAGTTGGCTGGCGGTGTGGCCGTGATCAAGGTCGGCGCTGCCACCGAAGTCGAAATGAAAGAAAAGAAAGCCCGCGTCGAAGACGCCCTGCACGCCACTCGCGCTGCTGTGGAAGAAGGCATTGTGGCCGGTGGTGGCGTGGCTTTGCTGCGCGCACGCCAAGCTGCTGGCGCCATCAAAGGTGACAACGCTGACCAAGAAGCCGGTATCAAGCTGGTGTTGAAAGCCATCGAATCGCCTCTGCGCGAGATCGTGTACAACGCCGGTGGCGAGCCTTCTGTGGTGGTGAACGCTGTGATGGCCGGTACAGGCAACTTTGGCTTCAATGCAGCCAACGACACCTACGGCGACATGATCGAAATGGGTATCTTGGATCCCACCAAAGTCACACGCACGGCTTTGCAAAACGCCGCCTCTGTGGCCTCGTTGATGTTGACCACCGAGTGCATGATCTCCGAAGCGCCAAAAGAAGAATCCGGCGCTGGCGGCATGCCTGACATGGGTGGCATGGGCGGCATGGGTGGTATGGGCGGCATGGGCATGTAAGTGTCCGGTCGGCAAAGACCTTGAACGGTCTTTGACTCCACGCAAAAACCCCGCGATTCCTTCGCGGGGTTTTTTTATGCCACGCGCGTTCACACCTATGATGGCCTTATGACTTCATCCTTTCAGTTGCAACACGGCGCGATGCTGCTGCGCTACTCGGGCATCAGCTTCATTTCAGGCGCCGTGAATCACGGTTTTTTCAGCGAACAACGGTCCCTGTGGACAGCGGCCGTCGGCATCGTGCTGTTTGTGCTCGGCGCGGTGCTGGAACACCGCTTGGCTCAAACCGATGCCCAGTCACCCCAAAACAGTTTGCTGCAAACCCTGGCGTGGGGTTCGTTGCTGTCGATTGGCTTGGGCTTTTTCACCGGCGGTTTGCAACACTTTCCTGACTCGCCTGAACGCAGCAGCTGGGTTGTGCCTTTGGGATTTTTCGTCTCGGTTCTGGCCTTGGCTTTCAGCGCCCCACGCGTGTGGCAACGCGCGGCCACCCTGTACGTCATTGTGCTCGGGGCCTCAGTGGGCGCTGGCAGTTGGGGCGCTGCCCAGTGGTTGGCGCGGCACCCCGAATGGGCGGCCACGGGGCACAGCCACGAGCAAGCGGGGCATGCGCATGTGACCGACGACCCCGCGCCCAGCCCGCTGGTGGCGTTGGTGGTGAGTCGCAGCATCAGCTTGCGCATGGACGATCAGATGCGTTTTACGCCCTCCACCATCGAGTTCCTCGCGGGCGAAAGCGTGCGTTTTGTGGTGCACAACGCGGGCCAGACCGCACATGAGATGGTGTTGGGCAGCGACGAGGACATTCGCCAGCACGCCCAGGCCATGCAAGCCAGTACAACGCAAAACAGCGCGCATGAGGCTGGTCACAGCCACGGCAGCGGTGCCGCAATCACGGTGGCCGCAGGTCAAACAGGTGAACTCGTGGTGCGCTTTGCCCAAGCACAGACGCTGCAAATGGCGTGCTTGATTCCAGGCCACTATGACGCAGGCATGCGCGGCGTGGTCAACGTGGTCTCAGCAAACTCGGCACCCTCGGCCCCCACCGCGAAACCGGTGCACGACCACAGCAGCCACAAACATTGATGCACTCAACGCAGCCGCTGCAGCAAAGCGGCCGTCGATGCGTCCAGGCCCGTGGCATCGCCCGACAGCAGGCGGGCATGGATGTCTTTGGCCAGCACCTTGCCCAGCTCCACGCCCCATTGGTCAAAGCTGTTGATGCCCCAGACCGCACCGCTGACAAAGACCCGGTGTTCTTGCAAAGCAATCAAGGCGCCCAGGCTGGCGGGGGTGAGTTCATCCAGCAACAAAAACGTGCTGGGGCGGTTGCCGGTGAAATGCCGGTGTCCGCCCGCGTCCTCTTTGCCCAGCATCAAGGCCTGCGCCTGCGCCATCACATTGGCCAGCAACAACTCATGGTGGTCTTTCAGGCTGTGTGTGGGCTTTTTCACCGCAATGAATTCCATCGGCACGATGTCGGTGCCTTGGTGCAGCATCTGGAAATACGCATGCTGGCCGTTGGTGCCCGGCTCGCCCCACAACACCGGCGAGGTGCCGTAGCCGAGGGCTTGGCCGTGGCGGTCCACACGCTTGCCGTTGCTCTCCATCTCCAGTTGCTGCAAATACGCCGGTAGACGGCGCAAGGCGCTGTGGTAAGGCGCAATGCTGCGGCTGGTGTAGTGCAAAAAGTTGCGGTACCAGACATCCAGCAAACCCAAACGCACCGGCAGATTCTGCGCCAGCGCAGCGCTTTGAAAATGCCGGTCCATGGCGTGGGCGCCAGCCAATAACTCGCGAAATCCGGCCGCGCCGATGGCGATGGCGACCGGCAAACCGATCGCCGACCACATCGAATAACGTCCCCCCACCCAGTCCCAAAAACCAAAGGTGGTGCCGATGCCTAACTCGGCCGCCGCCGCCACGTTGGTGGTCAAAGCGGCAAAGTGGCGTGCCACGTCCTGCCCGCCCTGGGCCTGAAACCATTGCAAAGCCGAATGGGCGTTGGTCATGGTCTCGATGGTGGTGAAGGTTTTGGAGGCAATCAAAAACAAGGTGTGCTCGGCCTGGAGCCCCTTGAGCACACCCGCCAGCTCATGCCCATCCACATTGGAAACAAAGTGAAAGCGTTTGCCCGGCAGCACAAAGTCTTGCAGGGCCAACACCGCCATTTGCGGGCCGAGATCGGAGCCGCCAATACCAATGTTCACCACATCGGTGATCTGCGCATCGCCACGCACCTGCTCGGCGTAACGCAGCATCGCGTCCAAGGTCTCATGCACTTGCGCCAAAGGGGCGGCCAAGTTGCCTGCCAGGCTGCCCGCCGGTTGGCGCAGCAGCCAATGCATCACGGCACGGTCTTCGCTGACATTGATGTGCTCACCGCGAAACATGGCATCGCGCTGCGCCGCCAAACCAGTTTGGTCCGCCAAGTCTTGCAACAGCGCTTCGGTGGCGGCGTCCACATGGTTTTTCGACAAATCGGCAAACACCTGCGGTGCCGATTGGCTCAAGGCCTGGGCCCGCTGAGCATCCGCCGCAAAAGCGGTGCGCAAATCAAAACCCTGAAACGCTTGCGCGTGCTGTTGCAGCTTTTGCCAAGCCGGGGTGCGGTCACAACGCATGGTGGTTTCTTTCATTCAGGCTTGCAGCATCAAGGCTTCAAGTTTGACGGCATCGGCGCAGAAGGCGCGAATGCCTTCGGCCAATTTTTCGGTGGCCATGGCATCTTCGTTCAACGCCAGGCGGAAACTGGCTTCGTTGTAAGCCACAGCGGGCAAATCCAGCGCCTGGGCGGCTTGCGCGTCCAGGGCCGCCGTCAGCGGCGCCTCGGTGGCCGCCAATTGCGCCAACAAATCAGGGCTGATGGTCAACAAATCGCAACCGGCCAAGGCGGTGATTTGCCCGACGTTGCGGAACGACGCGCCCATGACCTCGGTGCGAATGCCGTGCTTTTTATAGTGATTGAAAATCGCCTGCACCGAACGCACGCCCGGATCGTTGACCCCCGATTGCGCCGCCTCGTCCCAGGCCGCACCGGCGGTTTTCTTGTACCAGTCGTAAATGCGGCCGACAAACGGCGAGATCAATTGCACCTGGGCCTGACCGCAAGCCACGGCCTGGCTAAACGCAAACAGCAAGGTCAAATTGGTGTGAATGCCCTCGCGCTCCAACTCGGCAGCGGCCTGGATGCCCTCCCAGGTGGCGGCAACTTTGATCAACACGCGTGCACGTGAAATACCCTGCGCTTCGTACAAAGCCATGATGCGGCGTGCCCGGGCCAAGGTGGCTGCGGTGTCAAAACTCAGGCGCGCATCGACTTCGGTCGAGACCCGGCCCGGAATGGTCTGCAAAATCTCGCAGCCAAAGCGCACCAGCAAATGGTCCATCACCTCGTCGAGCGGGGCGCCGCGGTGCGCCGCCACCGCTTCGCTCAGCAAAGGCGCGTACTCGGGCTTTTGCACTGCCTTCAAGATCAGCGACGGGTTGGTCGTCGCATCTTGCGGTTGAAACTGCGCGAGCTGTTTGAAATCACCGGTGTCGGCCACCACGGTGGTGAATTGCTTGAGGGCGTCGAGTTGGTTCATGGCAAATTTTTTGATGAGGTGCTTGAATTATCAATGAAACAAAGTTACATTACAAATCAAATTTTCGTGTAACTCAGAAACATCATGGCTTTTGATCTTGTCTTTTTTGGCGGCACCGGCGATTTGGTGTGGCGCAAACTCATGCCCGCGCTGTTCCAGGCGTACCGCCACGACTCTTTGCCCGAGGGCGGGCGCATCATTGGCGTGGGTCGCGACGACCTGACAGACGCCCAATACCGTCAGCAAATCCAAACCCGCTTTGAGCAGGTGGACGGCGCCAAGCGCCCCAACAGCGAAGAGTTTGCCCGCTTTGCCGAGATGCTGTGCTACGTGCGCATGGACCTGTCCAAGCCCGAAGCCTACGCCGCGCTCCAGTCTCGCTTGGGCGAGCGAGAAACCGACAGCGTGGTGATGTACCTGTCCACCGCCCCCAGCCTGTTCACCACCGTGTGCGAGCAACTCGCCGCCAGTGGCTTGAACTCCGCCAAAACTCGCATCGTGCTGGAAAAACCGCTGGGCCACGACCTGGCCTCTAACCGCGCCATCAACGAAGCGGTCGGCCGGGTCTTCAAAGAACAACAGATCTTTCGCATCGACCATTACCTGGGCAAACCGGCGGTGCAAAACCTGTTTGCCATGCGCTTTGGCAATGCCTTGTTCGAGCCCCTGTGGCGGCGCGAACACATTGCCAACATCCAAATCACCATGTCCGAAGAACTGGGCGTGGAAAAGCGCGGCGGCTTTTACGAAACCACCGGCGCGCTGCGCGACATGGTGCAAAACCATGCGCTGCAACTGCTGTGTGCCATCGCCATGGAGCCGCCCATCAACGCGCATGCCGATGCGATTCGCGATGAAAAACTCAAAGTACTGCGCTCGCTCAAACGCTGGACGCCAGAGACCCTGAGCCAACACGTGATTCGCGGCCAATACAGCGCCGGCAACGTCGACGGCCAGGCCGTGTCCGGCTACCTCGAAGAAAGCGGCGTCAACCCGAACAGCAGCACCGAAACCTTCGTCGCACTGCGCACCGAGATCGCCAACTGGCGCTGGGCCGGAGTACCGTTTTACATCCGCACCGGCAAACGCATGGCGTCGCGCGAAGCGCACATTGAAATCAATTTCCGACCCACGCCGCACCCCATTTACAAAAGCCCGCTGGGCCAAGCCAACTCGCTGGTGATTCACCTGCAACCCAAAGACGGCTTGGAGCTGCACCTATTGGCGCAGGGGCAAAGCAAACGCAGCCAAGGCGGCGGCGGCAACACGCTCAGCCCGGTGCACCTGGATTTGGACTTTGACAAACGCTTTGGCAGCCAACGCGTGGGCGCTTACGAGCGCTTGCTGCTGGACGTACTGGACGGTCGCTTGAACCTGTTCGTGCGCAGCGACGAACAAGAAGCCGCCTGGCGCTGGGTCGAGCCCATCCTGAATCACTGGCAGCAAGACACCCTGGGCCCGCGCCCCTACGCTGCGGGCACCTGGGGCCCGAGTGCCTCGAGCGCTATGATTGCCCGCGACGGCTTTTGCTGGAGCGAAGAAACCTGAGTGGGTTGGAGACACCGTATGTTGGAACGAATCAAGGCTTCATTGCCCTCACTGGCCCCGGCCGAACAACGGGTGGGCAAATTGGTTTTGGCCGATCCACGGGCTTTTGCCAACCTGCCGGTCACCGAACTGGCCGACCGCTCGCACGTGAGCAAACCCACAGTGGTGCGCTTTTGCCGCAGCATGGGCTACGACGGCCTGTCGGACTTCAAGCTCAAGCTCGCGGGCAGTGTGAGCGAGGGCGTGCCCTTCATTCACCGCAGCGTGGATGTGGACGACAAAACCAGCGACGTGGCCGTGAAAGTCATCGACAACACCGTGGCCGCCTTTTTGAAATACCGCAACGACGCCAGCTTTTTTGCGCTGGAGCATGCAGCCAAAGCCCTGGTCGATACCCATACCTCGAACCGCCGCATCGAGTTTTATGGCGTCGGCAACTCAGGCATCGTGGCGCAAGACGCGCAGCACAAATTCTTTCGCCTGGGCCTGAACACCATCGCCTACAGCGACGGCCACATGCAAGTCATGAGCGCCTCCATGCTGCACCCCGGCGACTGCGTGGTGATCATCTCCAACTCCGGCCGCACCCGCGACCTGATGGACGCGTGCGACATCGCCCGCAAACGCGGCGCCACCACCATCGTCATCACCGCCAGCGGCTCGCCCCTGGCCGGGGCCGGGCACATCCACCTCACCGCCGACCACCCCGAGGGCTATGACAAATACAGCCCCATGGTCTCGCGTTTGTTGCACCTCTTGATCATCGACATCTTGGCCACCACCGTGGCCCTGCGCATGGGCGAGCAATTGCAGCCCCTGTTGCGCGACATGAAAAACAATTTGCGCAGCAAGCGCTATACCTGAAGGCGGAGCTCAGCCCTTCAACCCGCCTTGGGTCAAGCCACCGATCACGCGCTCTTGGAACAGCGCAATCAACAAGGCGACGGGGATGATGGTGACGATCAGCGCTGCGCTGATCAACGGCCACGGGAAAGTGTATTCCCCCTGGTACATGGCAATGCCCACCGGGGCGGTGCGCATGGCGGCGCTGGCGTTCAATGACAGAGCCAGCAAAAACTCATCCCAGGCATTCACAAAGGCCAAAATGCCGGCGGTGAAGACGCCAGGCGCAGCCAAAGGCAGCACGATGCGCCACAACGCGCCCAGGCGCGAGCAGCCGTCGATCATGGCGGCGTTTTCCAAATCACGCGGAATGCTTTGGAAAAAACTGACCAGCACCAAGGTACACACCGGCAGGTTGAGCACGGTGTAAGGCAAGACCAGCGCGGTGTAACTGTTGAGCAGCCCGAGGCTGCGCATGATTTCAAAAATCGGCACCAACAGGGCAATCAAGGGGAACATGCTGGACGCCACAATGGCCGTCAAAATCCATTGCCGGAAACGCAAATTCAAACGCGCAATCGCATAAGCCGCACCGGTGGCCACCAACAGGGACAGCACGGTCGACAGGCTGGCCACGATCAAGCTGTTGCCCAGGTAGTGCAGCAGCGGTTGCTCGGTGAAGGCATGCGCGTAGTGCATCAGTGTGGGCTTATGCGGCCACCAGGTGATGGGTTTTTGCACCAACTCGGCCTCGGGCTTGAGCGAGGTGAACAAGATCCACAGCACCGGAAACACGCCGTTGAACACAATCCACAGCGCCGCCACCATGCGCAAGCGCACCGAAGTCCACAGACCGTTCATGCTTGTTTGCCGATCTGCCGTAAATACACGCCGGTGACCCCCATCGACAGCACAAACAGCAGCACCGCCAGGGCCGAGCCGTAGCCTAGGTCCAGGTAGTCGATGGTGGTTTTATGGATCAGCATGGCGAGCGTCTCGGTGCTGCTGCCCGGTCCGCCTTTGGTCATGGTGTAGGGAATGTCAAAGGTTTGCAATGCGGTCAGGGTGCGAAAAATCAAGGCCACCACGATGCTGGGCACCAACAAAGGCAAAGTGACTTGCCAAAACTGCTGCCAGCGTGTGGCCCCGTCCACCTGTGCCGCCTCGTACAAGGAGCGCGGAATCATTTGCAAGCCGGCCAACAAAATCAGCGCCATGAAAGAGCTGGTTTTCCAAATGATGGTCAAGCAAATCGCGGCCATCGCCCATTGCGGATCGAGCAGCCACATGGTGGGCTCGCGCACACCCAGCAGGCGCAGCACATCGTTCACGATGCCGTAGTCGGTATGAAAAAACCAAGCAAATATGAGCCCGCAAAAACTCAGCGGCAAGGCCCAGGGCAAAAGCAACGACAGACGCACCACCCATTTGAAACGGAATGGCAAATTGGCCAGCAAGGCCAGACCCAAGCCCACCAAGAGCGCGCCGGGCACGGTGACCACGGTGATGAGCAAGGTGTTGCGCGCTGCGTGCCAAAACTCTTTGTCGTGCAGCGCATCAGCAAAATTGCGCAGCCCGACAAACTCCAGCGCGCGGGCGCCCCCACTCAGCTGCATATCGAACACGCTGTTGTAGAGCAATTTACCCACGGGGTAAATCACGATCAAGGCAATCAAACAAAACGCGGGCGCCAGCAACAGCAGCGCCAGCGTTTTCTCTGAGGGGTCACGCCAAGTCCTCATCGGCTCAACGCATGACCCGGGTCAGGCGGTTTTCAATGTCAGACACCGCCTCAGCTGGGCTCTTGGTGCGGGCCAATGCGGCGTTGGTGTTGGTGCGCACCACGTCACTGACTTGGCCGTACTGGCTGCTGATGGGGCGCGCTTGACCGGCAATGATCACGTTGGCCGCGTCTTTGAACCAGGGGGCTTGCTTCAACACAGCGCTGTCGGTGTAAACGTTTTGGAATACGGGCAACAATGAGCCTTCCACCGCCAGGTATTTGCTGGTCTCCGGTGTGCTCATGTACTTGACCAGGTCGGCTGCAGCTTGCTTGTTTTTGCTGAAAGCGCTCACCGCCCACTGCCAACCGCCCACGCAAGTGGCGCTCTTGCCACCGGCCATGGCCGGCAAAGGCATCACGCCCACCTTGCCTTTGACTTGGCTGTCCGGCGCGTCTTTGAACACGTCCCAGGCAAAGCCCCAGTTGATGGCAAACACCACCTGACCGGCCTTGAATTCATTCACCGTGATCGGCGTGGTGACCTCGGCAATGTTCTTTTTCATCACGCCGTTGTCCACCATCTTGAGCCACATGTCCAGGCCTTTGACGGCCGTGTCTTTGTCCAGCGTGAGCTTGCCCGCAGCGTCGTTGAACTGCTTGCCTTGGCTCCAATACGGCAGCAAGAAGGTGCAGACCGCGCCTTCAATGGGCGCGCCCTGGATGCTCAGGCCTTGCAGATTGGGGTTCTTTTCAGCGTCCAGCACTTTCTTGGCGCTGGCAGCCAACTCGTCCCAGGTTTTGGGTTCTTTGATGCCATGCTTGTCCAGCAAGTCTTTGCGGTAGTACATGAACATGGCATCGGCAAACGCTGGCATGGCCGCCACCTTGCCATTGACCAAATTGGCCTGAGAGTAGACCGGCAAATACGGCTTCAAGGCTTGTGCCCCGCCTACATAGCTGTCCAGTGGTTCGAGCCAACCTGCATTGAAATACTGTGCCGGATTGACGATATCGATCATGTAAATGTCGATGGCGGTGTCTTTGGCATTCAGCACAGTGCTCAGGTACTGGCGCTGCAATTCACTGGTCGCACCGCCGGTTTCGATGTCAATCGTCACGCCCGGGTTTTGCGCTTGGTATTTATCGAACAGCTTGCGCATCAGGTCGGGCCGCTGGTTTTGACCACCGGAGAACACGCGCAGTTTGGTGTCTGCCCAAGCAGGCAGGCTGAACAGGCCGGCGCTGACGCACAGCGCGGCGGCCAGGGTTGCGAGGCGATGGCTCAAAAACTTGCTTTTCATGGTGTGTCTCCTGTGATCAAGGTGGTGGGTGGGAAAACTCAAAGCGCCAGACCGCTGTCGGCATCGAACAAATGAAGGTGTGCGGGATCGAAATACAAGGGGCACGGCGCGCCCAAGGGCCTACGGAAATCTGCAGCCAATCGGGCCGTGAGTTCTTGCCCCTGCACGCTGAAGGTGGCCAGGGTTTCTGCCCCCAAGGGCTCCAGCAACACCAGTTGGGTCTGCAATTCAAGCGCTTGCGGCGACATGCGGTGGATGTGGCAGTTCTCGGGCCGCAGCCCGATTTTCAAAGCCGCGCTGGCGCCCGCAGCGGCCAGCCGCTCGGGCGGCAAGGCCAAGACCTGGTCAGCCACCTGCAGCGCGCCTGGCAGGCGTTGTGCGTCCAGCAAGTTCATGGCCGGTGAGCCCATGAAACCGGCCACAAACAGGGCTTGCGGCTGGTTGTAGATCTGATCGGGCGAGCCAAACTGCATCACATGGCCGCCCCGCATCACGGCAATTTGGTTGGCCAAGGTCATGGCTTCGACCTGGTCGTGCGTGACATAAATGATGGTCGCCCCCAAGCGATGGTGCAGTTTTTTGATTTCTGCGCGCATCTCGCCACGCAGCTGCGCATCGAGGTTGGACAAGGGTTCGTCAAACAAGAACACCTTGGGCTGCCGCACGATGGCGCGGCCAATCGCCACGCGTTGGCGCTGCCCGCCCGACAAGGCGGCGGGCTTGCGGTCTAGCAAATGCTCGATCTTGAGCAAGCGCGCCGCGTCCATCACGCGTTGCTGAATCACCGACTCCGGCTCTTTGCGCAGGCGCAAGCCAAACGCCATGTTCTCAAACAACGACTTGTGCGGATACAGCGCGTAATCTTGAAACACCATGGCAATGTCCCGGTCACGCGGCGGCAAATCGTTGATGCGCGCACCATCGATCAGAATGTCGCCCCCGGTCACCGTCTCCAGGCCCGCAATCATGCGCAGCAAAGTGGATTTACCGCAGCCCGAGGGGCCCACCAAGACCACGAACTCACCGTCAGCAATGCGCAGATTGACACCATGCAGCACGCGGTTGTGCCCGTCATAACTCTTCACGACATGGTGCAGATCCACTTGCGCCATGGCTTAATTCTCGAACGCGCTGAGCACGCCAAATTGGCGGTTGGCGTAGGCCAGACCCTCGCCGTCTTGGCTGCCGTAACCCACCACCTCGCCGATCAAAATGTCATGATCGCCCGCTGTCACCACCTGCGCCAATCGGCATTCGAACCAGGCCACAGACCCGTTCAGTTTCACGTTATTTTTGGCCGTGCGCTCACTCGCCTGCTCGGCAAAACGCTGCGCTTGCGGCCCTGAGGCAAAGCGCATCGCCGTGTCTTTTTGGTCCGCCTGCAACACATTGACCACGTAGCTGCCCGACTGCGTGAACGCCTCGTGGCTGTTGGCTTCTTTGCGAATGCTCCACAGCACCATGGCGGGCTCCAACGAGACGGTGTTGAACGAGTTGCAGGTCATGCCCCAGTCTTGCCCCTCGTAGTGGGTCGTCACCACCGTCACGCCGGTGGTGAACCGGCTCATGGCTTCTTTGATGCTCATGGCACTTCCTTGCCGGCGGCCAGTGTCCACAACTCGTACCAGGTCTCCAGATCGAGCTGGACCTTGAACGCATCGCCCAAACGCGCCATGCGCTCCAGGTTGTTCGTACCGACCACCGGCACGATGCCGGCCGGGTGGGCCAGCAGCCAGGCCAGGGCCACTGCATCGATGTCCACACTTTGCGCTTTGGCGATGCGCTCGAGCGCGGGGCGCAGGCGCACGGCCGCGGCTTCGCCACCGAACAAACGCCCGCCGCCCAAGGGCGACCACGCCATCGGGCGCATCTTCAGTTGCTGGCACTGGCTCAAAGACCCGTCGGCAAAGGTGTGCTGGGCCAAGAGGCTGATTTCCAGCTGGTTGGTGACCAGAGGGTGGCGCATGGCCGACTGCAGCAGGTTCACATCGGCTACCGAAAAATTCGACACGCCTGCGGCCGCGATCTTGCCTTCTTGAATCAAGGCGTCCAAACAAGCGCCGGTTTCCGCCGCGTTCATGAACGGGTCGGGCCGGTGAATCAGCAGGGTGTCCAAGCGCTCGACGCCCAACAAGCGCAGCGAGTTATCGACCGATTGGCGGATGTGCGCGGCGCTGGTGTCGTAGTGCTTGACGCGCCGCTCAGGGCTGGTGGCTGAAATCAGCTTGATGCCACACTTGGTGACGATCTGCATCTGGCGCTTGAGGCCGGGGTCTAACTTCAGGGCTTCGCCAAACAAGGCTTCGCAGCGGTAGTCGCCGTAAATGTCGGCATGGTCGAAAGTGGTGATGCCCAGGTCCAAGCACAGTTTGATTTTTTTCAAGGCCGTTTGCGCCGAGGTGTCTGCGCCATCGGCCATGCGCCAAGCGCCATACACCAAGGCGCTGAAAGCGGGCAGGCCGGCCTTGAATTCAATTGAGGGGATCAACGTCGGACTCCTTGTCCCAGTGGGGTTGCAGGGGTTTGTGTGGGAACCCGGCCATACACATGCGGCATGGAACAGGTCTTGAGATGCGGCAGTACTTTTTCACCAAAAATTTGGCATTCATCCAGATGCGGGTAGCCTGAAAAGATGAACGCGCGGATGCCCATTTTTTGGTAGTCCTCGATCTTACTCAATACCTGGTCGACGCTGCCCACCAGCGCGGCACCGCAGCCTGAGCGTGCGCGCCCCACGCCGGTCCACAAATGGGGTTCGACATAGCCGTGTTCGTCAGACATCGCCAGGTTTTGGGTTTGGATCGAAACGCCAAAATTTTTCGCGTCCAAGGCGCGCTCTCGGATTTGGCGACCGATGTCATCGTCCAACTGCGACACCAATTCTTCCGCATATTCTTTGGCCTCGGCTTCGGTGTCGCGCACGATCATGTGCACCCGCAAGCCGTAGTCAATGACACGGCCGTAATGCTGCGCCCGCGCATGCACCGTGCGCATGCGGTTGGCCAGCTCTTCTTTCTTTTCGGGCCACATCAGGTACAGATCACAGTGCGCGGCGCACAAGTCCACTGCTTGAGGTGAATAACCCCCAAAGTACAGCAGCGGCCCGCCCTGCTGGTAGGGCTTGACCGGGTCGGTGGACAGGTTTTTGAAGTTGTAGATCTCGCCTTCGTAGTTGATGGTTTCTTGGGTCCAGGCCTGTTTCAGAATCTCCACCACCTCCCAGGAACGGCGATAGCGGTAGTCGTTGGAGGCGGTCTCGCCCGGAAAGTCTGACGAGATGACATTCAAAATCAACCGGCCTTGCAGCAGGTGGTCCAGCGTGGCCACCGTGCGCGCCAGCATGATGGGCTGCATCTCGCCACAGCGAATCGCGGCCAGAAAGTTCATGCGCTCGGTCAGCGGTGCCATCGCGGCAACAAAGCTCAAGGTGTCTTGGCCCACCTGGTAAGACGATGGGCACAAAATATTGCGAAAACCCAGCCGGTCGGCCGTCTGCGCAATGGCGCGTGTGTTTTCCCAGCTGCTGCGCAAATCGCCATCGGGCACGCCCAAGTGCCGATAGTCGTCTGAGCACAGGGGCGCAAACCAAGCCACCTCGGCAGCATCATGGTCTTGGCTTTTGATCGGGACAACAGACACGGTGGCTCCTTATCATGGAATCAGATAGCAGTCTTTGCAGCAGTCTTTGCTATAGTGCAATCTAATGTAGGAATAGTGTAGGACTTTGTCAATGCCAGTTTCCACCAAGGAACCGCAACTCACGCCCGCCAAACCCTTGCCGCTGTTTTTGCGGCTGGCCGAGTTGTTGGCGCGCGGCATGGCGGCGGGGCATTACCTGGCCGGTGAGCGTTTGCCGCCAGAGTCCGAGCTGTCTGTGAATCTGGGCGCCTCGGTGGGCACGGTGCGCAAGGCCCTGGCCCTGCTCGAGTCGCGCGGCCTGTTGGAGCGCAAACAAGGTTCGGGCACCTATGTCAAGGGCCGCGCGCCGGCCACAGCCAGCCCCTGTGCGCCTGCGCGCAATATTTACGAGTTTTTTCGGCTGGAGCTGGCCTCTGGCGGTGGCCTGCCTTCGGCCTTGATGATCGATTTGAAAAAAGTCCGCCGCCCCGCCGCGGTGCCCGCCTTGGGGGACGGCTCCTCCACCCAGTGTTACCGCTTGCGGCGCTTGCGCTTCTTAGATGCCACCCCCGTGGCAGTAGAAGAAATTTGGTTCGATGCAAGGCACCGTGAACAGTTGCGCATCGAGCAATTGGACGAAGCGCTGTACCATTTTTACGAAACCGAACTGGGCTTTTGGATTTCAAACGCCGAAGACCGCTTGCGGGTCGGCAGCGTGCCGGACTGGGCCCCCAGCCAGTTCTCGCTGCCGCCAGGCCACAGCTGCTGCACGATTGAGCGCAAGGCCTGGAGCAGCAACGGCACCCTGGAAGAATTCTCCAGCACCTGGCTCGATACCCGGCTGGCCCACTACATGGCGCGCTGGTCTTGAGGCCACCCCGCTTTTCACTCGACAACAAATCACAAGGACTTTGATGGGCCAGGCTCACACCACTTTTCGTTATGGCTTGCTCGGATGCGGCATGATGGGCCAAGAGCATTTACGCAATATGGCCCTGCTGCCCGATGTCCAGGCCGTGGCCGTGTACGAGCCCGACGCGGCCATGCGCGCTGTAGCGCTGGCTCTGGCACCGCAGGCCAGAGCGGTCGACAGCATAGAGGCCTTGATCGACGCGCCCGATGTCGATGCTTTGGTCATCACCAGCCCCAATTTTTGCCACGCCGAGCAATTGCTGGCGATTGCCGCACGCCGCCCCTTGCCCGTGTTGGTGGAAAAACCGGCCTGCACCGATCTGACCGCCGTGGCCAGCCTGCGGGCCTTGGCGCAAGCGTCCACGCAACCGATTTGGACCGCGATGGAGTACCGCTACATGCCACCGATTGCCGAGTTGGTGCGGCAGGTGCATGCGCAAGAGGCCACCGGAGAAGCGGTGATGCTGTCGATCCGCGAGCACCGTTATCCTTTCTTGCACAAAGTGGGCGACTGGAACCGCTTCAACCGCAATACCGGCGGCACCTTGGTTGAAAAGTGCTGCCACTTTTTTGACTTGATGCGCTTGATCATGCGGGCCGATCCGGTTCGGCTGTTCGCTTCGGGCGGACAAAACCACAACCATTTGGACGAACGCTACCCCGAGGGCCAACCCGATATTTTGGACAACGCCATGGTGGTGCTGGACTTTCCCGGCGGACGCCGAGCCCTGCTGGAGCTGTGCATGTTTGCCGAAGGCTCGCGCTACCAAGAAGAAATCTGCGTGGTGGGCGCGCGCGGCAAGCTGGAATGCAAAGTGCCCGGCCCCACGCGCTTTTGGCCGGCCGACAGCCTGGGCGAGCCGCCGGTGGCGCAAGTGATCGTCAGCCCGCGCCACCCGGCCGGCCCGCGTGTGCTCGACATCCCGGTGGATCCGCAGTTGCTGGCGGCGGGCGACCACAACGGCTCGACCTTTTACCAACACCAAAAATTTCTCTCGGTCTTGAAAGGTCAAGGCCCGGTCGAAGTCAGCCTGGCCGATGGTTTGGCGGCCGTGGTGATCGGCCTGGCGGCCGAACATTCCGCGCACACGGGTGAGGTGGTGGATTTGACAGCCGGCCCCTGGGCTATACGATAGCGCCGATGAACGCATTGCGACGCAGCTCACTGATCCCCTTGGCATGGACGCTCCTGGCGGCCTGGGCCCTGGTCGGCTGCAGCAGCCTGGGGCGCACCGGCAGCGGGCTGAGCCAGACCGACCGCGAGGCCCACGGCGGACATGTCACTTGGACACCCGCAGACCAAGCGCATTGGACGTCGGTGCATTTTCCTGGCAAGCGCCCGACCCAGTTCAAGCTGGTGCGCCACGAACTCCGGCCCGGCACCCAGGCCGATGCCGCCCAGTCAGTCAGCATGTTGCGGCATAAATTGCATGTCCCAGCCGAGCAACTGGGGACCTTGAAGTTCAGCTGGCTGGTCCCCGAACTGATTGCTGAGGCCGACATGGGCCTGCGCCATGCCGACGATTCACCGGTTCGCGTGGTGTTGGCCTTCGAGGGGGATCGGCGCCAATTTTCAGCACGCGACGCCATGCTCAGCGAGCTGTCTTTGGCTTTGACGGGCGAACCCCTCCCCTACGCCACGCTGATGTACGTGTGGTGCAACCACCGGCCCGTGGGCTCGGTGATCGCCAATCCCCGGACGGGACGGATTCAAAAGATCGTCGTCGAGTCGGGTGCCGATCGAACCCAGCGCTGGCTCGAATACGAGCGCGATGTGCGGGCTGATTTTCGGCAAGCCTATGGCGAAGACCCCGGCGCGTTGGTGGCCATTGGGCTGATGACCGACAGTGACAACACCCAAACCACCACCCGCGCGTGGTACGGCGATATCCAATTGATCGGGCCGCAGGCCGCGTCTCACGCCCTGCGTAAAAAATAGCCATTCGCGACAGCCCGGTGACACATATCGGTTTAGACTGAATCACGACTTGGTGAATTGACCGACCCAAACGCCGCATGCTTGCATTCATTTTTCAGCGCCTGATTCAGGCCGTGATCGTCATGGTCACGGTGGCATTCATCGCCTTTTTGCTGTTCCAGTATGTGGGCGACCCGGTCGTCTTCTTGTTGGGCCAAGACGCCACGCCCGACCAAATCAAAGAACTGCGCCAAGGCTTGGGCTTAGACCAGCCCTTTTTTGTTCAGTTCTGGCACTTTTTACACAACGCGGTGCAAGGCGAGTTTGGCCTGAGCTTGCGCCAGGGTGCCAAAGTCTCACGTTTGATTGCTGAGCGCTTTCCCGCCACGGTCGAGCTGGCCTTGGTGGCCGCCACGTTGGCGCTGAGTTTGGGTATTCCGCTGGGTGTTTATGCGGCTTTGCGGCGCGGCAGTTTTTGGAGCCAGCTGTTCATGACGGTGTCGCTCTTGGGGGTGTCCTTGCCCACGTTTCTCATCGGCATCTTGTTGATTTTGATTTTTTCCGTCTGGCTCGGTTGGTTCCCCAGCTTTGGCCGTGGCGAGGTGGTGCAACTGGGCTGGTGGTCCACCGGGTTACTCAGCGCCAAGGGGTGGCACCACATTGTGCTGCCCGCGGTGACCTTGGCGATTTTCCAATTGACGCTGATCATGCGCTTGGTGCGGGCCGAAATGCTGGAAGTGCTGCGCACCGACTACATCAAATTCGCCCGTGCCCGGGGCCTGTCCAACCGGACGATTTATTTTGGCCACGCCCTGAAAAACACCTTGGTCCCGGTGATGACCATCACCGGCTTGCAGCTGGGCGGCTTGATCGCCTTTGCCATCATCACCGAGACCGTTTTTCAATGGCCCGGCATGGGACTGCTGTTCATTCAAGCCGTGACCTTTGCGGACATTCCGGTGATGGCCGCCTACCTGTGTTTGATTGCGCTGATTTTTGTGGCCATCAATTTGGTGGTCGATCTGCTGTACTTCGCCGTCGATCCGCGACTGCGCGTCGGCAAAGTGGGAGGCCATTGAGCATGTCCGGAACTTCACTCCAATCGGCTTTGGCCCATGGCCGAGCGTTTGCGCACATTGCCGCTTTTCACCCAGAATTGACCGCCTTCAGGCGTGACTTGCATGCGCACCCTGAACTGGGTTTTGAAGAGCTTTACACCTCGGCCCGGGTGATTGAAGGGCTCAAGGTGTGCGGCGTGGACGCGGTGCACACCGGCCTGGGTCAAACCGGCGTGGTGGCTGTGATCCATGGCCAAGGGTTTTCGGCCCAGCAGCCGGGGCGCATGATCGGCCTGCGCGCCGACATGGACGCCTTGCCCATGCAAGAGGCGAACGACGTGGCCTGGAAGTCGGGCAAGTTGGGCTTGATGCACGGCTGCGGCCACGACGGCCACACCGCCATGCTGATGGGCGCGGCGCGCTACCTGGCCGAGACACGGCGCTTTGCCGGCACCGCGGTGTTGATCTTTCAGCCGGGCGAAGAAGGCTATGCGGGTGCCCGCGCCATGATGCAAGACGGTTTGTTTGAGCGCTTTCCGTGTGAAAAAGTCTTTGCCCAACACAACGCGCCCGACGTGCCCTTGGGGGTGATCGGCGTCACGCCTGGCCCGATGCAAGCGGCGGTCGACCGGATTGAAATCCGCATCACCGGCAAAGGCGGCCATGGCGCAAGGCCGCACCAAACGGTGGACCCGGTGTTGGTGGCGGGGCACATCATCACGGCCGCGCAAAGCATTGTGGCGCGCAACCTGTCGGCGTTTGACCAAGCGGTGCTGAGCATTTGTTCGATGCACGCCGGCCACCCCGGTGCGATGAGCGTGATCCCCGGCGAGGCCACTTTGGTCGGAACCGTGCGCACCTACAACGAAGCCATCCAACAACAGATCGAAGACCGTTTGACCCTGCTCTGCACCTCGATCGCGCAAGGCCTGGGCGCGAGCGCCCAAGTCGACTATGAGCGGGTCTATCCGGCCACCGTCAACACCGTGGCCGAGGCCCACTTTGTGGCCGATGTCGCCACCCAGCTGGTCGGTAAAAACAAAGTCTGGCGCGACATGACGCCCAGCATGGGCGGCGAAGATTTTTCTTTCATGCTGCAAGCGGTGCCGGGCGCCTATATGCGCATCGGTCAGGGTTTATCCGATGGTCCAGGCCCGCATCCGCTGCACAACAGCCGCTACGATTTCAACGACGACATTTTGCCCTTGGGGGCGGCTTTGCATGCCAGTTTGGTCGAGCAGGCATTGCCTCTTTCATCAGGCTCATGAGCCTGATGATTGCTTTCATTTCAACGCGTGATTTCATTTTTTAAGGAGATTCCATGACTTTCAAACTCACTCCCCTGGTGGCCAGCGTGGCGGCCGCATTGGCCTTCTCGGCGCTGTCGGCATCGGCTGTGACGATCCGCGTCGGCAACCAGGGCGACGCCCTGTCCATGGACCCGCACTCGCTGAACGAGTCCTTGCAAATCAGTGTGGTGGAAAACGTCTATGAAACTCTGGTTTCTCGCGACGCCAACTACAAGCTCACGCCGCTGTTGGCCACCAGTTGGAAACAAACCGCGCCCACCGTATGGCGCTTTGAATTGCGCAAAGGGGTGAAGTTCCACGACGGCACGCCCTTCACCGCCGACGACGTGATCTTCAGCTACGAACGCGCCAAGGGCGACGGCTCGGACATGAAGAGCTACGTGGGCCAGTTCAAAGAAATTAAAAAAATCAACGACCACAGCATCGACATCATCACCAACGCACCGTTCCCCATCGTTCCTGAATTGATCACGCACTGGGCGATCATGAGCAAAAAATGGTGCGAAGAAAACCAAGCCACCAAGCCTGTCGATCGCCGCAAGGGCATTGAAAACGCGGCCTCGTTCAG
>CANFYZ010000057.1 GCA_947451385.1 Comamonadaceae bacterium | reverse complement strand
TCTCCACCGATTTGATCTTGGTGCGTAGTTCCTTGCCCGATGCCATCAGAGGCTCCTTTTGGTCAGGTGGAAATTAAGCAAAGCTTTTCTTGAAAGCGGTCACGGCAGCGGTCAATTCAGCCTCAGCTTCTTTGTCCATGGCTTGTGAGCTTTCGAGTTTGGCCAACAAAGCCGCGCACTTGTCTTTGAGGTAAGCGTGCAGACCGTGTTCGAAAGGCAAAACTTGTTTCACTTCGATGTCGTCCATGAAACCCTTGTTCACGGCAAACAAAGTTGCACCCATCAAGCTGATCGACAGGGGGCTGTACTGGGCTTGCTTGAGCAATTCGGTCACACGGGCGCCGCGGTCCAGCTGCTTGCGGGTGGACTCGTCCAGATCCGAAGCAAACTGCGCAAACGCGGCCAGTTCACGGTACTGGGCCAAGTCGGTACGGATACCGCCGGACTGACCTTTGATGATCTTGGTCTGGGCCGAGCTGCCCACGCGAGACACGGAAATACCGGCGTTGATCGCAGGGCGGATACCGGCGTTGAACAACGAGGTTTCCAAGAAGATCTGACCGTCGGTGATCGAAATCACGTTGGTTGGCACGAAGGCGGACACGTCACCGGCTTGGGTTTCAATGATCGGCAAGGCGGTCAAGGAACCGGTTTTGCCTTTGACTTCACCTTTGGTGAAGTGCTCGACATAGTCGGCGTTCACGCGGGCTGCGCGCTCGAGCAAACGGCTGTGGAGATAGAACACGTCGCCAGGATAAGCTTCGCGGCCTGGTGGACGACGCAGCAACAAGGACACTTGACGGTAAGCCACAGCTTGCTTGGACAAATCGTCATAAACGATCAGAGCGTCTTCGCCGCGGTCGCGGAAGTATTCGCCCATGGTGCAGCCGGAGTAGGCAGACACGTACTGCATCGCAGCCGACTCAGAGGCCGAAGCCGCCACCACGATGGTGTATTCCATCGCGCCAGCTTGTTCCAAGGCACGCACCACGTTTTTGATCGACGAGGCTTTTTGGCCAATCGCGACATACACGCAGGTCATGTTTTGACCTTTTTGGTTGATGATCGCGTCGATGGCCACAGCGGTCTTGCCGGTCTGGCGGTCACCAATGATCAATTCACGCTGGCCACGACCCACGGGCACCATGGAGTCAATCGACTTCAGGCCGGTTTGCATGGGTTGGTCCACCGACTTACGTGCGATCACGCCAGGGGCGACTTTCTCGATCACGTCGGTCATTTTGGCGTTGATGGGGCCTTTGCCGTCGATCGGCTGACCCAGGGCGTTGACCACACGGCCAATCAGCTCGGGGCCCACGGGCACTTCCAGAATACGGCCGGTGCACTTGACCGTGTCGCCTTCAGAAATGTGCTCGTACTCACCCAAAATCACCGCGCCCACGGAGTCACGCTCCAAGTTCAGCGCCAGACCGAATGTGGCAACACCTTCGGCGGTGGCTGGGAATTCCAACATCTCGCCTTGCATCACATCAGACAAGCCGTGCACGCGCACGATACCGTCGGTCACCGACACCACAGTGCCTTGATTGCGAATGTCCGCGTCAGCAGACAGGCCTTGAATACGGCTCTTGATCAGTTCAGAAATTTCTGCGGGATTGAGTTGCATGACTCTTTCCTTCTTTCTTTAAATAGGTCCGGTCTCTGGCCGCTTACGCGGTCAAAGCCGCTTTCATTTGTTCCAGACGGGCCTTGACGGAAGTGTCGAGCACCTCATCACCCACGACCACACGAATGCCACCGATGAGTGAAGCATCGATCTCCACACGCAGATGGAGTTTGCGGGCAAAGCGTTTTTCGAGCGTGACTGACAGATCCGCCAATGCAGGTGCATCGATCGGAAAGGCGCTGAAGACGGTGGCGTCTGCAGTGCCGCTCTGTGCGTTTTTCAGCGCACGGAATTGCAAAGCAATTTCAGGCACTGCGACAAGACGGCGATTCTCAATCGCCAGTCGCAAGAAGTTTTGTCCCGCCTCAGGCAATGCTGTTTTCAGCACGCCGGAGATCAGGTCAAACAACTGCGCATCAGACACCTTGGGGCTCTCAGAAAACTCGAGCAATTGTGCGTTTTGCGCAACCGCAGCAAGTTCGTCCAGCCAAGATGCTGCGCCTGCGAGGTCAGCTGCCTGGGCTTGGTAAAGCGCTTCAGCGTAAGGACGGGCGATGGTTGCAAGTTCAGCCATGGTCTTCTCTGGCGATGTGATTACAGCTCAGTCTTCAGACGGCTCAAGAGCTCTGCATGCACGCCAGCATTGACTTCTTTTTGGAGAATCTGCTCAGCGCCCTTGACAGCCAAGACCGCGACTTGCTCACGCAATTCTTCACGGGCTTTCACCACCTGCTGCTCGGCTTCCACCTTGGCTGCGGCAATGATCTTGTTACCTTCTTCAGTGGCACGTGCTTTGGCTTCTTCAACGATAACCATGGCACGACGTTCGGCTTCTGCCAAACGTGTGGCCGTTTCAGTGCGAGATTGGCTCAACTCGACTTCGACGCGGTGATAAGCCGTGGCGAGTTCGGTTTTGGCTTTTTCTGCTGCTGCAAGGCCGCCGGCGATTTTTTGTGCGCGTTCATCCAAGGCGTTGGCAATAGGTGGCCACACGAATTTCATCGTGAACCACACCAAGATTGCAAAAACTACAGCTTGGAAAAACAGGGTTGCATTGATACTCACGGCAACACCTTTCTTTTGGTCGTTGCAGGAATTACTTCAGAACAAACGGGTTCGCGAAAGCGAACATCATGGCGATACCGACGCCAATCAGGAAAGCCGCGTCGATCAGACCAGCCAACAAGAACATTTTGGTCTGCAATTCGTTCATCAACTCAGGCTGGCGAGCAGCTGATTCGAGGTACTTGCTGCCCATGATGCCGATACCGATACAAGCGCCGATAGCGCCCAGACCAATGATCAGACCAGCTGCGAGTGCTACATAACCGAGGACGTGTTCCATTTTGTTGCTCCTATGGATGTTTATGGAAGGGTTGAGAAAGGAAAAGGGAAATCAGTGTGCGTCGTGCGCTTGGCCGATGTAAACCAGCGTCAGCATCATGAAAATGAAGGCCTGCAAGGCGACGATCATGATGTGGAAGATGGCCCAGATCGAACCGGCAATCACATGACCGATAGGCAACAAGATGCCTGTCAATGACAAGGCAGCGGTGCCGCCCATCAAAGCGATCAACATGAAAATCAGTTCGCCGGCGTACATGTTGCCGAACAGTCGCATGCCATGCGAAACAGTTTTGGCGACGAATTCAATCATCTGGAAGACAAAGTTGAAAGGCCACAAAACAGGGTGCGCACCGAAGGGAGCGGTGGTCAATTCATGGAACCAGCCGCCCAAGCCTTTGATCTTGATGTTGTAGAACAAGCAGATCAACAGCACGGAAGTGGACATGCCCAATGTGCTCGACAAATCGGCCGTGGGCACCACGCGGAAGTAATGGATGCTGTGGTCCACGCCCGTCCATTCAAAGACTTTGTGGAACAAGTCCACGGGCAAAAAGTCCATGGAGTTGAGCAAGAAGATCCAAACAAACACCGTCAAAGCCAAGGGAGAGACCAGTTTGCGGCTCTCGGCGTTGTGCACGATGCCTTTGGCCTGGTTGTCGACCATTTCAAACAAGATTTCGACAGCGGCCTGGAACCGGCCGGGCACGCCGGAGGTCACGTTGCGTGCGGCTTTCCACAACAACAAACTGCCCACCAAACCCAACAGAACCGACCAAAACATGGAGTCCAGGTTGTAGACCGAAAAATCGATCACACCCGCCATGGGCTTGTTCTGCAAATGGGTCAAGTGGTGACCGATGTATTCACCTGCGGTTGGAGCCGTTTCAGCTGACATTCGTTTGCTCTGTTTTGAAATTGACTTTTGGATAAAACACCGAGCGCACGCCCAGAGCCACCCAATAAACCTTCATTGTTAAAACCAAGCCTACCAACATGGCAGGCCAACTGACTTCTGGGATCACCCTCGGCGCCAACAACAACATGGCCAAGGTCAATCCAATTTTGACGATTTCCCACAACAGGAAACCAAAAACAGCAGCCCCGACATTCACCGAGGAAACTGGACTGGTCATTCCCCTGGCAAACAAGGCCGCAGGAATCACCACCGATAACCCACCGTAAGCCACCGACATGGCCACCACAGACTTCTCTGTGATCCACCAAGCCAACAAAGTTGCCACGGCGCTGACGATAATTTGAACCCCCACCACCCTCCAGACAGAGAGCAGTGGCATTTTTTGTCTTAATTGCCGTGCTTCTTGCGCGGTCAACGGCTTGAATGTCTCTGCCTCTTGCAGGTCATCTGCTTGATCCAGAGCAAGAGGCATGATTTTGGCCACGAAGCATTACACCCAGGTTACAAAACAGACATACTTCAAGCGAAGCCTACGATTATAGGGGATAACCCATGGCCCTCGCAAGCCGCCGCCCAGATGGACGGGATGCCCCCTGGTTCTTTAAGGGTACGGCACAATCTGACAGCGTGGCTATCGACCTGTCACGCCAACCGAGACCCTTGCATGTACGAAGTTACTAAATTTTTTCACTTGGCAGCAGGCTTGATCTGGTTGGGTGGAATGACGATTCTGATCTGGGCGGTTCGCCCCAATGTCATTGCCCAACTCGAACCCAGCCAACGCATACCGCTCCTGAGCGCGATATTGGCGCGCTTTTTAAAAGCGGTTTGGCTCTGTATCTTTGTTTTGCTGGTCACAGGCAGCCTGATGTTTGCCGGTGTGGACATGGCCCTCGCCCCCAAGGGGTGGCATGTGATGCTGGGCCTGGGATTTGTGATGTTCGCCATTTTTGGCCATTTGTATTTCGTGCCCTTTCGCCGCCTCCAGCGCAGCACGCTGGTCGCCGACTGGCCCAGCGCGGCCAAACAATTGGCGCAAATCCACCTGCTGGTGCTGACCAACTTCGCACTGGGTTGGTTGGCGGTTGCTGCTGTGGTGGTTTGGCGCTGACTCCAACTGGACGGTCACACCCCATGAGCGCTTCTGCCCTTCCCCCCTCCCATTCAGATCCGCGACAAGAGACGCTGATTGAATACCCGAGCATTTTTCCCATCAAAGTCATGGGCATCATGCAAGACGGTTTTGTTCAGGCCATGGTGCAGTTGGCCCTTCAATTCGACCCGGGTTTCGATGCCGCCAGCGTGGAGTTGCGGCCCAGCAAAGGCGGCAAATACCTGGGCGTCACGCTGTCCGTGACCGCCACCAGCCGGGAGCAATTGGACAATTTGTACCGGGCATTGACTTCGCACCCCATGGTCAAAATCGTGCTCTGAGGCCTGGCGATGGACTTGTGCAACTTGGGCCGGGTGGACTACGTCGCTACCTACGAAGCCATGCAAGCCTTCACCACGGCACGCACAACCGACAGCCCTGATGCGCTGTGGATCGCTGAACACCCCCCCGTCTTTACCCAAGGCCTGGCCGGTTTGGCGGGGCATGTTCTGAACGCAGGCGACATTCCAGTGATCCCGACCAACCGCGGCGGACAGGTGACCTACCACGGCCCCGGCCAAGTCATGGCCTACCCCCTGTTGGATTTGAAGCGCGCAGGTTATTACGTCAAAGAATATGTGTACAAGCTCGAAGAAGCGGTGATCCGCACCCTGGCCCACTTGGGCGTGACCGGTCACCGCGTGGCTGGGGCCCCGGGCATCTACGTGCGGCTGGAAGACCCTTTCGCACACCACGCCTTGATCGGGCCCACCGACCCCCGAGACCCTTTCAAAGGGCTGGGCAAAATCAGCGCCCTGGGCATCAAGGTCAGCCGCCATTGCACTTACCACGGCCTGGCGTTGAACGTGGCGATGGACTTGTCCCCCTTTGAACGCATCAACCCCTGTGGGTATGCCGGATTGCGCACGGTGGACCTTTCTACAATCGGGGTCCAGGTGGCGTGGTCAGAAGCCGCGCACATCTTGAGCGACAAGCTCATGGCCCTCTTAGCCCCTTGAGAACGACCCTATGACAACCCCCAACGTGGTGCGCGAAGCACAAACGCAAGAAAACTACGACCCCAGCGCCAAACAAAAGGCGGCGGCCAAGCTCTCGCGCATTCCAGTCAAAGTGGAAGCGGGTGAGGTATTGAAAAAGCCCGACTGGATCCGCGTCAAAGCCGGCTCGCCGACCACCCGTTTTTATGAAATCAAGGACATTTTGCGGTCCCATAAATTGGTCACAGTTTGCGAAGAAGCCAGCTGCCCGAACATCGGCGAGTGCTTTGGCAAAGGCACGGCCACCTTCATGATCATGGGCGACAAATGCACGCGCCGCTGTCCGTTTTGCGATGTGGGCCATGGCCGGCCTGACCCCTTGGATGTCCACGAACCCGAAAATCTGGCGCAAACCATTGCCCAACTGAAACTGCAGTACGTGGTCATCACCAGCGTAGACCGCGATGATTTGCGCGACGGCGGCAGCCAGCATTTTGTCGACTGCATCCGGCGCACGCGCGAGCTGTCACCGAACACGCAAATTGAAATTCTGGTGCCCGACTTTCGCGGCCGCGACGACCGCGCGCTGGACATCCTCCGCGCCGCGCCGCCCGATGTCATGAACCACAACATGGAGACCGTGCCGCGGCTGTACAAAGAAGCCCGCCCGGGTTCTGACTACCAGTTCTCCTTGAACCTGTTGAAAAAGTTCAAAGCCCTCTTCCCCAACGTACCCACCAAAAGCGGCTTGATGGTGGGTTTGGGCGAAACCGATGAAGAAATCTTGGAAGTGATGCGCGACATGCGCGCGCACAACATCGAGATGCTGACCATTGGGCAATACTTGGCGCCTTCGAACAGTCACCTGCCGGTGCGCCGCTACGTGCACCCCGATACCTTCAAGATGTTTGAAGCCAAAGCCTACGAAATGGGTTTTAGCCATGCCGCGGTGGGCGCGATGGTGCGCAGCTCGTACCATGCAGATCAGCAAGCCCATTCGGCCATGAACTCTGTGAGTAACCCGTAAAAAATTGGAAATACCCGCAAATCATGGGAAAAACTCGTGAATAACGGGAAAAAACCCTCGCTCACGGCACATCAACTTCTTCAAGCTATCCAGGATCGAATCACTCAATATACTTACTAAGTGTTCAATACTTGGCGAGGTAGCAATTTGACTGATTCCACAGCCGGCTGGAAGCTACGAACAGCAACCAGGGCTCCAGAGGAGTCCCTTTTCATTGCTGCATTTCCAAAAGACGATGCTTTCTGGCGCATCGACTGGTTTGGCGAAGTCGCCTACCCCGACCGGTATACCCGCCGTACCCATCCGTCTGTTCTGGTCTACCTCTCCAAAGTCACCGATCTCGATTTTCTTGCTGACCCAGAAGTCCTGCTTCACCCTCACAGCACAGCTCCAGCCAAGTCGCAATCTCGCATCTGGGTAAGCGTGGGCATTTTGGTAATCTTGCGGATTGGGGACATCTGGCAACGCCAAACCCTGTTCATGAGCCCGGACTACACTGGGGAAACGTTTAAGAACCTGTCCGTCGGACGCGGCAAAACCGACTTCATCAAAGCGGGCCTGAATCCCGACAAGGAGGGGTTCCTGATCCCCATTCCAGAGCACCCGTGGCACATGAACGCCACCCACAGCTATTGCCTGATGGCCAATCTGTCTGAAGGGCGCCGACTGATCGTCCCATGCGTGGAGTTGATCCGGTTTTACTTTGGCTCCAGCAGCTCGCTTCTGAGGCAGATCTTTTCAACCCAACTTAAGCGCCAAAACCTTTTCAGTGAGGACAGTCACGACCATAAATCCGGACTGCTGACACTCAAACTGGGCAACGGGATTTCAGGCTACTCTGCCTCAGATATCGGTCGTATACGCATGGACCCAGTAGCTTGGCGTGCCGCCGCCATGGTCAGCTCATCCATGCTCAAGGCCAAAAGCACAGGTGAACCGGCCTTCATCCAGAGCATCTTTCCTTTCGAAGGCACCACTTATTTGCAGGTGAGCGGGAAATGGCTTTCATATCAAGGCGAGCCGAACCATACGTTCATTGTCTTCGCCATCAATAACTGCACACACGCTTTTCCGTTCAAGTCGCTAAGGTACACATCCCCTGAAGCTGGCACCAAACCTCAGTACACCCACAACAAGCCGCCGAACGACAACTCTAAAACTACTGGGTCCTCCAAGGACAAGAAAACCCAGCCCCTAGTTGAGCGAGACCCCTCCAGCGATTTACAGGGCAAAACCAAACCAATGCACCAACGGGAAAGATTTCCGGATCTGCGAGGCAAAGCCGTATGGAGAGAGCGTTTACTGTCGCTAAAGGAATGGCTTGCCAAGAAAGCACGAGCGTCCCAAGGTAATGCAGTTGAAACAGGTGCCATTGGCGATGGTGGTTCTTCCAGCCGAGTGCGCCCCATTGAGCTGGAAGCGCTTTATCAAAAGAACAACCTGCCTAAACAGCAACCTCCCGAATTTGTCAGGCGCACGCTTGAGGAATTGCTGGAATTAGGTCCTTTGGACATTCAATTACTAACGGCCAGTGACGAAGATAATTGGACCGTTCCAGTGGGGCTGATGGTCTGTGAAGATGGCGTGATTGCTGATCTGCTGTTCATCAGCAATGGCAAAGGCTCTCAGCGACCGAGACGTGCCTGCGTCATGACTGTTCAAGATGGAAAAACTCAATACGGGATGGTTATTCTGGAAAGCATACCTGAATTTACGCGGATGTACCCATTGGAAGGAAGTGCCGTCGGTGTTGACGAAATGCTTTCGCAGGTTGAGTCAGAGTTTTTGCATACCCAGAATGAGAACGCGTGAGTGGTAGCGCAAGTCAAGGCTTACTGGCCCGCTCTTATTAAAGACGCACCGCAAGCCATTGCCACAGAAGTGATGCGCGTCTGGGCGGAACAGTGGCGTTGTGCACCTGAAATACTTAGAGCCACACTTGAGCAAGCTACTGTGACTCAGATGCCCGCACAAGTGCGGGGGACCGCCATGGCAAACGCCATGCCTGCCGCTTGCAGGTAGTTGCGGTTTTCTGTGCGCCATTGGCTTTGATCTCTTTTTCAAACAGGAGCGCGTTGTTCTGGGCATGCAGGTACCCGGTGGTGCCACCCATCATGTTGCTGGGGGCGTTACCCGTCAGGGTGACGGTTTGTTTGACGCGTTGGTGCTCGGTGCCGTAGGCAAAGGCGAGTGTGCGGGCGGAGGTGGCGCCCTATGGTGTTGTTGCCGTCACGCCAATGTTGCCGTACTTGAACTCTCGCGGCATATTGAAGCTGGTGTAGCTTTCCCAGCACACCGTGTGTTTGCCGCTGGCGTTGTCGTGGCTGACGGTCTAGAGCAGGTTGCCTTTGCCCATGGGCACGCTGCCGTTGGACTTGGTGCCTGCACTGTAGTCGTCAAACACATAGTGCAGCTCACGGGTGCCCCTGAGCGCCTGCGCGCCTGCGCGCCTGAGATGCTCTTCAGTGTGATCTTGCACCTCCAGCGTCGTTGCCAGGACGGACGGCGATGCGGCCAAAGATTTCTGTCAATTGTAATGAGCGCTGGCATCATCAAAACAATTAGGATCTGACCCCGATTTTACATAGCGGCTGTGATGGGGTTGTGGATGGCTTTTTTTTAAGGTTATTGAGAGATGGGCACGCGCTTCCAACGACAACCATTCGCATTCATGTCAATGCGAGGCCTCGTCAATCTGTTTCCCAAAACTCTGCCATTTTTCGATTTTTCCTATCCCAGTAATAAAGCACCGATGATTTTTCGGGGAAGACCAGCCGAATAGCGTTACCTGACTTTGGTGCCATGAATCGGGGGTTTTTATAACTGGACAAACGCAAACGCTCCACCCTCTCATCGGAATGCGAATACTTTGTGAGCAATGACAAATTACCCGAGCTGCTCAACTGAATCTTGAGATGCGTTTCAGTACCAACCACCACCGTTTGCACACAGTCTGATTTGCCATCGCCATCAATATCAATCTTTAACACGGGACGCGTGCACTTGTCAGATGCAGAGGGGTTTGCGACCGCTGCACCAATCGATGCAGTCAGACATGCAGTCAACAAAAACATGAAGCGGTGCGCTTTGTTCATTACGGCCCTTTGACACTGTCACGTTTGATAACCGGTTCTGGCGTTATCCGCGGCACGCCATTCCCTGGTCGGAGTTGAAAGTGCCAATGTGGATTTCCCCAGTTTTCAAACCATCCCGCTTCAAATCCGCAGTTCGCAGAGCATGAAAAAACTTTAGATGATTGAACCGTCAGCGGCCGGAAATCGACAGCCTCTCCAGGGTAATGATGGCTACCAGCCGAATGGCCCGACTGCTCTTGTCCACCGGTGCCAAAGAGATCACTTCCAATACATTGCGCTGTGCACTGCAAAGCATCGGCAGTCTGGCCGTCCACAGGAATTGTTGCAGGGTAGTTCTTCTTCCAGGTTACGCCACCTTTGCCTTCATCAGCGACACCACCACCATAGCCGCCGGGCACCAGTCTGTCATGGGCCATGGCATTAAAGAGATACCCAAACGCCGCCGTAACCGCCCCATTCTCAAACTTCCCACCAGCGATTACCGATCCTACACCGCCTGCAGCGGATGTTGCCACGCCTCTTGCAATTACAGCAGATGTGTTGTCCCCACCCCAACCGCTGATGGTGTTGGTTGTGTACTTTCCAAACACCGCGCTGGCCGCGCCCTGCCCGCAACCACCGCCGCTGGCCACGGTACTGATGCAGCCTGCACCGGCGTGGGCAGCGTACCTGCTCAAATCTTCTGGTCCACCCACTCCGCCCGCCGCGCCGAACAGGGCCCCGGTCAAACCACCTTGCAAACCCGCTTGAACTGACTGATTGAGGTTGCCACCGTTGAGTGCTGAGCCCGTGAAACCCATAGCAGCTCCACCGGCTGCACCTGCGGCCGTGCCGACCCAGGCAGCAACCCATTGCCCAGTGGTATAGCCCACGTAGACCACCACCGCCACCTTCACGACATTCACTACAGATTTTAAAAATCCACGCAAACTCCAGTACCCACTCGGGTCCGTAAACGCCAACGGGTTGTTCATCACATACGCATACCTGTTGTAGCTTTGCAGGTTGCCAGGAGTTTGGATGAACGGGTCCGCGCTCATAAAGCGCCCTATCAACGGGTCATACACCCGGCCGTTCATGTGAATCACCCCCACCTCGTCCAGGTGCTCGTGCATCGTGTAGCCCCGGTCCGTGTTCACGCCCACCAACGCATCTGCGTTGTCGCTCAAACCGTTGACGTTTCTTCTCTTGCCCCAGGTCCGTTTTCATCCGCGATGGCCGGGATGAAGCTCAGGTGGTCTTGCTGGTAATACTCCACCTGCGTTGGGCGCTTGGTCGGGTCCGCAGCTGATACCCGCACCCGTGCGGGTATCAGCCACCGCAAACGTCATGCCCGCCGCTTGCAGGTAGTGGCGGTTTTCTGTGACGCCGTTGGCTTTGACTTCTTTCTCGTAGAGCAGGCTATTGTTGTCGCCGTGCAGATACCAGGTGGTGCCGCCCATCAGGCTGGTGGGCGCGTTGTTGCTCAGGGTGACCACTTGCTTGACCCGCTGGTGCTCGGGACCGTAAACAAAGTCCAGGGTGCGGTCAGAGGTCGTCCCGTTCATGCTGTTTTGTGTGCTGCCAATGTTGCCGTATTTGATCTCGGCGGGCATGTTACAGCTGGTGTAATTCTCCCTGCGCACCGTGTGTTTACCACTTTGGGAGTCGTGGCTCACCGTGTACATCAGGTTACCGTTGCCCATCGGCACGCCGCCATTGGACAAAAACAAGCTCACGCCCGCTGAGTTCACGTGCTCCGCTTCAAGTGGCGACTCGAAATCGGCATCGTCCGCACTTTTTAAGGCCGCATGACGCCCAGTGACATGGATGTAGTTCTTTGGAATCTTCCGAACAGACATGATTCCACCCTCATTAAATGAATACAAAAAAGCTAATTATTCACCCGTCATTCAAGCTTTCATGATTCCAATTCGATTTGGATCCAGTCAATCTGGCTGGCGGTATAAAATTTCTAGCCACCAACTCTGCCTCCAAATCAAGTGGCATCTTCACGCACGAAACGTTTGCTGTGACGTGAAAGTGTTCGAAATTACTAGCAATGGATTTAACGCAATGATCCATTCCCAACAATTACAGGATTTTTTCCCATGTTTGTAGACCAAAATCGTGTAAAAGTCATCGTTTTTCCCAAAATTTACGGGCCGCTCACAAACGCTGTGAAGTCTTAATTGCACAAACAGGTCATGCCCGGACAGCCAAGCACCCAGGGTCTGGCCACAGCGCTGTGGGCCAGGCTGCGCTGGTTGTTTTTATGCGCGGCGATGCTCCTCGGTGTGGGCAGCGCTGGCGCTGCGGACCTGGTGATTGAGCGCAGCTATTTTGAAGATCCCACGGGCAACATGGCGTTGTCAGAAGTCATCCAAGCGCCATTCAAACCGGCGCCGAAAGTGCTGGCTCAGGGGTTTTCAAGGTCCACATTTTGGTTGCGCTTGGTGGTTCAGCTCCCTGCACAGGGCGGGCCATTGGTTCTGCATGCGGTGCCCTCCACCATCGACAAATTCTCTTTTTACTTGCCCCAAGAGGGTGGCGCTGCAGGCTTTCAAGAGGTTGCGCTCGATTTTTCATCCCTAGAAAAATCCTATGCTTGGACCAGCGCCGCGAACGCGCCCGCCACGACGTACTACGTGCGAGCCAGCAACAGAGGGTCTTTGGCCTTTTCGGTGGAGGTGTTGAGTGCTTCAGACTTCGAGAAAGATGAAGTCACCCGCGGTGTTTTTTTGGGCGCCGTGACCACCTGCATTGCCATGGTCATGCTGGGGCTGCTGCTGCCCACATTAACCCGGTTTGAGCCCTTGCACCTGTGCCTGATGGTTAATTTGGTGGCACGGTATTTTATTTACTTGGCCTGGTTTGGGCATCTTCAAAGTGATCAGATGTTTGCCAACCTCGTCAGCAAGGAGATTTTTCACTTTGCCATCCTGGTCGACATTGCTTCTGGCAACGGTTTTCAATGGTTTCTGTTGCAACGCGCGGGCCTGTCGCGTTGGATGACCCGAATCGGCCTGGCCTTCGGCTACGCGGTCATCTTGATTTTCTTATTGTTTCCGTTCTTAGACCGACATGTGTTGTTGCAATTGGCTTTTGCTTTGAGCTTTTGCTCGTTGGTGGTTTTGCTGGGCCTGCAACCCTTGGTGTATTACAAGAAAAGGGGCGGGCAACTTTTGATTGGCATTTTGGCCACGCTGATGGTGGCCTGGGCCGTGTTGGCCAGCTTGTTGCTGTTCGGCATCGTCCAGCCTCAGGCCAGCGAAATCAATTTTCCGGCTTGGCGCATGTTGACGGCCCCGCTGTTCTTTGCCTTCTTGGTCTGGATGCTTGAACGTCAACGACGAGAGGCGATGGAAAAGGCCCAAACGCAACAAATGCTGGCCCATCAACAGGCACACCAGGAAAGCGAAAAGCGTCAAGTGCAGGAGCGCTTTATGACCATGTTGATGCACGAGGTCAAAACGCCGTTGTCCATCATCCAGCTGGCCGCAGCCTCTTTAAACAGGCACATTGCCAAGGGCAGTGACGAAGCCACGCGCATCCAAAGCATTGACAAATCGGTGGACGATCTGAATGCGTTGGTGGAGCGTTGCGCGCAGGCTGAAAAATTGGCGCAGGGCGCAGAAAACCCGCAAATCCACGTCTTCAGCCTGCAACCGCTGATCCGCGATGTGCTGGACAGCCTGGGCCGCGAACGCATTGAAATCCGTGGTCCAGCAGCGGCTGAACTCAAGTCCGATTACCAGTATCTGCGGGTGATTTTGCTGAATCTTTTGGGCAATGGCTTGAAGTATTCGGCGCCAGGCAGCCGCGTGATCTTGCATTTAGCGCCGGTCAGCCGCGAGGCGCAGCGAGGCCTCGAATTCAGAGTCGAAAACCAGGTGGGCGCCGCGGGTTTGCCCGATATGAACCATGTTTTCAGTCGCTACTACCGCTCTGAAGGTGCGCGCTCAAAAATGGGCGCAGGCTTGGGTCTTTGGCTGGCACAAGAAATTGCCCGTCAACTCGGCACTGAAATCTTTCTGCACCACACGGCAGATCACGTGGTGTTTGGACTTTGGGTAGAAACCGCTTAAATCTGCCCTCCCCAATGCAAGCTTGTGCAAGTTTGTGCAAGTGGCTGAACCTAACATGGTCGCACGTTCTTCACCTCCGACGATCTGCCCATGTACCTCTACAGCCGAACCGCAAAAAAACCCGTCACTTCGGGCCCATATTCTGGCGCTCTGCAGCCACGCCATCTGCGCATGGGGGCCGTGGCCTTGGGTGTGATGCTGGGCTCCTGGATGCCCACGCTCGCCCAAGCGCAGGTTTTAGAAAGTCTGCTGACAGCCGCCCTTGAGACGCACCCTGCCACGGTCAGCCAGCGGGCCGTGATCTCTTCGGCCGAGGCCAGTTTAGAGAGCGCCCGTTGGCAATTTTTCCCCACCCCTTCCGCGTCTGTGGAGTCGGTGAATACCAGCGCCACCGATCCGGCCTATCGGGGCAGCACACAGGTCTCCACACTGCGCTTACAACAACCCCTGTGGACGGCCGGTCGTTTGGCCGCCGGCACAGACAAGGCCGAAGCCGGCCTGAACTACAACCAAGCCGGTCTGCAAGAGGTGCGCCAACAACTGAGCGGCAAAGTCCTGCAAGCCTATACAGAATGGCTGTCCGCTCACCTGAAAACCCGTGCCAACGAGGCCAGCCAAGCCTCGCATGTGCGGCTGCGTGAACAAGTTCAACGCCGCCTGGAAGAAGGCATTGCCGCGCAGAGCGATGTGGTCTTGGCGCAAGGCCGTTTAGACACCATCAACGCCGATGTCACGGCCAGCAAAGCCATGCGCGATATCGCCCTGGCGCGCTTGGGCCAATTGGTGGGCAAACCCCTGGAAGCCCCAGCCCTTGAGTCGGCTCTGGCCAACCCCAAGGCGCTGATGCCCAACCCCCAGACGGTCATTGAACAAGCCCTGTCCATCAGCCCCACGCTGCAGAAAGCCAAGCACTTTGCACAACAGCAACTTGCCGTGGTGAATGAGCGCAACGCCGATTTGAAGCCCGAGGTCTACGCACGCTTGGAGCGTCAATATGGCAACTTCAGCTACGCGAACGCGGCCCCTGAAAGCCGCTTTTTTGTCGGCCTGACCAGTCGCTTTGGTGCCGGCCTGTCGACCGCCTCGAATCTGCAAGCCGCCCGCGCCCAATACGATGCCGCGGTGGCGGAAATCGATGTGCAAACCCGCTTGGTGAATGAGCAAGTGAGCTCCGACTTGGTTTTAGCCCAGTCGGGTCAGAGTCGCATTGCTTCCATGGAAATCGCTTTGAGCGCCGTCAAAGAACTCGCTGAGTCTTACGACCGTCAGTTTCTGGCCGGGCGCAAATCTTGGCTGGACGTGATGAACGCGGCGCGCGAGTTGGCGCAGACCGAAACCCAGTTGGCCGATTTGGTTTCCACCCAAGTTCTGGTCACTTGGCGGCTGGTGTTGAACACCGGCGGTGTCGACGCGATTGCCAAAGCCTCGCCATGAGGCCTTACTCTTTGTGAATGCTCCTGAAATCAAGAACCTGGTGTCGATAGACACCTCGCCCAATCTCCTGCCCAGCCTCAGCCGCTTGGCTCAGCTGCAGCAGGAAAGCGTTGATCGTTTAGCGCTGCAAGAAGCCTCGGTGGCGGCGTTGGCCATGGCGGCGCAACAGGGGCAACCGAACGATCCGCAGCTGCAACTCAAGACGGTTGCACAGCACTTGCAGGTGCCCTCGGCACGTTGGCTCAAAGCGCCTGACGCCGCCAAACTGCCCGCCTTGTTGTTTGGCTTGGAAGGCGCTGAACAAGAGGGCCAATGGGGGGTTCTGCGCGGGCAAAATGGCCAAGGCCAGTGGATCAGCGAATGGTGGGATGTGCCGTCCAACCGCTGGCTGGAGCGCATGGACGCCAGCCTGCCCTTGCATGGGGTGGCCAATTTCAAACTCAGCCGACCTTACTCGGCCAGTGACAGCGCGGTTTACCAACTGATTCGCGACGAGATTTTTTCACACCGCAAATTATTACGTGATGCCGTGATCGGCGGCATGATGATCAATTTGGTGGCCTTGGTCACCTCGTTCTACAGCATGCAGGTGTACGACCGCGTGATTCCCACGGCGGCGTCACAAACCTTGTTGGTTTTGACTGTGGGTGTGCTGGGCGCGATTTTGTTTGAGCTGGTGGCCAAGCGCGTGCGCAGCACCTTGTACGAGCGCTTGATCGATGCGGTCGACCAGCGTTTATCGCGCACCATCTACATGCGTTTTTTGGCCGTCCGGCTAGACCAACTGCCCCAAAGTGTCGGCGGGCTGGCCGCGCAAATGCGGGGCTATGAAACGGTGCGGGGATTTTTCACCGCGATCACCACCAACTTGATGGTCGATGCGCCGTTTGCGTTGCTCTTCTTGGCCGTGATTGCCATGGTGGCAGGCTCTTTGGCCTTCATCCCCTTGGTATTTTTTGTCATTTGCCTGGCCACCGGGCTGTATTACCGCAAACAAGTGGATGCCCTGGCGCGGCAGTCCAATGCCGCCAGCAACCAAAAAACCGGCTTGCTGGTGGAGACCATCGAAGGCGCGGAAAGCATCAAATCAGGTCAGGGCGGCTGGCGCATGTTGTCACGCTGGATGAAAACCACCGACGATGCCCGCGACCACGACCTGCAAATGCGCAATGTCAGCGAGCATTCACAGCATTTGGCGGGCTCTTTGCAGCAGGTCTCCTACACCCTGTTGGTGGCCAGCGGGGCTTTGCTGGTCAGTCACGGCGAACTCACGCAGGGTGCCTTGATCGCCTGTTCTATTTTGTCTGGTCGCGTCTTGACGCCGGTATCCGCCATACCCGGCATGCTGGTGCAGTGGGCCCATGCCAAGGCGGCCTTGCAAGGCCTGGACCGGCTCTGGGCGCTGCAAGACGACCACCACGGCCAAGAGCAACCGGTGGTGGTGGCCCACATTCGGGGCGAATACAAATTTGAAGCGGTGGTGAGCCAATACGGCGCCAAAAAGGCGCTCACGATTCCGAGTTTGGAGATTCGCCCTGGCGAAAAAATTGGCATCTTGGGACCGGTTGGCGCGGGCAAGACCACGCTGCTGCGGCTGCTGTCGGGCATGTACAAGCCGCAGCAAGGCCGCATCTTGCTGGACGATGTGGACATCGCCCATTTATCCAAACCCATACTGGCTGAAAACATGGGCTACGTTCAGCAAGATGGCCGCCTGTTTGCGGGCACCCTGCGCGACAACCTGATCTTGGGCCAAATGGACCCAGGCGATGACGTGATTTTGGAAGCCGCGCGCAAGACCGGGCTGCTGCCTGCGGTCATTGCCCAGCACCCCAAGGGCTTGCAACAGGATATTTTTGAAGGTGGCACCGGTCTGTCGGGCGGCCAAAAGCAACTGGTCAACATCACCCGGGCTTTTTTACGCAAACCCAAAATTTGGCTGCTGGACGAACCCACCGCCTCCATGGACCGCGCCTTGGAACAACAACTCACCCAGGCTTTAAAAAACGCCATCGGCCCGCATGACACGCTGGTGCTGGTCACCCACAAGGGCGAGATGCTGGAGCTGGTGGACCGCGTCATGGTGGTCGCCAACCACCAAATTGTTTTAGATGGCCCGAAGGCCCAAGTGCTGCAAAAACTGCAAACACCCCCGCCTCAGCCCCAAGCCCGCTAGTTGTGCCACCCCTTGAGTTTGAAGACATGCCGCATTACCCCCTAAGCCCTCGCTCTGTTCGCGGCTTCCTTTCGATGACTCTCTTGCTCGCACTGGGGCTGGGGGCTTTTGTGCTTTGGGCCGTGCTCTTTGAGATCGAACAAAGCGTGCGCGCGCAGGGGCAGATCATTCCCGACAGCCGCACCCAAGTGATTCAATCGGCCGATGGCGGCGTGCTGCAAAAACTGTTGGTGCACGAAGGCCAAAAAGTCAAAGCGGGCCAAATCTTGGCCGAGCTCGAACCCGAACGTTCGCGCGCAGGTTTTGATGAAGGGCGCGCCAAAGAGGCTGCGCTCTTGGCCGCATTGGCGCGCACCGAAGCCGAGTCCATGGACCAAGCCCCGGTTTTTGACCCCAAGCTCAACGCCTACCCCAGCATCGTGGCGGTGCAACGGGCTTTGTACCTGCAACGCAAACGCAGCCTGCAAGAAGAATTGGCCACGCTGCAAAGTGCCTTGGAAATGTCCAAAGAAGAGTTGCGCATGAACGAAGCGCTGCTCAAAGCGGGCGACACCAGCCGGCTTGAAGTCATGCGGGCACAGCGGCAGGTCACCGAATACGAAGGCAAGATCAACGCCACCCGCAACAAATACCTGCAAGACGCGCGTGCCGAGACCAGCAAACTCTCGGAAGAGCTGGCAGCCAACAGCTTCAAGCTGGACGAACGTCAAAGCGTGCTGGGCCACACGGTGCTCAAAGCGCCGGTGGCGGGGGTGGTGAAATACCTGAAGGTGACCACCATCGGTGGCGTGTTGCGGCCGGGCGATGAGTTGATGCAAATCTCTCCCACCGAAAGCATGATGGTTTTTGAGATCAAAATCAGTCCGGTCGACATCGGCCAATTGCACCTGGGCTTACCGGTCGCCATCAAGCTCGACGCTTTTGACTACTCGGTTTACGGCAGCCTGATGGGCAAGCTGGTCTACATCAGCTCAGACACCCTGGCCGAGCAAGCCCCCAATGGGCAAACCAGCAGCTACTACCGCGCCCATGTGCGCCTGAACCCAGAGCAAACCAACCCCCTGCTCGCCAAGGTTGATCTCAAACCCGGCATGACCGCCACGGTCGACGTCCGCACGGGCACCCGCTCGGTACTCCAGTACCTGGCCAAGCCCATATACAAGGCCTTTGGCGGGGCCTTGAACGAGCGCTAAGCCGCTCAGCTTCAAGGCCGCCACTCGGCGTCAGGGCCCGCCCTCAGCCTCAGGGCATCACCTGGAGCGCCACATACCGGGTGACGGTGTCATCCGCGGTGGTGGACAAGCTGCCCGTGTTCAATTCAAAACTGACGTGCTTTGTGGGATCGCTGCCATCCGGTGTAGCTGTCCAATAGCTCGATGAGGCCCAATTGGCAGGGGTACCACTGAGGTTGGTTGCGGTGGTTTGACCGTTATAGGCATCCCAAATGGCCAAATAGTCGTTGTAATCGGTATTGGCCGTATCGGTTCCCGTGGCGCTGGGGTTGGAGCCCACGGCGGTGCCCGCAGCGCTTTCGTTGCTCAGGCTGTAAGCCGGCGTATGCGCATCGCCCAAAGTGGGCAAGGCCAACTTCACACCATTCAAAGTGACATACCGCGAGGCCTCTGTGCTATCGGGTAAATTACTCTGCGTGGTTGCGTCGTTAAAGTATTTAAATACCCCATCCAAATAATCATGATCGGCCAGGTCGTCGGCATTTGCCAACCCGTCAGCGTTTCGATCCCAGTAGTAATAGTAATTTCCACCGTCCACTTGCACAGGGTTGATCAACTGCCCATAACTGCCGAGGTCAATCACGGCATCTCCTGCCACGGGCGTTGACACCGTCAGTGGGGCATTGGCGACCGCATCGGTGGTGGACGCGTTACCGGCCAAGTCTTTGGCAAACCCGGCGCTGATGTCCAAGGCATCTGCGACGCCGTCGGGGCCCACGCCGGCGTAATGCCGCGCGGCTTCTAAAGCCGCGCCTTTGTCGCTGCTCAGGACCACGGTCAAATGGGTGCTGTCGGTCACCTTCACCGAACTAATATCCGAGACTGAGAATGTCACGTCGGTCGTCGTGCCGTCGTCTGAATTGATGTCCCATGACAACTTGGTCCAATCCAGTCGGGCCTTGATGTCTGTCGTGGCCGACTCTCCCGACTCCAGCAAGGTGTCGTAGTTCGTTCCCGTAAGCACCAGGGTGTTGGTAGCCGAGTTGTAAGCCGCACTCGCGTTGGTGAGCGTCGGCGCGGTGGTGTCTACCGTGATGCTCGCTGCATTGACCGAGGCGGTGCCTGTGACATTGTCCGCCAAGTCTGTCTGACGCACTTGAATGGCATTGATGGCGTAGGTCGCTTCACTCAATGTGAAGGTGGTGGTCTCCGCCACTTGTGCG
>CANFYZ010000056.1 GCA_947451385.1 Comamonadaceae bacterium | reverse complement strand
TCTTCCGATTCGGCCTCGGTCAGTCCCGTTGGCCAGACTTTGTCTGAGTTAGACATAGTTTTCTCCTTGCAGAAGACGTGCACGGCCCGCACGAGGGCTATTCTTGGTCACCATGACCAGGAATGGGGTTGACCTTGAACCGGGCGCAGGCAGGCCCCAGCCGGTTGCGTTCAGTTCAAGGTTGTTCATCTCAAGCTCTGCGCGGCATGCGCCAAGGCAGCATGGCTTGAACCACCGGTGACACCAAACGGGGCACCGACAGGGTTTCGTGGAAAGCGAGCAATGGCTCGCCGGCGTAGTCAAATTGCAGCAAGGCACGTTGGTAAAACGGCGTGTCTTCGAGTTGTTCATGCACCCGCACGGGCTGCGCACTGCGCATGCGCCGCGTCAAGCGCCATCCGGTTTTGGGCAAGCGTTGGGTCGGTGGCAAAGCAACCGGCTCGACCCCGCCTTTCGGTGTGAAGCGCAGCGACAGCACGCGGTCTTCGCTGCCCGGCGCTTGCATGTCGTAGTACACCAGGGTGCTGCCATCGCGCATGCGTGCGCGCGACCAGTCCCAGGTGTGAAAGCCGCGCTCGACCGGCTCATCACCCTCGTTGGAGTCCAGATAAGCATGGCCCTGCCACTTCAAGTCGGGTGACTTCAAGTCCACCTCAATGCGCGAAGAAGGCGATAAAGGTCCCCAGCGGTGTCGGCCCGCAGGATCCAGCGGGGTGGAAAAGTCAAACAACTGCTGCGGCCACAGCTTGATGTGGCCTTGGATGCGGTGGGGAAACGGCACGCTCACTTCGTTGATATCGATGTGCAGACAGTCGCCGTCCCAGCGCACCTGGCTGGGCCCGATGTTGAACTGCCTCGCGCTGCGCGCGCAATGGCGCTGGCCGCGCTCGGTCATGGCCCAGCGCCCCCGCCCCTTGCTGTAAACGGCCACATTCAAGGCGCAGTGGTTGTCCGGATCGGCCCGTCCGCGCCTGCGCGCCCAGGCGTAATACGGCGAGAACACACTGCCGACAAAGGCAATGAGGGTGATGCTGTGTTGACCGTCGTCACTCATGGCGTCGACATACCACCAAAGGTATCCTCCGTTTGGAACTGTCTGGTCGAAGCGAGGCTCGCCATCACGGCCTCGGCCGCCCGTTGCCCGGACAAGCTCGCCATCGGCACCCCCGGCCCCGGGTGCACACTGCCCCCCGCCAGATACAAGCCCGTGAAGGGCGTCTGCGCTGCCGGCCTGGAAAAGATGCTGGTCCAGCCGTGCGTCGCCTGCCCGTACAGCGCCCCCCCGCTCCCCGGAAAGCGCCGATGAAAGTCCATCGGTGTCGTGCGGATGCAATTGTGCGGCGTGGGTTGCAGCGTCAGGCCCATCTGGCGCAGTTGTTGAAAGGTCTGTGTTTGGCATTGTTCGATGGCCTCCTCAGTGAGTTCATTGCCATCACCGCAGGCCGGGGCGTTGACCAGACAAAAAAGTCGTTCAGCCTGACCGGGCGGCAACGCACCAGGCCGGTCCTGGGCGCACACATACACCGTGGGCTGTTCGGGCAAGCGCTGGCGCTCGAAGATGTCTTCGAACTCACGCGCATAGTCGGGCTGAAAAAACACGTTGTGCCGATCCAAACCCACCCCTTCAGGCGCGGTGTGCATGGACCAGGTCAGGGCCGACAAGGAGCGTGGCGGCGCTTCCTCGGGCACGGCGCCGCGCGCGGGTTCGCCCAGCAAGCCTTGGCGCAAAGCCTGGACATCGCCGTTGAAAATCACCCGGTCCGCTTCAATGAATTCACCTGACTTCAAGTGCACGCCACAGACCCGACCTTGGCGCGATTCGATGCGTTGGCACAGGCTGTTGTAGCGAAACTCCGCGCCCTGGCGGCGCGCCACCCGTGCCAAGGCTTGCGCCATGGCCACCATGCCGCCCTCCACCGACCAGACGCCGTCCATCTCGACCTGCGCGATCAACATCAGGGTGGCGGGCGATTGCCAGGGGTCTGAGCCACAGTAGGTGGCGTAACGCGCAAACAACTGGCGCAAACGGGGGTCGGTGAACTGGTGCCCGATTTGCTGCCAAAGGCTGCGCATGGGCCCCAAACGTGCCAACACCGCCAAGCCTTGCAAGCCCAATTGGGTTGTGAAACCGCCCAGCTTGGGGCGTTGCGCCCGGATCATCGGGCTTTCTAAGGTGGCGTACAAAGCCCGGGTGGTTTGGCAAAACTCGCGAAACCGTTGGGCTTCTGCGGGGCTCGACCACTTGGCAATGGCCGCCTCGCTGTCCTGCGCATTGGCAGACAAATCGAGTTGGCTGCCGTCGGGCCAAAAATGCCGTGCCAGCACCTGCAGGGGCTGGATGCGCATCTCGGCTTCCAAGCTGGTACCCACGCGGTTCAGCATTTCGTCCAGCACCCAACGCATGGTGAAAACGGTGGGGCCGCTGTCGATGGCCACGCCATCGACTTCGCGGCTGTGGACCTTGCCCCCGGGGGCGCTTGCGGCTTCCACCACGGTCACATGCACACCCTGGTTGGCCAACAGCATGGCACTGCTCAATCCCGCCATGCCCGCCCCCACAATGACCACCTTGGGCTCAGACATGGACGAGCTCCAGCGGGGAGGTTGCGGGCGTGGGCAGATCGACCGGCGCCAAGGCGGCCGTCGGCAAGTTGAAGGGCCGGCCTTGCCAGACGCCCGACATGTGCTGCACCTGCATGCGAACAAACAGGGATTCGGAAAAAAATTGGTGTTTGTAGGCCGCTGCCGTGGCCTGCTGGTGCGCGCCGTGGTGGGCGTACTGCAACATGGCGGCGGTATCTTCCCAAAGACTGAAGGTGCACTGCCGCACCAGGGGCGCTTCGCCCAAGCCCATGGCCAGCAGACAGCCGGGGGCTTGATTCAAATCGGCCTGCGCGGCCGGCGCATAGCGCCAAAAAGCCATGGCCTTGGTCGGCATGATGCTGGCGCGGGTCAACACGGCAAACGGCCCCGACGCGGGCGCGTGCGCGCCCAAGGCTTGGGCCGAGCTGGCTTGCCAGGCTTGTTTGTCCCACTCGCCCCTTGCCGATTGAACCGACAACACGCCGGCCCAGCATTCACGGGCACGGCTGCGGTAGGCTTGCACAACGGGGCTGTGCAGAAAGTCCAAGGCCAAATCCAGATGGGTAAAGGTGCAAATCAAGCCCTGGTGCGTGGCGCTGGGCCGCAAACTGAATCCGCCACCGTGGCCACTGCCCATGACCTTGGCCATGGTCAAGCCGGGCACACTTTTGTAAGGGTTGGCACCGGCCACCAATCGCATCCAGCCCCAGCCCTGGTGTTGGCGCAGAAAATCGGCCAACAGCACCACCACCACGCCAGACAGCGGGTCATGCAAAGCAGCGGTGGTGTCCATGACGATGTGCTCGGTCGGGTGGGTGGATCGGTTCCTGGATTCGGGCTCGAGGTCGACTTATTTGGCGGCCACTTTGGTCGGCGTGACGGCGGGCTTCAGCAACTCAGGAAAGTCCTTGGCCATCGGTGCCCCATTCAAAGGTTTGTAGGCCCCTTGGTGGCAGGTGGCGCAGTTGAGCTTTGGCACGTCGCCCGTCGGTCCTTTGCGGTGCGCGGGGAAGGCCTCGGTCAAAGACTCCATGTAATTCAAGTTCAGGTCGCGCGCCATCCGAATGCCGTGCCAGGCCGTCACACGCTGTGGCGGGCTGTTGGTCCAGTTCTGGAAGGACTGTGTGTTGTGGCAGTAAGTACAGTTCACACCCAGGGCCGTCGACATGTGGGTCATCAGCCCGTAAGTCCACTCGGCCTGCTTGATCGACTGGCGATTACCGGACGGCAAAGGCGTGGGGCCATTGACGCGAATTTTCTGGTCGTCCAGCAAGAACGGCGTGAACGGGTCGTTGGGCAGCGAGGACAAATTGACCACCGGTGAAGGTGTGTTTTGGCCGGCCTTGTCACCCATGAAGTTCGAACCGTAGGGCTGGGGATTGGACTTGAACCAGATCGCATTGGGCACCGGCTCGCCACGGTGGCAGGTGTAACAGGTCACACCGGTCTGCGCCACGTGCGGTTGCCAGTCGGCATTGATGTGCTGGGTCATCTCGATCATGCGACGCGCCACCACCTTGGTGTATTTGCTGTCGTCTTCGAAATTGGGCAACGCATGGCAGTACGCACAACCCTCTTGCGGCGCCACCCAGTTGCTCATGGACACCATCAGTCGGTTGAACTCGCCCACACTCAGGTGGCCCAAAATTTTCACGTTCTTATACGCTTGCGCGGCTTTGGGGCCGTCCGAGCCGGGCGATGGAATCGCCACGGGCGGCTGGTTCTTCTCGGTTTTCACTTCCAGCAAACGGGCGTTGTAGACCTGCACCATGCCGGTGCCACGGTAGCCACTTTGCACCGACTCGGGACTGGGGCGCTCACAGGCGGTCAGCACCAAGGCGGACAGCACCAGGGCCAGGGTCTGCCACCAGCGAGAGGGAGTCGAAACGCTTGCGCTGGGGTTCAAGGTGTGCATGTTCATGGCTTGACTCCTGAGCTCAGCGCGGGGTCGACCATCGCTGGGAAAATTTCGGGGTAAGGCGGTGCCACACCGTGTTTGATGGCCCACAAATACCAGTTGTCCACCACGGTGCCGGTGAGCAAGATGCCGATGCCGCCTGTGATAGGGCACAGCACCGCGAACCACCAGGCCCAACGGTGAATGGACTCCATGGTCGCGTTGAAACCCATGGTCCAGCGCCAGAACAGCGCAGCCCGCTCGGAGGCCGTGCCGCGGTCGGTGATCTGCTCAATCTCACGCTCTCCGCCAAACCGGGTCACCGCCAAAATGGTGGCACCGTGCATGGCGAACAGCAAGGCCGAGCCATACAAGAACACGATCGACAGCGCGTGGAAGGGGTTGTAGAACAGGTTGCCGTAGCGCAGCGAGAACGCCGCGGTCCAGTCCAGGTGGGGGAAGATGCCATACGGCACGGCTTCGCCCCAAGAGCCCATCAAGATGGGGCGGAACAAACCCAGCACCAGGTACAGCCAGATGGCGGCGGCAAAGGCCCAGGCCACGTGGGTGCCCATGCCCAGTTGGACCGCGCGGCGGTAAGTGCGGGCCCACCAGAAAAAGATGGAAGCGGTGAGAAACAAACCCACAATCAAGAACCAGCCGCCTTGATTCAGCGGTGGCATGCTCAGACCGTAGCTCGGGGGCGGCGGCTCCAGCGACAACCAAAAAAGTTGGCGCACAAACTGGACCGGGTCATAGTTCACCGAGGCCAGCATGTTCATGCCGATCAGCGTGAAAGCAATCAACCCGAAAAACAACGATGCCAAGCCCAAGCCGCCCAGATAAATGGGGCCCAACTGGGCGTTACCGATTTTGCCGATCCAGTAGCTGATCAGCGGTTGTCCCGTGCGCGGGCTGTTGCCATGCCCCAGCGGAACCCCGTGGTGCACTGGACCCACGGCTTGCACCGTGGTGAACAGATTTTGATAGTCGGCCATGTGCGGTACTCCTCAATTCTTTGGATGCGGGCAGTCGATCTGTCCAACTCAGACCGGCCAGCGAGACCAGATCGGCATGTTCAGCCACCAGCTCCACCATTCGGGCCAACCACGGCTCCAGAAGGGGCCACTGAGCACAATGCACAGGGCGCTGAACAGGACGGCAGCCAGTGCCAAAAACAAACCTAAGCGGTGAATGCCCAAGGTGCCGATCGAGTAACCGATGATGTCGCGGAAGAAGGTGTCCTCATGCTCCGGGGTTCTGACGGTATGGCCCGGCGCAGGGTTGGTCGAGGACAGAATCAGGCCACCGTGCAGCGACAGCGCAAAGACACTGGCAAAGAAGAAACTCACGGCGATCATGTGCGCCGGGTTGTAATGAAAATGCAGGTACTGGTAGCCCACGTTAGAGACCCAGTCCAGGTGGCTGTAGATGCCATACGGGAAACCATGGCCCCAGGCACCCATCAGCACAGGGCGAACCACCACCAGCGTGACATAGGCCGAGATGGCGACACCGAAAGCGACGGGCACATGAAAGCCCATGCCCAACTTGCGACAGATTTCAACCTCGCGCATCATCCACGAGCCGAACGCGCCGATCGCGCACACGGTGATCAGTTGCCACAGGCCGCCCTCCATGAGGGGCGCAAAGCGCAGGCCGTAAGACAGATCAGGCGGGGCGATGCTGATCTGCCAAAGGTTCCAGGTGGGTCCTTGTGAGGCGCCCCACAAGATCAGGGCCGTGCCCAGGAACGCAAAGAATATGGTTGTGACGCCGAAAAATCCGACGTAAAACGGACCGACCCAAAAGTCGAACAAATCACCACCCAGCAGGGTACCACCGCGAACGCGGTACTTTTTCTCAAAACTCAGCATGGCCATGTTCGGGACCTCCTGCATGTGTGAAGGAACAGATGCTGCTTTGACACGAGGTTCAAAGACAGCATCTGGACGGCAAGCCCTGGATCAGGACTTGGGCGCAGCGAGCGAAGCCACCGCGGTGGGCAGAGGCGAGTTTTGCGCCGCTGCTGCCACGGGTTTTTTCGCACCGTCGAGCCAGTTGAATTTGTTGGTGCTGAGCAAGATGAGGTGAATCATCGCGGCCAGACCGAACAAGAAAATACCCTGCAGTACCATGGCACGCAAAGGGTCGTAAAGTCGCCAAATTCTCCACATGGTCAATCTCCTAAATGATGTGGGACATGAAGGTGTACACCGCAGCTTCCACGCCTTGGCTCATGCTCTTGGCGTTTTCTGCGCCGGGTAACAGTTCGCGCCAGTGCACCCCGACCAATTTGGCCAAGACGACAACCAGGAACAGAAAGCCGAACCCGAGGAAAAAAATGGACCAATACGCCGGGGATTCATCCGCAGGCGGATGGTCCTCGTTGAGTTGAGTTGTGTTTTGCATGACCGTGACTCCGTCAATCTTTGAATGAAAGAAACAGCTCTGAATCAGAACCAGGGTCGCCACGCCCAGACCAGGATGTGTGCCAATACAGCAACCGCTGTAAAGCCCACAGTGCCCTGCATCCAGTAGTGGTGGAACTCCTGGGCTTCCTCATCGGTCAGCCCTGAAATCGATGTCTTGTTGGACATGTTTTTGCTCCTGTTAACGAGGCCTTGCGACCCGGGGTGCGCACAGCCCGCGCAGATGGGCATCCGCAGCCAAAGGCCACGACATTCGGTCAAAGGCACCGCAGCGTGCGGCACCGGTGTGCTTGTGACAGGTGTGCGCGTTCATGCCGCCACCCCCAGGCCGAGTTCACGACTGGCCGCATTCACATGGTCCTCGGTCACTTCGCGCAGGCCCTGGGCCTGCGAGAGTTGCTCCGCCTGGTCACGCAAGCGCTTGGCCGCTGAAATCTGTACCAGCACCGGCTGGCTTTGAATCACATCACGTAAACGCTGCTGGGCCTGGTCTTGCCAGCTGGCGTTGGGGGCCACCATGCCGCGCGCCTGGGTGGACTCGACTTTGTCCATCTCGGTGCCCAGGGGCAGGATGTGGAACAAGGCATCGAACAAGGCGTTGCACACCTCTTGCACCACATAGCTGGCACCGCTGTAGCCCATGAAGGGGGTGCCGGTGTGGCGGCGAATGATCGCCCCCGGAAAAGAGGCAGGAATGAACGCGGCCCGCATGGGGCTGCCACCCGAAATTTCGCTCAGGTACATGCGCTCGTTGTAGCTGCCAAACATGATCAGCGGCGTTTGGGTCTTGACCATTTCGCGCACGCTAGCGTTGTCGGTCTTGGTGCCTGCCGTGCGGGACACACTGAAGCGGCAAGGCAAACCCATCTCGGCTTCCAGGAAGTTTTTCAAGCCCCGCGAATAGGTTTCACCGGCCACCACGGCGAAGCTGGCGGTGGCGAAAAAGTCTTGTGTCACCGAGCGCCACAGATCCCACAGCGGTTTGAGCGTGGTGTGCTTTTCGCGTTCAATGAAGGGCTCAGGATCCAGGTTCAGCAACTGGCCAAGCTTGCGCAAGAACTGGGTGGTGCTGTGCAGCCCGATAGGCGCTTGCAAATAAGGGCGCTCCAGCGCCTCGCACAGCATGCGGCCAAACTCGCGGTACATGCAGATGTTGACATCGGCTTCGACCAGACGCGACACATCGGCCAAGTGGCTGCCCAGCGGGAAGACCATGTTGACCTCGGCACCGATGCCTTGCACCAGGCGACGGATTTCGGCCAAATCACTGGCGCTGTTGAACGTGCCATAGCACGGGCCGATGATGTTGACCCGGGGCTTTTCGCCCACCGGACGCTCGGCAAAAGGCTTGCGCGCAGGCACTTTGCGCAAACCATATTCGCTCCAGAGCCAGTACATGGCGCGGTTGGCGCATTGCCATTGGTCTTCGTCGATGGTGCGTGGCAAGAAGCGGGAAATGTTGGTGCCCTCAGGGGTCACGCCGCCGCCGATCATTTCGGCAATCGAGCCGGTCACCACCACCGCAGGCAGCTCAGGGTCCAGCACGGCGTGGGCGCGCTTCATGGCACCCTCGGTGCCTTCGCGCCCCAGTTGTTCTTCGGCCAAGCCCGTCACCACGATGGGCAATTCGTGCGGTGGCAAGGCATCGGTGTAATGCAGCACCGAGGTGACTGGCAGGTTTTCGCAGCCCACCGGGCCGTCGATGACCACTTGCAATCCTTTGATGGCGGTGAACACATACACCGCGCCCCAATACCCACCGGCACGGTCGTGGTCGAGGATCAAGGGCGATTTAGGCGCGGGTGACTGGCTCATGAACCCATCTCCTCGGCTTTGCGCTTTTTCAACAGCTTTTCGATCTGACGGCGCGTTTCAGCTTTGAACTCGGGCCGGTCTTTCGGCACCGACTCCCAGACACCGGCCGCATGGCCTGCGCCGACATCGCCAAAAAAGTCCTTCATCGCATTGAAGCGACTTTGGTTGCCCATGGCCGCTTGCACCACCTGCACCAGAGACCCTGCTCCGGCCACGCCCATCAGGGGTCGCGCAGAAATCAGGTTGGTGAAATACAACGAGGGCACGCTGTTTTGCTTGGCAATCTGCACCACTGGCGTGGTGCCAATCGCCAGTTGCGGCCGGTACTCGTACATCGCATTCAGGTCTTGCTCGAGCGAGGCGCGCATTTGCACCTGCACGCCCTTGGATTGCAGCCAGTCGATGTCGTGTGCATTCCATTCGGTGGCGGGGCAAGCCGAGCCCACGTAGCGCACATCGGCGCCGCACTCGATGAGCAAACGACCCACCAACAACTCCGAGCCTTCGTAACCGCTCAAGGTGATGCGTCCCGAGATCGGTTTTTGCATCAACAGACCGCGCATCTGCGCCAAAGCCTGATTGCGCGCCACATCAATTTGCGCCTGTGCCACACCGGCAGCTTGTCCGATGTTTTGCAACCAATTTTGTGTGCCTTCCAAGCCCACCGGCGCCGAGCCCACCACGGGGCGGCCAGCGGCCTTGAACTCGCGCACACTGGCGGTATAGAAAGGATGGATGGCTGCGGCCACGCTGCAGTCCAGCGCGGCATACAGCTCGCGCCATTCGCGTGTGGGCACCACCGGGCCTGCGGCCAAGCCCATGGGCTCCAGCAATTGTCCGATGATGACGGGATCGGCGGGGAACATTTCACCCAGCAAGGCGACGGTAGGTTTGTCGCCCCGACCGGCGCGGGGCGCGGCCACGGGGCCGCTCATGATTTCTTCGCGGGCGTATTTCAGCATCGCCCCGGCCAGCACATCTTTCGCCTCGGCATGGGTGGGTACGCCAAAGCCTGGTACATCAATGCCAATGATGCGCACGCCATTGATTTCTTTGGGCAGCAGCTGCAAAGGCACGCCACTGGCCGTGGGCACACACAAGTTGATGATGACCACCGTGTCCACTTGCGACGGATCCGCCTGGGCATGCACGGTTTCGCGAATGTCTTCAAACAACTTGCCGGTCACCAGCGATTCGGAGTTGAACGGCACGTAGCCCACACTGCGGCGAGCGCCGTAAAAATGGGATGTGAAGGTCAGCCCGTAAACGCAGCAGGCCGAGCCCGACAAAATGGTCGCGGTGCGCTTCATGCGCAAGCCCACCCGCAACGAGCCGAAGGCCGGACACATGCTTTGTGGCTGGTCGTGCGGACCGGCATCGGGTTGCCGTGGGTAATCGCGGGCGTATTGCTCCAGGACCTCGGATTTGCCCGCCTCCTGGGCCGCAGCCACCATGGCTTCGGTGCCAGCGTGGCAACCCAGGCCGTCGCCTTGCGGGCCGCCCGACGGGGCGCCAGCAGGGCTCGGATGAATCGGAATGGTGCGTGTCATGGCCTGTTCCTGTGGGGTCTTCAGGCGGCGTCGTAGATGACTTCAAGCGAGGGCTTGATGTTTTCGTGCTTGCCCACCATGTCGAACACGGTGGCTGGCTCGAGCACCACATTGCGGCCCACCACATCGGCGCTGAACAAGCCCAGCAACTGGTCTTGGGTTTGCGGCTTGGGGCGCTGGGGCGGGGCCTCGGCCACGTTCTTGGCCAATTCGGCAAACAGCGGTCCCCACTCGCCATCTGGACGGCCAATGATTTCGTAGCTGGCGCTCTTGCGGCGGATGTCTTCGTTGGCGGGAATGGACGCCAGCACGGGAATGCCTGCGTTCTCGGCAAAGGCCTGGGCCTCGCCGGTGCCATCGTCTTTGTTGATGACCATGCCCGCGACACCGACATTGCCGCCGAGCTTGCGGAAATACTCGACCGCCGAGCATACGTTGTTGGCCACGTACAGCGACTGCAAGTCATTGCTGGCGACCACGATCACCTTTTGGCACATGTCGCGGGCGATCGGCAAACCAAAACCACCGCAGACCACGTCGCCCAAGAAGTCGAGCAGCACGTAGTCAAAGCCCCAATCGTGGAAGCCCAGTTTTTCGAGGGTTTCAAAGCCGTGGATGATGCCGCGCCCGCCGCAGCCGCGACCGACTTCGGGACCGCCCAGTTCCATGGCAAAAACGCCATCGCGCTTGAAGCAGACATCGCCAATGCTCACCGCTTGGCCGGACAACTTCAGCTTGGAAGAAGTTTCAATGATGGTGGGACAGGCCTTGCCACCAAACAGCAAACTGGTGGTGTCGCTCTTGGGGTCACAGCCGATCAGCAGGACTTTCTTGCCCTGCTGCGCCATCATGTAAGACAGGTTGGCCAGCGTGAAGCTTTTGCCAATGCCGCCCTTGCCGTAAATGGCAATGATTTGCGTCTCTTTGGTCACCTCGGTGGCGCTGACGGCATCGGGTTCGACATCGGCCTCGCGGCGCAAGACTTCCACGAACTTGATGGGTTGTGTGGTGGTATCGCTATTCATGCTGTGGCACTCCAATCAAGGATCATCTTGAGACAGTTCGCATCTCCGAAGGCGGTCTCGTAGGCAGAACCAGCGTGGGTCGATGGCTGGGTATGGGTGATCAATCCGTCCAATGACAAGCGGCCGGTGTGCACCAATTCGGTGACGGCCAACAAGTCAGAACGCTTCCATTCGGCGGCAATGCGCATGCGCGCTTCGCGCATGAAGGCCGGGGCATAGGCAAATTTCAAGTCTTGCTTGTAAAAACCGGCCAGCACCAATTCGCCGCCTGGGCGCAGACGCTGGATCAGGCTGTCGAGCAGGCTGCCGTCGCCGCTGACGTCGTAAATCGTGCCGTAGTCACGGCGTGGGTCGTCTTGCGGCAGCATGACCGTGTAGCCCTCGGCACCGGCAGAGCGCGCGGTGTGGGTCTCCCACACCGTCGGCGCTGGCAAGCCTGCGGCCACGGTCAGTCGGGCCAACAAGCGCCCCATGACGCCGTGGCCAATGATCAATTCTGGTGCCGCAAAGGGCTCGCCCTGCCCGCCGCCTGAAACCGCGTGGTAGGCCGTGGCGGCCAGGGCCAGCAGCACGGCCTGGGGGCCAAGATGGTCGGCCACCGGCATGACTTTTTGCGCAGGCACCACCAAGCGAGAGGCCGCCCCGCCGAACAGACTTTTGACCCCGGTAAAACAATTGGCCCCGGGCACAAACACCCGCTGACCAACCTCGAAAGATGTTTCGGTGGTTGCGCGAACCACCCGCCCCACCGTCTCGTAGCCCGGCACCAAGGGGTAGCCCATGCCGGGGAAAGGCGGCATGCTGCCGTCCCAGAGCATGCGCTCGGTCCCGGTGCTGATGCCGCTGAACTCCACAGCCACTTCCAGTTGCCCGGCCTGCAATTCGGGCAATTCCAAGGCTTGCAAACTCAGTTGTTTGGGACTGTTGAAAACAACGGCGTGGGATCTCATGGGTGTATTCTTTACGTTACGATGATTTATGTCAAAGTTAATTGACACTTTTTCCCAAATCCAAGGGTAAACACTTAGATTTGCGACCCAACAAAATTTGCGCATGAATCGGCATGGCGTTCGGCACCCGTTCCACCATGGTGAAACCGGCCTCTTTCATCATGGCCATCAACTCCTGCGGCGTGCGCAAGCGGCCATCGCCCATGGCCAGCAGGTAAAAATGGAAGTAGGCATCCACCTCGGCGTCGTCATGACCGCTCAAGGGCTCAGGCTGGGCCATCGGCTCGGCCACCAACAGCGTGCCCCCTGCGGGCAAGGCGTCAAATGCCTTTTGCAGGATCTGCTGGACCACAGCGTCCGGGTGGTCATGGGCAACACGCACCAAAGTGATCAGGTCGGCGCCTGTGGGCAAAGGGTCGTTCAAAAAGCTGCCAGGGTGCAGTTGGGCGCGCTCACTCAGACCCTGCGCCTGCAAGTTCTCGCGTGCCAGCGCCAGCACGGGGGGCAGATCGAACAACTTGAACTGCAAATGCGGTGCGTGTACCGCCAATTCACTGACAAACCGTCCCCGGCCCGCACCCACGTCCATCACGCAGCGGTGCTCATGGAAAAAATAGGAGGACAAAATTTCCTGAACCACAAAGCCTTGTGAGGCCGCCATCAACTCGGAATAGCGGGTGAATTTATCCAGCTCCACCGGGCTCGGCGCAGGCGGTGTTTGGGCATGGGCATAGGGCCAGTATTCGGCCATGCCGCCCTGCCAGGCATCGGCCAAAAATTGCAGCGGGTCTTGCATGTCTTGGTAAAGCAAATGGTTGTGCTCAACCATCTGGGCAATGCCTTGGTGCTGGGCCATGGGCACCCCCAGCGGCCCCAAGCCGTAGCGGCCCTGGCTGCGGTGCTCCAGCAGCCCCAACACGACGGCAGATGCCAGCAAGCGCTGCAGCACGCTGGGCGCGATTTGGGTGCGCTGCGCCAGCGCCGTCAAAGTGGCCGGTGCGTGGTGCAAGGCCCGGAACAAATCTAACCGCACACAGGCCAACAGCACCTGGCTGTGCACAAACCCGGCCATCAGCCCGAACAACTTGCGGGTGCGTCGCCGCGTGAGCCAACGGGTCAGCGGGTTCCCCAACGACCAGCGGTAAAGGCCCGGGTGGGCGTACCAGCGCTCAAGCTGCGCCTGCCAAGCGTCTTTGAGGGCCGTCAGGAGGCTCGGCGGAGTCGAGGCGGGCAGATCAAAGGATTGAGACATGGCCGTTCTTTCCCTCAAGCCGCGCTGCGGATGGGACTTTTGGCGTCCAGGGCATGAGCCTTGAAATAGCCCTCACACAAGGCCTTGGGCACCAGGCGCTCAGCCTCGTGCTGCACCAACAGGCACAACATATCGCGGTGAGAACAGGCCGGAATCGATGCGGCCGCCTGTTCAATCAGTTGGTCAAAATAGGCAATCGCCCCTTCCAGACCCAGCGTCTGCGCTGAACTGGGGCGTGCATGCAGCGCGTCCTGACCGACGGGCTTGCCCAAGCTGGCCGCATCGGCAATCACATCGCGGATGTCGTCGGCCACTTGGTAGGCCTCGCCCAAAAAGGCGCCCAGGGGCGTCCAGGGCTCGGGCGCATGCCCGCAGCTGAGCGCACCGGCACGGGTGGCGGACACAAACAAGGCCCCGGTTTTGGCGCGCTGGTATTGGCCCAGATCAGCGCTGGTTTCGCACTCCCAGGCCTGGCCTGCGACGATGCCGTCGGGCAGGCCCACGCCATCGGTCAGGTTGTTCATCAAGGCCACCAGCCGCTCGGCATGGGGCGTGCCCGTTTGCAACATGACCCGGTAGGCCATGACGATCAGCCCGTCCCCGGCCAGCAAGGCCAGCGGTTCGCTGAAAGCTTTGTGCACCGAGGGCCGACCGCGCCGCCAGTCGGCATTGTCAAAAGCGGGCATGTCGTCGTGCACCAAAGAGGCGCAGTGCATCAACTCCAGTGACACGGCAGACGCGTCGGTCAAGTTGGGCGCATTGTCGCCACAGGCGGCGGCCACGGCCATGCACAGCTGGGGGCGAATCCGGGCACCGCCCGAAAATACCGCGTGGCGCATGGCGGCCACGAGCCGAGGCGGCGCCCCCACCCCTGCCGCTTTTTCAAAGTGTGCGGTCAAGGCTTGTTCGGCACGTTTCAACAGACTCATGGGACCTCCGGTGGGGAAGGCCTGTCAACTTGGAGTGACGGGCATGAGTGTCAATATATCCTTATTCAAAAAACTGTCAACCCCAACTGACACTCAACCCAGGGCATATTTCGGCCAAAGTGGGCAAATTTCCGCTAGCATGGCCACAACAGGAGCGCTGAAATGGGAATTTGGCTGGAACTGGGCATATTTGGATTGGTGCTGGTGTTTGCTTTCTGGCAAATGCATGACGTGCGAAAAGCCCAAGAGCGCACACGCCAACAAAGGGCCCTGGAAAAAGACCGTGAGGCCGCGCAGCCTCCTCAGGAAGAAAGCCCGCCTCACTGAGGCCTGGCGGTGCCTTCAGGCCTCCCGCCTCAATACCCCTCTACAATAAAAGCCCATTCCAGCAGGCAAGGGCCTCCAGCGACTGGCATCAACGAACATCCGAAGGTTTTAGGAGACAAAAATGGCTTGGCTTGATTTTTTGAAAAATGGCAATGAACTGTCAGAACTGCTGATTGAGGGCCAAAACCCCTACAGTGCCAGCCTGCTTCAAGCTGCCGATGTGGCGCCATTGAAGCCCCTCATGCCAGCCAATGAGCCGGTGGTGGCCTACGCCCTTGGTCGCGTGGTGCTGGCCGGGCGCGGCCTGTGGGTTCTGACTGAGCGGCATTTGCTCATCGCCCAGCCCGGCAGCGATCGCGCTGTACAGGTGCTGCCCTTGGCGCAGTTGTCCGAAGCGGAATGCCTGCGCGGCAAATACGGCTACACCCTGCGGGTCACGACCGCGGGGCAGCGCTACAGCGTGTATGGCACAGCGGCCTCTTTGTCTGCGGTTTTTTACCAGGCCTTGGGCCGAACAGTGGCGTGCGCTCCGGTGCACAAACCAACCCCTCTGGATGCCGACGATCTGGCTCAGGCAGCGCACCACTTTGCGCACGCTGCGGCCCTGTTGTCTTCAGCAAACACTCACCCGCCGCAAGCTGTCGCAGCCTGAGAGCGGGTTCTGGCGGGGGTGCCCTGCCTCGAGCGTATTTCAATTCAGTCGACTGTTTCGGGACGCTGTATGAACCCAACCCACGCTAGGTACCTCCCAGATGACGACGTGCAACGCGATGTGTTGCACGACGAAATTCATACCCGCCCCTCGGCCACGTTCAAACTGCCGGCCCTGATCGTGTACGTCGCGGTCATGAACAAGTCGGTCACGACCGACATGGAGTTGGCGCATCTGCAGCGACTCCCTGGGCATGCCGACCTGTCGCTGGACAGCCTCAAGGGCAACTTCTTGCAATTGCAGTGCGGTGACTACAAGGTGATCTGGGAGCGACATACCGAGTTCACCCGCTACACCATCTCCCAGCCCCTGCCAGCCCATGCCCAATGGGGCAGCACCTTGCCGACGCTCACCCCCTTTGTCGCCACCGGCCCCGATTGGTTGCGCGAGATTCCGGGCAAAACCATCACCGCCATCCACCTCGCCATGCTCAATGAAGGCATGGACGACCCGGACGCGTTTTACAAAGCGCGCCAATGGCTGGGGGAAGGCACGGTCATTGGGTCCAAGATGGGGCGGACCGCCAGCAACGAATCCCACTCCTACCTGATGACCCATCTGCGCATTGGTGCCGATGGCTTTGAACGGATGTTGGTACTGGCCGCACCCGACACCTCAGAGAACCGCTCTGGCCGCATTGCCCAAAGGCTGCTGGAGCTGGAAACCTACCGCATGATGTCCTTGCTCAGCTTGCCGCTGGCCAAGTCCATGGCCGGCAAACTGACCCACAGCGAATTGCAATTAGTCGACATCAACGATCGGCTTGAACAGAAACTCGAGCAAGACCAGCAGCTGCTGGACGATTTGGCCGCATTGGCGGTCCAAGTCGAGAGCACGACGGCAGAAAACAGTTACCGATTTTCAGCCTCCCGGGCCTACGACGCCATCGTGCAACAGCGCATCGCGGAAATGCGCGAACAGCCGCTGTCTGGCATGCAAACCGTGGGCGAATTCATGCAACGCCGGCTGGCGCCCGCCATGGCCACGGTCAACGCCACCTCCGCACGACTGTCGGCTTTGGCCGAACGTGTGGCCCGCGCCAACGATTTGCTGCGCACACGGGTCGACATCGCCACAGAGAACCAAAACCAACTCCTGTTGGAGAGACTCGCCAAAGGCCAAGCCACCCAACTGCGGCTGCAAACCACGGTGGAAGGCCTGTCGATTGCGGCCATTTCTTATTACGTGGTGAGCTTGACCTTTTATCTGGGCAAAGCGATTCAGGCCGCGGGCATCGTGAACCTGTCTCCCGAAATGTTGGCCGGATTCAGCACCCCGGTGGTCTTGTTTTTGTGCTGGCGCATGGTGCAAAAAATACACCGCAGCCTGAATGAGGTGTGAGGCACCTGCATTCAGAACAACAAGGAGCCGGATTTACTAACTTCCGAGTGGTAGAAACTGGGTCAGGGTCAGGTACGGCTCAAAGGGGGCAGGTCACCCTTTTTATCTCGGCAAGCCGAGATGCACCTTGATTGCGTCTTCGACGGCCAGCAGATCGGCCTTTACCAGGCTTCCCAATTGGTTTTTAAGCCTGGCTTTGTCTGCGGCCATGATTTGGTCCGCCATGGCTTTACTGGCTTGCCCTGCAATGGTCACAACAGCTTCGCCTGGGTAGGTCTTGCCTGTGTTGCTTGTCAGTGGCACCACCACCACTCTGGCCAGGTTTCGGTTTGCGGCATCGTTGCTGACGATGACCGCTGGGCGGGTCTTGCTGATTTCCGTGCCCACCGATGGATCAAACTCAACCCACCAGACTTCACCGCGCTTCATTGGCCATGTCTTTAGCGAGTGCGTTGGTCCATTCCATAGCTTCGGCTTCACGGGCCTGGTCTTGGGCCATGGCCTTGTATCCGTCATCCAGTGAATTGCCCAGGACATGAGGGCGCAACAAGTCTTCGATGAATTGGCTCATCTTGCGCTTGCCAATGGTGCGCCACAGCCCTTCGTAGACCGCCTCATCCAGCGTGATCGTCATCTTCTTGTGCATGATCGCCCTTTAAATACGTTATACGTATACATTGTAGGTTCAGTCGTCCCAAAAAAGCAAGCCCATGTCACTGAGCTTGCTTCCAAGAGCCTCAGTGGTTTCAACGTGCCTTAAATGCCGTTTTTTACAGCGACTCATGATGAGCACGGCGCCTACGGTGTTGGCACGTGAATTCGCAGCCCCCCCCCCCCGCTAGCCTTTGATTACGCTCGGGTGTAAGTGTCCAGTATCCTGCCAGTGAACCAAGGCAACGACAGCTCAAGCCGACTTGATACGGCATAGATTTCGTCATGGTTCTGATAAGGCTGCACAGGGGGCTTTAACCGGACTAGCAGCGTCAAGATGCTATGAGGCGACGCCCACCGATGTCGTACTGCTAGGTATTGGGACTTGCTGGCGGGGTGCCGTGTGGGGCGGGGTCACCTTCGGCCAAGGATCATGAAACGCGGGTGTGGGCGTATCCAGGATAAACAACAACAATGACCACGATCGTGAAATGCAGCAAAGTCGCCCAGCGGTGCAAACACCTGTACCGAAGTCTGTAAACAGTCTTAAGTGACTGAAATTAAAAACGCCCTAGAAACCGAAAAGGTCGCTAGGGCGCATGGATACTGGGGTGGCTGATGGGGCTCGAACCCACGACAACAGGAATCACAATCCTGGACTCTACCAACTGAGCTACAGCCACCGTAGAAATAAATTATAACCCAGCCTCTTACGAATTTTCAGCCGGGTCTTGGGATTTGCCGCTCGCTTTGTCTGGCTTGGGCACCAAAATTTCAGCCTTGAGTTGCTGCTTTAATTGAGCCAAATAGGCTTGTATTTCAGCCGAAGCCCACAGCTGGGTAAATTGCTGTTGCGCTTGCAGTTCTTTGTCTTTGTTGTCGAGTTCGCGCGACAGCACCTTGTTGACACGAACCACGGCATAGCCCTTGTCCCCCAGGTCCACGCCGGTCCAGGCAGGTAGCGTGCTGGCACTGACACGCAAAGCGGTATCGACCAACTCGGGGCTCAGATTTTGCGATTGGTCGCGCGAAACCGTCAGGGCATTGCCCAAACGTGCCCCTTCGGCATTGCTGCGCCAGGCCGTTAAGCGCGCTTGGCCCTGCTCACGCGCCAAGGCCGCAGCACGCTCTTGCTCAAGTTGCTGGCGCACTTGGTTTTTCACCTCGTCCAGAGGGCGTATCTTTGCGGGGGTGTAAGTCACCACCCGGCCCGACACCAGGGTGTTGGGTGCAATTTCGATCGCCTCGGTGTTGCGGTGCTTGACCGTGGCATCTTCTGAGAACAAGGCTTGCACAAACTTGGCATTGCCCAAAGGGCCTTTGCTGCCCGGCGCTGGGTTGCGGCTGATCTGCGCCGCCTTTTGCAGGGTCAACTTCAAACGCTCGGCGACAGGCTTCAAGCTGTCGGACTGCTCGTACACGCTGTTGGTGAAGGTTTCAGCCAATTCTGCGTATTTGCGCTGGGCTTGTTGTTTTTGCAGATCCGCCTCCAATTGGGGGCGCATTTCTTCATAGCTCTTGATTTTGGGGGCTTTGATGTCGGTCAGCAAAATGATGTGATAGCCAAAATCAGACTCGATCACCTCGCTGATTTCCGACTTTTTCAAAGCAAAGGCCGCGTCCTCAAAGGGTTTGACCATGGCCCCCCGTGGGAAAAAGTCGAGGTCGCCGCCTTTGCTGGCCGAACCCGCATCTTGCGAGTTTTGTTTGGCCAATTCGGCAAAGGAAGCGGGCTTTTTACGCAGATCAGCCAACAAGGCTTGTGCTTTGGCTTTGGCCTTTTCTTTTTCAGCCGCCGGGGCGTCTTTGGCTGCATTGATCAAGATGTGGCTTGCGCGGCGCTCTTCTTGTGTCGCCGTCTTTTGCGCATTTTGCTCATAGTAAGTTTTCAGGTCGGCTTCATTCACAGTCACTGTTTGGCGCACCGAATCCAAGTCCAGCACCAAGTACTCCACATCCGCCGACTCGGCTGATTTAAATCGCTTGCCATTGCTTTGATAAAACGCTTTGATGTCCTCGTCGGTGACTTGAACTTTGCTCAGGAACTCTGAGGGGCTGAAGCTTTGGATCTGGATTTCACGGCGCTGAAAATAGGCATTCAGTGCCGAATTGGTTTGCGCTGGCGAGGCCAAAGCGGAGTTTTGCAAACCTTGCGTGACTTGTCGGGTTGACAAATCGCTGCGCACCTGGGCTTCAAACATTTCCGGCGTCATGCCTTGGCTGGCCACCAATTGGCGGTACCGGTCCATATCGAGTTTGCCGTCAGCAGAGCGCAATGAGGCGATGGTCTGGTTTTGCTGCAGTTCACGCGCCAGACGGGCGTCACTGGTGGTCAAGTGGAGTTTTTTCGTAGCCGCAACCAGCACCTGTTCGCGCACCAGGCGCTCCAAAGTGGCGTAACGGGCTTCGGGTGAGTCCAGCAATTTGACATCGATGTTGGGAATGGATACGCGGATACGTTCAATCTCGCGTTTGTGGGCGTTGTCCCACTCGCCTTGGGTGATTTTGATGCCGTCCACCTGGGCCACGGTGGCCCCTTGATCTTTGAAGCGGCTGTACCCGTCAATACCAAACATCACAAACGAAGGGATGATGAGCAGAAACAAAAGCCCCATCATTATCTTGGTGTTGTTGCGAACAAAATCAAACATGCGCGATCTCTCTGAGAGACAAACTCGTTGCAAAAAAAATGGCGAACACAGGGTTCGCCATTGTCGGGGTGGTGGGCGCTGACGGTCTCGAACCGCCGAC
>CANFYZ010000055.1 GCA_947451385.1 Comamonadaceae bacterium | reverse complement strand
ACGTTGATAGGTCAGGTGTGGAAGCGCAGTAATGCGTTAAGCTAACTGATACTAATTGCTCGTGCGGCTTGACCCTATAACTTTGATCACACATTGAAAGATGTGCATTGATCAAGGCTGTTATGCCAAGTTGACGCATTCAAAAACTCGGGATCGCGAGATTCCAAAAGCTAATTCCAGACTCTATGAATTCGTTGTTCTGACGCAAGTCAGGATGACAGCCAGTTATGCTTGATGACCATAGCGAGTTGGTCCCACTCCTTCCCATCCCGAACAGGACAGTGAAACGACTCAGCGCCGATGATAGTGCGGATTCCCGTGTGAAAGTAGGACATCGTCAGGCTTGTATATGAAAAACGCCTCATCTACTGATGGGGCGTTTTTTTTTCGTTTGAACGGCCAAGCCCACGCTTTCAAATGTTGTGCAACAGATGGCCGTCGATGTGCAGTGCCTTGCTTTTGATCAGCTCAGCCAAGATCATGTCCAGCCACTCGGTGAAGGACTGTGCTGTAGCTTGAACCCGGTATAAGGCATGCAAATAAGTGCTCATTTGTGCCCAGGCGACAAACGCTTCTTTGTCAATCTGGTGCCATTCGAGAAGTTTGAATTTGACCAACACCTTGGCGCCATAGCGGGCATGCTTTTCTGGATTTTGAACAAAGGCATTTAACTTTTGCCTGGCAAATTCCAAAGCCTGAGTGCCGTCGTGAAAAGGTGCGCCATGCCCGGGGATGATCCAATTGGCATCCAAGGACTCGATCAAATCCAGCGTGTTTGCGACTTCATGAAAAGCGGCGATGCCTTCCAGCTCTGGAAAAACAATGCCAAAGCCGTGCTGCCACAGGGCATCGGCTGAAATCAAGGTGCGTGAGATGGGTTCAAACAAGATGATCGAGTATGGATCATGCCCCGGAGCGGCGTGAACTTGCCACCGCTTGCCCGCGAGCTGGACTTCTTCCCCCGGCCGCAACAGGTTTTGAAACTGAAATCGTGGGCAGTCTTGTCCTGTCGACTGATAGGTCAGTGCAACCTCATCCCATTGCGCAACGGCTTCTGCATGACCCGGAGGTATCCAAGTTTCTAGCCGTGGGTAGGCATTCTGAAGGGCTTGGTTGCCACCGCAATGGTCGCTGTGCAAATGCGTATTCAGCAACAAATCCAATGGTCGACCCTTCAGCGCTTGCGCCACCAGCGCGAGGGTCTGGGGCGCATGGCTCACATAGCCGCTGTCGACCAAAACGGCTGAGGTGTCATCCATCAACAAAATATTGTTGGCAGACAGCCAGCCGCGCTCAAATACCTGCACGCCTTGCGGCAATGGATCACCAGCAGTCATTTGATCGCGGAAATTACTTGTTTCTCAACTCTCGGCGCAGGATTTTGCCCACATTGGTTTTGGGCAGTTCATCGCGGAATTCAATGTATTTCGGCCTCTTGTAGCCCGTCAAGTTGGCGTGACAGAAACTGTTCAATGTTTCTTCGGTCAACTGCGGGTCATTGCGCACCACAAACACCTTGATGGCTTCACCCTGCATCGTATCTGGGATGCCAATGGCCGCACATTCAACCACGCCAGGGCAAGTCGAGATGACGTTTTCTAACTCGTTGGGAAAGACATTGAATCCGCTGACAATGATCATGTCTTTTTTGCGATCCACTATCTTGAAACGACCGTTGGCTTCCATGATGCCAATGTCACCGGTCCGCATGAAGCCATCTGCGGTAAATGCTTTTGCGGTTTCTTCAGGTTGTTGGTAATAACCGGTCATCACATTGGGGCCGCGAATGCAAATTTCGCCGGATTCACCCTGGGCCACCGTTCGACCCTCGTCATCCTTGATGGCCATATCAATGCTGGGCAATGGGAAACCAATGTCACCGCTGAATGTTTTTTGCGTGACTGGATTGTTGCTGCCAATGGCGCAAGTCTCGCTCATGCCCCAGCCTTCGATCATGGTGCTGCCCGTCGCGGATTGCCAGTTTTTCGCGGTCCCCTCCGAGGCCGCCATGCCACCCGCTTGCGTCGCGCGCAGGGTAGAAAAATCGATGGTTTTGAACTGTGGATGCATCATCAGAGCATTGAACAAGGTATTGACACCCGGCAGCATGTGAAAGGGCCGCTTCTTCAAAACTTCAATGAATTTGCCAAAATCACGTGGATTCGGAATCAACGTCATGTGGGAGCCCTGGCGAATCGCCAGAAGACACAAGGTCAAAGCAAAGATGTGATACAGCGGCAAGGCCGCGATGCTGTTGATTTTGCGCAAATCCCCCAAGTCATGGATGGCAGGAGTGAACCAGGCTTCAGCTTGCAGCATGGCGGCAACCACATTGCGGTGCGTCAGCACTGCGCCCTTGGACAGCCCCGTGGTGCCCCCGGTGTATTGCAAGAAGGCGATGTCATCGAGTTTCTGCGGAACCGTTTTGAGGGGCCTTTTTTGGCCCTCCGCCAAGGCCGACTTGAAGGAGGTCACTTGTCGGTTATTCGACAAAGGAATTTCAAAAGCAGGTACCAACTTGGCCAAATGCCTGACCGCAAAAGTCATCCAGCGACCATACACAACCCCCAGTAAATCGCCCAAGGAGGTGAGCACGATGTGTTTGACCGGAGTCCGCTCGATCACATCGGCCAAGGTGTGGGCGAAATTCTCAAGGATGACAATCGTGGTCGCACCCGAGTCTTTGAGTTGGTGCTCCAGTTCGCGCGCCGTGTACAAGGGGTTGACGTTGACGCAGGTGTAACCCGCACGCAATACCGCGGCCATGGTCACGGCGAACTGCGGCAGGTTGGGCAGCATGATGGCAATGCGTGCGCCGGGTTCAAGTCCTTGACTTTGAAACCAGCTGCCCAGGGCGGTAGACAGATGGTCCAGTTCGCCGTAACTCATCCAGCGGTCCATGCAGACGGAAAAAGGGCATTGACTGTTGGCCTTGAAGGATTGCTCCATCAATTGCGTCAATGAACTGTATTGTTCGGGGTGAATCTCGTGGGGAACGCCTGGCGGATAGTGCTCAAGCCAAATTTTTTCCATAGTGGTCTCCATAAGATGGCCATTGTGCTTGCGAGTCTGAACCCGGGGTATCGGGCAAATCCCCGGGCCGGTCACTCTCCGGTCCCACAGGCGACAAGAGACGAGAAATGCCTTTGCTTGCGCTGCCACAAAACAGCGTCACCGAAAAGCGCGAAAATAAGGGGAAACCCTTGGATTGATGTCATGAACGCCCCTCAGTCGATCAAACACGCGCACGCTCGCAGTTGGTGGCGTCAAGCTTTGTTGCGCCTCACAGGGGTCGACGCCATGGGTCCTGCGCGGCCCTCTTGGATACCGATCCGCAAACTATCACCACGTCATCGGCCGAAAATCCTTCAACACCTGACGCGACTGAGCCCACAAGACCGTTACTTGCGATTCGGCTACCCCGCCAACGATGCGCATATCGGCCGTTATGTCAGCGAACTGAATTTTGTGCGTGACGAAATCTATGGGGTGTTCAACCGACGTCTGGAACTGGTGGCGATGGCCCATCTGGCCTTTTCCATCGATCCGCAATGGTCAACCTGCGCTGAATTTGGTGTTTCTGTTCTGCTGCCCAGTCGAGGTCAGGGCCTCGGCGCCAAGTTGTTCGAGCATGCCGTGGTTCATGCCCGCAATGAAGGGGTGCATATGCTGTTCATCCATGCGCTGAGTGAGAATTCCGCCATGCTGCGTATCGCGCGCCATGCGGGTGCGCGGGTGGAGCGAGATGGGAGCGAGAGCGAAGCCTATTTGCTGTTGCCGGTGGCCGACTTGGACAGCCGTGTGAATCAACTTGTGAACGAGCACATGTCCGAGGTCGATTACCAATGGAAGGCCAAAGCCAAACAATTCCGGGAAATTTTGCAGGTCTTGCAGGAGATCCGGCAAGGCGTCAGAGACGCCCGCCACCACCACCCCAGTGAACCCGAAGGCCGATGATTTTCAAACCGTCACTGAACGCCAGATGGGATCCAGTATCCTATGGGTATCCCCACAACGGCATGTCCTGCAACCATTGACTGTGTCTGACCCGCACTCCGCGCGCCACCCCGAACGTGAAGACAAACGCACGTTCTTGCAAAAACTCGCCGAATTTATCCATCCTGGCCCAGATTCAAAGGCCGAGCTCATCGAAACACTCGCTGAGGCCGAGGACAACCACATCATCAACAACGAAAGCCGGCTCATGCTCGAAGGCGTGATCCGCATGGCCGACATGACCGCGGGCGATGTGATGGTGGCGGCCCCGCGCATGGATTTACTCTCGATCGATGCGCCTTTTGACGAGTTTCTGCACCAAGTGATTGAGACCGCGCACTCTCGATTCCCCGTTTACGAGGGGGATCGTGAAAACATCATTGGTATTTTGATGGCCAAAGACCTGCTCAAATTGCAACGCGCCCCCGAGTTGAACATTCGCGCTTTGCTGCGCCCCGCGGTGTTTGTGCCTGAAAGCAAAGGCCTGAACGATTTACTGCGCCAATTTCGCGACAATCGCAACCATTTGGCCATCGTCATTGATGAATTTGGCCGCACCGCAGGCTTGATCACGATTGAGGACGTGCTGGAGCAAATCGTCGGTGAAATAGAAGACGAGTTCGATATTGCTGACGATGAAGGCGATATTTTTGGCCTCCCGGACAAAAGTTTCCGGGTCAGCGGCGACACGGCGGTGGCGCGGGTGGCCGAGGCCTTTGGGGTCCGCTTGACCCCTGAAGATGACGATGCTGGCCATGACTTTGACACCATCGGCGGGCTGATCGCGCATGCCATGGGTCATGTGCCCAAGCGGGGCGAAAGGCATACGCTGGCCGGTTTGGATTTTGTGGTCCTGCACACCCGGGGCGGTGCCGTGCGGTGGTTCAAAGTCTCGCCCGTCGCGACCTCGCCAAAGCCCTGATGTTCGAGTCCGCGCGCCAACGGCTCACTTCGCGCGGGGTGCAGGCCCTTCTGGCTTGGCTGGCCGGCGGCGGGCAAGCCGTGGCCTTGGCGGACCCAGCGGGTCAAGCGCATGGCGCACTTCAAGTGTTGTGCATGGCGCTCTTGTGCGCCTTGTTGTTGGCTGAACACACCGCGACCGAGCGACAGGAGATGGGTGTGAAACGGCTTTGGCTGCGCGGCGCACGGGTTGGCTGGTGGTTCGCCTGGGGCTGGTTGAGCGCCACTTTTTGGTGGCTTTTCATTTCCATGCACGTGTATGGCGGCATGCCCAGTGCTTTGGCCGCCGCGGCTGTCGCGGCTTTGGCGGGGGCCTTGGCGCTGTATTACGCAGCAGCCTGTGGCCTGTGGCTGGTGCTCATGCAGGGTGTCAGCGGCCCTGCATTGTGGTGGCGCGGCAGTGCGTGTTTTGCCGCTGTGTGGACTTTGGCCGAACTCATGCGGGGTCAATGGTTCACGGGTTTTCCTTGGGGCGCCGTCGGTTATGCGCATGTGGACAGTGGCTTGCAGGGCTTCGCGCCCTGGGTGGGCGTGTATGGCGTCGGGGCCCTTGCCGCCGCCGCCGCCATGGCGTTGAGCCTGTTGGTTTTCAAGCCTTCAAGTTGGCGCATGCGGTTCAATGGGATGCTGCTGAGCGGTTTGGTGCTCGCTGCGCCTTGGGCATGGCAGCAGTTTTTTGGAGATTGGACGCAGAGCGCGGGCTTCGCCACGGTGCGGCTATTGCAGGGCAATATTCCTCAAAACGAAAAGTTCATCCCCGGCCGTGGCCTCGAAGATGCACTGACTTGGTATGGACAGCGCTTGCAAGAGAATCAGGCCAGCTTGGTGGTCGCCCCTGAAACAGCGATTCCTTTGTTGCCCGCCAATTTGCCGCCGGGCTACTGGACTCAGTTGACCCAGCGTTTTGCTGAAACCCCTGACCAGTTGGCCCTGGTGGGCATGCCCATGGGCAGCCTTCAATCTGGCTACAGCAATTCTGTCGTTAGTCTGGGCGGTCAGGCTACCCCTCCTTACCGTTACGACAAGCACCACTTGGTTCCTTTTGGGGAGTTCATCCCGCCGCTGTTTCGCTGGTTCATCGACCTGATGAACATACCGCTGGGCGATTTCCGACGCGGTGCCCTGCGCCAACCCGCTGTGTTGTGGCAAAACCAACGCTTAGCGCCCAATATTTGCTATGAAGATTTATTTGGCGAAGAGTTGGCCGCTTCATGGGTGCCCCCGAACACGCCCCAACCAGCAGAGGCCACGCTGAGCCAGGCTCCAACCGCCTTGGTTAATGTCAGCAACATTGCCTGGTTTGGTGACACCATCGCCATCGATCAGCATTTGAATATTTCTCGCCTGCGTGCCATCGAGTTGCAGCGCCCCATGTTGCGCGCCACCAATACCGGTGCCACGGCCATCATCGACCACCTGGGGCGGGTACAAGCCCAGCTCCCACGGCACACCCGGGGCGAGTTGACCGGCACATTTGAAGGGCGCAACGGCCTCACGCCTTACGCCTGGTGGGCGGGGCATTGGGGTTTGAAGCCTTTGTGGGCGGTGTGCCTGCTCATCTGTCTTTGGGCGTGGCGAGCCCGGGTCCATCCACAGCGCGCCAGGCCCTGGGTTGCGCCGTAAAATGGCGGGTTGTCGGCTGGAAGCGCTGGTGGATCCACAGGTCACCACCCCGCCGCCCTTTTTTTACTTTTTGGCCAAGCGCCTTTGAAAGTGCCAGGCTCTCGTTCATGTTGACCTTTCAGCAAATCATTCTCACCTTGCAGCAATACTGGGACGCCCAAGGCTGTGCCTTGCTCCAGCCCTATGACATGGAAGTCGGTGCGGGCACCAGCCATACCGCCACCTTTTTGCGCGCCATCGGCCCTGAGCCTTGGAAGGCTGCTTATGTTCAGCCCAGCCGCCGCCCCAAGGACGGCCGCTATGGCGAGAACCCCAACCGTCTGCAGCACTACTACCAATACCAGGTGGTGCTCAAGCCCGCGCCCAGCAACATCTTGGAGCTGTACCTGGGCAGTCTGGAAGCGTTAGGCTTTGACCTGAAGAAGAACGACATCCGCTTTGTGGAAGACGATTGGGAAAACCCCACGCTCGGCGCCTGGGGCCTGGGCTGGGAGGTTTGGCTGAATGGCATGGAGGTCACCCAGTTCACCTACTTCCAGCAAGTGGGCGGCATTGACTGCAAGCCCATCACCGGTGAAATCACCTACGGCCTGGAGCGTCTGGCCATGTACTTGCAGGGCGTGGACAACGTCTACAACCTGAAGTGGACCGACACGCTGAGCTATGGCGATGTGTACCTGCAAAACGAGCAAGAACAGTCGGCCTACAACTTCGAGCACAGCGATGTCGAGTTCCTGTTCACCGCTTTTGGCGCACACGAAAAACAAGCCCAGCATTTGATGGCACAGCAACTGGCGTTGCCGGCGTATGAGCAGGTGCTCAAGGCTGCGCACACCTTCAATTTGTTGGACGCGCGTGGCGCGATTTCGGTGACCGAGCGCGCGGCTTATATCGGTCGCATTCGCAACCTCGCACGCGCCGTCGCCCAGAGCTACTACGAAAGCCGCGAACGCCTGGGTTTCCCGATGGCGCCGCGCGAGTGGATCGCCCAGATGCCGAAGAAAGCCGCCTGAGGAAAAACAAGAATGACAACGCAAAACCTTCTGGTCGAACTCTTCGTTGAAGAACTGCCGCCCAAGGCGCTCAACAAACTCGGCGCTGCTTTCTCGGGCGTGCTGGCCGAGCAGCTCAAGGCCCAGGGCCTGGCCGCCGCCGACGCGGTGGTGACCGCCTTCGCCTCGCCGCGCCGCTTGGCCGCGCATGTGACGAGCGTGCAAGCGCAAGCGGCCGACAAAGCCGTGCAGCAAAAGCTCATGCCTGTGAGCGTGGGCTTGGACGCAGCGGGCAACGCGACGCCCGCTCTGCTGAAGAAACTGCAAGCCCTGGGCGCTGATGTGAGCGACCCGGCCGCCGCCGTGGCCGCACTGAAACGTGCGCCCGATGGCAAGGCCGAAGCCCTGTTTTATGACAGCGTGGTCCAGGGCGCCAACCTGGCCACGGGTCTGCAAAAAGCGCTGGACGAAGCGCTGGCCAAGCTGCCGATCCCCAAGGTCATGCAGTACCAACTGGAAACCGATTGCGAGTTGCCGGGCTGGAGCAGCGTGAACTTTGTGCGCCCGGCGCACAGTCTGATCGCCCTGCACGGCAGCGCCGTGGTGCCGGTCAAGGCGCTGGGCCTGACGGCGGGTAACACCACACAAGGTCACCGTTTTGAAGCCAAGTTGCCCACGGTGGTGCTGGCCCATGCTGACCAGTACGCCGAAGTGCTCCAGCGCGATGGCGCGGTCATTGCCAGCTTTGCCGAACGCCGCTCCGAAATCGTGCGCCAACTGCAAGCGGCTGCCGCCCAAGTGGGTGGCGGTGTGCGCCCCATCGACGACGAGGCCTTGCTCGACGAAGTGACGGCCCTGGTCGAGCGTCCGAATGTGCTGGTCTGCCAGTTCGAGAAAGAGTTTCTCGGTGTGCCGCAAGAATGCCTGATTCTCACGATGAAGGCCAACCAAAAATACTTCCCGCTGCTGGACGCTGCAGGCAAGCTGACGCACCAGTTCTTGGTGGTGAGCAACATCAGCCCGGCGGACGCGAGTGCGGTGATCGGTGGTAACGAACGCGTGGTGCGCCCGCGCCTGGCCGATGCCAAATTCTTCTTCGACCAAGACCGCAAGAAATCGCTCGAGTCGCGCGTTGAAGGCCTGTCCAAGGTGGTGTACCACAACAAGCTGGGCACGCAAGGCGAGCGCATGGCGCGGGTCTGCGCGATCGCCAAGGCCATCGGCCAACAACTGGGCGGTGCCGAACTGGCGACCCAGGCCGAGCTGGCCGCGCGTTTGGCCAAGACCGATTTGTTGACCGACATGGTGGGCGAGTTTCCCGAGCTGCAAGGCATCATGGGTGGCTACTACGCCCGTCACGATGGGCTGGAGGCGGACATCGCCGAAGCCATTGAAGACCACTACAAGCCGCGCTTTGCCGGTGATGAATTGCCCCGCAACCACGTGGGGCTGGTGGTCGCGCTGGCCGACAAGCTCGAAACCCTGGTCGGCATGTTTGGCATAGGCAATCTGCCCAGCGGCGACAAGGACCCCTTCGCGTTGCGCCGCCATGCGTTGGGCGTGATCCGGATGTTGGTTGAAAAAGAGCTGCCATTGAAGTTGGATGTGCTAGTTGATGCGGCATTTGCGGCATTCCCTCCTGGAATGCTCGGTGACGCGCACACCGAACTTGAGACGTTTATCTTCGAGCGTTTGTCTGGAGTCATGCGTGAACAAGGCTTCAGCGCTGCTCAAGTCGATGCGGTGGTTTGCATGCGTCCAGTCAATCTCAGCCAGGTTCGCAAGCAGTTGGAGGCCGTGCGCGCCTTCGCCGCGCTGCCAGAGAGCCCGGCCCTGGCCGCCGCCAACAAGCGCATTGGCAATATTTTGAAAAAAGCCGGCGAGGTGGACGCGCATGTGAATCCTGTGCTTCTGCAAGAAGACGCCGAGAAGAACCTCTACGCCGCCATGCAAAAGCTGGTGCCTGAATCGACGGCGCAGTTCGAGGCCGGCGACTACACCGCCAGCCTGCAAACCCTGGCCGCGTTGCGCGCGCCGGTCGATGCCTTCTTTGACGACGTGATGGTCAATGCCGAAGCCATGGACCTCAGGTTGAACCGCCAAGGCCTGCTCAAGTCGCTTTATGTGGCGATGAATCGCGTGGCCGAGTTGTCCCGCCTCGCAGCCTGACCGGAGCCAGCACATGAACACGAAACTGGTGATTCTGGACCGCGACGGCACGATCAACGTCGACAGCGATGAGTTCATCAAGTCGCCCGAAGAATGGCATCCGATCGAGGGCGCGCTGGAAGCCATTGGTCGCTTGAACCATGCGGGCTACCACGTGGTGCTCGCCACCAACCAGTCAGGCCTGGGCCGGGGTTTGATGGATGTGGCCTCGCTGAACGCGATCCATGACAAGATGAACAAGCAGTTGAGCAAAGTCGGCGGGCGCATCGACGCGATTTTTTATTGCCCGCATGCGCCCGAAGAAAGCTGCCAATGCCGCAAACCGGCACCCGGTTTGTTAGAGCAAATCGCCGAGCGTTATGGCATGGGTTTGGAGGGGGTGCCGTTCGTCGGGGACAGCCTGCGTGACCTGCAAGCCGCTCAAGCGGCCGGTTGCCGCCCACACCTGGTGTTGACGGGCAAGTCCGTGGGCTTGCGCGGGCAAGCCCTGCCCACGGATTACCCCGCCCAAACCCAGGCGCACCACGATTTGGATGCCTTCGTCAGCCATTGGTTGCGCGCCGTGGCGGCCTCGTCGGCGGCCTTGTCCGCGTCAGCTGGATGAGGCTTTGAAACCGACGCCATGAACCTGATCCGCTCCGTTCTTCACTTGCTTTGGTTGATCATCACGGTGATCCCCTGGGCGCTGTTCGTGGTGGTGTTTTCTTACTTTGCCAGCAGCACCCGCATTTACTGGTGGTGCGTGGGCTGGCTGCGCGTGGCGGTGCACAGTGGCACTTGGATTTTGGGCATTCAGAACCGCGTCACGGGCATGGAAAATTTGCCCATCGGGGCTAAAGACCCGGCGGTGCTGCTGGTCAAACACCAGTCGACGTGGGAGACCTTTGTCATGCCCACCTTGATGCCGCACCCACTCGCCTATGTGTTCAAAAAAGAGCTGCTGCGGGTGCCGTTTTTTGGCTGGGCCATGGCCCGCATGGACATGATCCACATTGACCGAGGGCAGCGCTCGCAAGCCTTTGCCAAAGTGGTGAACCAGGGCAAACGCCTGATGGGCGAAGGCGTGTGGGTCATCATGTTCCCTGAAGGCACACGCATCCCGCGCGGTCAGGTGGGACAGTACAAAACCGGTGGTACCCGCTTGGCGATCGAAGCCGGTGTGCCGGTGATCCCCATTGCCGTAACTTCAGCCAAATGCTGGCCCACCCGTGCTTTCGTCAAAACACCGGGCGTGGTCGATATTTCGATCGGCCCGCCCATCGACAGCACTGGGCGCTCGCCCGATGAGCTGATGCAAGAAGTGCAAACCTGGATCGAAGCCGAAATGCGCCGACTCGATCCCGAGGCCTACGCCTGAAAGCGGCGCGCCATGCGCTCGCCGTTTCAGTTCGTACTCGATCTGTTTGACACAGAGCCCCCCTCTGTTCCTGCCGCACCTGCCGCACCCGCGCAGACCTTGACCGAGGCCTTGGGTCCGGTGCAGTTTGCCCACCCCCAGGCCAATCGCGTGGTGGCTTTCCAGGGCGTGCAGATTGCCTACGCGTTTGCCCGAGCCAAGCGCAAAAGCATTGGTTTCAGCGTGGGCCCTGATGGCTTGGTGGTGCGGGCGCCCAAGTGGGTGTCTTTGAAAGAGGTCGAAGCCGCATTGCACGAGAAAAGCGCTTGGATCTTGCGCAAGCTGAACGAGTCCCAGCAACGCCACCATTTGAACGCGCACAACCGGATCGAATGGCAAGACGGCGCGGTGTTGCCCTACCTTGGGCGACAGATAAAGCTGCGCATTGACCCCGCACAGGGGCGTGCGCAACTGGTTTCGGGTGGGCCGGAAGACCCTGAGACCCTGTTGCTCGGCCTGTCGGCCCACGCCACTGCCGCGCAAATTCGCGACAGCGTGCAAGCCTGGCTGATGCGCCAAGCACAGACCCTTTTTGAAGCGCGGTTGAACCACTTTGCGCCCTTGCTGGGGGTGCAATGGAAAAAGCTCAGCCTGTCCCATGCCGGGACGCGTTGGGGCAGTGCCCGGGCGGACGGCGCGATTCGCCTGCATTGGCGACTCATCCATTTGAGCCTCGACGAGATCGACTATGTGGTGGCGCACGAGTTGTCGCATCTGCGCGAGATGAACCACAGTCCGCAGTTCTGGGACACGGTGCGCTCCGTCATGCCAGACTACGCGCAACGCCGGCAGCGGCTGAAAAACGAATCGTTGACAGATTGGTAACGCGCCGCTCGGCTTGCGCGGCAGTTGATTGGCGCTTAAACCGCGCTGAAGCGGTACACGCCGTCGGCGCCCTGCACGCGCTGGACCTGCCCCTTGTGCCACAACAGGTGCAAATGGGCTACCGCCTCGCCCATGGCGAAGGTGGCCTGGTGAAAATTCAACGCGCGTTTGAACAAAATGGGCAAGCTGTCGTGGGCGCTGATGGCTTGCTTTTGGCAAGCCGCCAACAGGTCGCTCAAGCGTTCTTGGTGGTGGGCTTGCAACTGCGCTATCCGCGTGTGCAGGCCGCGAAAAGGCCGGCCGTGCGAGGGCAGCACCAGGGTGTCGTCAGGCAGGTCGGCAAAAGCTTCCAGCGAGGTCAAGAACTGCTGCAATGCATTGCCTTCGGGCTCTTGCGCGTAGACGCTGACGTTGGTGGAAATTTGCGGCAGCACCATGTCGCCACTGATCAGCACCCCGGTGCCTTCACAGTACAAAGCCATGTGCTCGGGCGAGTGGCCAAAACCGGCAATGCAGCGCCAGTGCTGACCGCCCATTTTGAATGTTTGCCCGCCCATCAAGCGGTGGTAAGCGGCGGGAACTTGCGGCACCATGCCGCTGTAGTAACCCATGCGGGCTTTCACATCGCGCATGTCGTTCGGGTCGGACCAGCCGTGTGAGGCAAAAAACGCTTGCGTCAAATCACCGCCAAAGTTAGACAGGCCGTGGGTGGCCATTTGTGCAGAGAGGTATTCGGTGCTGCTGATCCAGAGTGGGGCTTGCCAGCGCTCGCACAGCCAATGGGCCGAGCCCATGTGGTCGGGGTGCATGTGGGTCACCAGCACGCGCAAGATGGGCAGACCTTGCAAGGCCGAAGCAAACACCTGTTCCCAGGCGGCGTGTGTGGCCGGGTTATGGATGCCGCAGTCCACCACCGTCCAGCCTGCACGCGGCCCGCTGGGGCCGGGCATTTCGTCGCGTACCAGCCACAGGTTGATGTGGTCCAGCGCAAATGGCAGGCCCATGCGCACCCACAGCACACCCGGGGCGATCTCGCACACGCTGCCAGAGGCGGGTACCTGCTCGGCCAGGGGGTAGTGCAGCGCAGAAGCAGTTGGGGCAGAACTCATGGTGTCCTTGAGGTGGGGGCGTTCATCGGTTAGGATTGGCACAGAGTTGACGTTAACGTAAACGTCAATATTCCTGTATTCTAGGCACACAGCGGCGCACTCCCCTGTCGCCAGCGTGCGATCACCTGCCACATCTTTTCACTTTATGGCCAACACCTATTCCATCAGTGACCTGTCCAAAGAGTTTGATCTGACCACCCGTGCCATTCGTTTTTACGAAGACATGGGCTTGCTCGAGCCGGCGCGTTCGGGCCCCGGCGGGCGCAACCGCGTGTATTCGGCCCGGGATCGCACCCGCTTGAAACTCACCTTGCGCGCGAAACGACTCGGTCTGTCGCTGACCGAAGCCAAAGACCTGATCGACATGTACGACAGCCCACGGGACACCGGGCCGCAGCTGAAAAAGTTTTTGGTGGTGCTGGCGCACCATCGGCAGCAGCTTGAATCGCAGTGGGCGGACTTGCAAGCCACCATTGAAGAGGTGAAAACCCATGAAAAAGAAGCCCGTGCCATGCTGGCGCGCGCGGACAAGGCGTTGGCGAAAAAATGAGCGCCGCCACACACACAGCCGATGCCATGCATTCCACGGCCACATCAACCCCCTTGTTTGACCGCATTGACCAAAGCCTGCAGCGCCAAGGCTTGATGCAGCATTTGCAAACCCGTTTGTTGCGGGTCGAGCCCGGTTGCGTGGAGTTGGCGTTGCCTTTCAGTGACAAGGTGACACAGCAGCAAGGCGGCTTCCATGGCGGTGCCATCGGCGCGCTCGCTGATATTGCGGGCGGTTACGCCGCGCTGACCGTGATCCCTGAAGGCATGGAGGTGGTCACGGTCGAGTACAAAATCAATTTTTTGAGCAGCTTCCAAGGGGGCGAGTTGCGCGCCACGGGCAAGGTGCTCAAAAGCGGCAAGCGCATCGTCGTGAGCAGTGCCGAGGTGGTGCATGTCGATGCGCAAGGCAAGACCTCGCCCTGCGCGGTGATGCAGCAAACCCTGGCCCCTGTGCCCCAAACATATTGACTCACTTTGGGGGCAGATTTTCAGCTCTGTCCCCAACTCACTAAAAGGAGAATCCCATGAACCTGCCCGGCCTGAACTTTCAATTGGGTGAAGACATCGATGCCTTGCGCGATGCGGTGCGTGAATTTGCGCAAACTGAAATCGCGCCCCGCGCTGCCGAGATCGATCGCCATGATCAGTTTCCCATGGACCTGTGGCGCAAGATGGGCGACTTGGGCGTGCTGGGCATCACCGTGGGTGAGGAGTACGGCGGCGCCAACATGGGCTATCTGGCGCACATGATCGCCATGGAAGAAATCTCCCGTGCCAGCGCCTCGGTGGGCCTGTCCTATGGTGCACACAGCAACCTGTGCGTGAACCAGATCAAGCGCAACGGTACGCCTGAGCAACGCGCCAAATACCTGCCCAAGTTGATCAGCGGCGAGCACGTCGGCGCTTTGGCCATGAGCGAGCCCGGCGCGGGCTCGGACGTGCTGAGCATGAAACTCAAAGCCGAAGACAAGGGCGGCTACTACCTGCTCAACGGCTCCAAGATGTGGATCACCAATGGCCCGGATGCCGATACCTTGGTGGTCTATGCCAAAAGCGAACCCGAGTTGGGCGCGCGCGGCGTCACCGCCTTCTTGATTGAAAAGGGCATGCCAGGTTTTTCCATCGCGCAAAAGCTCGACAAGCTGGGCATGCGCGGCAGCCACACCGGCGAGCTGGTGTTCAACAACGTGGAAGTGCCGGCTGACCACATTCTGGGCGGCTTGAACAACGGCGCCAAGGTGCTGATGAGCGGCTTGGACTACGAGCGCGCGGTCCTCACTGGCGGCCCGTTGGGCATCATGCAGGCGGTGATGGACAACGTGATTCCTTACATCCACGACCGCAAACAGTTTGGCCAAAGCATCGGCGAGTTCCAGTTGATCCAGGGCAAGGTGGCCGACATGTACACCGTGTTGCAAGCCGGTCGCTCGTTCGCCTACACCGTGGCCAAGAACCTGGACCTGCTGGGCACCGAGCACGTGCGCCAGGTGCGCAAGGACTGCGCTTCGGTGATTTTGTGGACCGCCGAAAAAGCCACCTGGATGGCCGGCGAAGGCGTGCAGATTTTCGGTGGCAACGGCTACATCAACGAATACCCGCTGGGTCGTTTGTGGCGCGATGCCAAGCTGTACGAAATCGGCGCCGGCACCAGCGAAATTCGCCGCATGCTGATCGGACGTGAACTGTTTTCTGAAACCCGCTGAAATTTTTCCGCCACTGCGACAATCGTCCTATGAGCACTTCACTTCAGCACCTTTTTGACAACAACCGGGCCTGGGCTGCGCGCATGCAGCAGGAAAATCCGGCGTATTTCAGCCGCTTGGCGAACCAGCAATCGCCCAAATATTTGTGGATTGGCTGCTCTGACAGCCGCGTCCCGGCGAACCAGATCACCGGGCTGGACCCGGGCGAGGTGTTTGTGCACCGCAATGTGGCCAACGTGGTGGTGCATTCCGACTTGAACGCCTTGTCGGTGATTCAGTACGCGGTCGATGCACTCAAGGTCGAGCACATCATGGTGGTGGGCCACTACGGTTGCGGTGGTGTGTTGGCGGCCACGCGCGGCACCCGCGTGGGCCTGGCCGACAACTGGCTGCGCCATGTGCAAGATGTGCGTTTGCGCCACCGCCAGCGCCTGAACCATTTGCCACAGGCTGAGCTCGAGTCGGTCATGTGCGAGATGAATGTGATCGAGCAGGTGGGCAACGTGGCCCTGTCCAACGTCATGCAAGACGCCTGGAGTCGGGGCCAAAAGGTCACCGTGCACGGCTGGATTTACGGGCTGGAAGACGGCTTGGTGAAAGACCTGGACGTCAGCATGAACCATTCCCACGAAGTGGTGAACGTGTTTCGCCGCGCCTTCAAACGATACCCCCGCGGCTGATCGCCCAGCGGTCAGCCACACCATGAATTGAACAGGAGAAATTACATGTCCGATCCCATCGTCATCGTCAGTGCGGCCCGCACCCCCATGGGCAGTTTTCAAAGCGACTTCGCCAGCTTAGCGGCGCACGACCTGGGTGGCGCGGCCATCCGGGCTGCGGTGGAGCGGGCTGGCATTTCCCCTGAACTGGTGACGGAAGTCTTGTTTGGCAACTGCCTGATGGCCGGTCAAGGCCAAGCCCCGGCTCGCCAAGCGGCCTTCAAGGGCGGCTTGCCCAAGAGCGCGGGTGCCGTGACCCTGTCCAAAATGTGTGGCTCCGGCATGCGCGCGGCCATGTTTGCGCACGACATGCTGGTGGCCGGTACGCACGACGTGTTGGTGGCGGGTGGCATGGAGAGCATGACCAATGCGCCTTACCTCATGCTCAAAGGCCGCAGTGGTTACCGCATGGGCCACGACCGCCTCTTTGACCACATGATGCTCGACGGTCTGGAAGACGCTTACGAAGCCGGCCGCAGCATGGGCACGTTTGGCGAAGACTGCGCCGCCAAATACAGCTTCACCCGCGCCGAACAAGACCACTTTGCCACCACCAGCGTGCAGCGCGCCAAGGCGGCCACCGAGTCCGGCGCATTTGCCGCCGAAATCACTCCCGTGACGGTGAAAGACCGCAGCGGCGAGCGCGTGGTGGCCATCGACGAAGGTCCGGGCAAAGTCAAGCTCGACAAAATCAGTAGCCTGAAACCGGCCTTCAAAAAGGACGGCACCATCACCGCCGCAAGCAGTTCGTCCATCAACGATGGCGCGGCCGCCATGGTCTTGATGCGCGCCAGCACCGCCGCCCAACTCGGTTGCAAGCCTCTGGCCCGCATCGTCAGCCACGCCACGCACGCACAAGAACCTGAATGGTTTGCCACTGCACCCGTGGGCGCGACTCAAAAAGCGCTGGCCAAAGCCGGTTGGAGCGTGGCCGACGTGGACCTCTGGGAAGTCAATGAAGCCTTTGCCGTGGTGCCGATGGCGCTGATGAAAGAGCTGAACGTACCGCACGACAAAGTCAACGTGAACGGCGGCGCCTGTGCCTTGGGTCACCCCATTGGCGCGTCGGGTGCGCGAATCATGGTGACCTTGATCCACGCGCTCAAAGCCCGTGGTTTGAAGAAGGGCCTGGCCACGCTGTGCATCGGCGGTGGCGAAGGCACGGCGGTCGCCCTCGAGCTGGTGTAAACCATGCCCACCGTTTTGCTGATCGGCGCTTCCCGTGGCATTGGTCAGGAATTGGCGCGCCAGTACCTGGATGACGGCTGGCGCGTGATCGGCACGGCGCGCAGTGACGAGGCGCTGGCCCAACTTCAAGCCTTGGGCGCAGAAACCTTGCGGTTGGATGTGGCCGATCCGCTCAGCAACACCGGTTTGTCGTGGCAACTGGATGGCGAAAAAATCCACCTGGCCTTGTATGTGGCGGGCGCCATGGACCGTCAGGGGGCCAACACACCGCCCAGCCGCGACCGCTTTGACGCGGTCATGCACACCAACGTCATGGGTGCGATGCAGATCTTGCCGCAGATCGCGCCCATGGTGCAAGAAACGCAAGGCGTGATCGCTTGTATCAGCTCGGTCATGGGCAGCCTGCAAGAAACCACCAGCGGTGGCGCTGCGCTGTACCGCGTGAGCAAAGCTGCGCTGAACATGATGGTGCGCTGCACACAGGCCGAGCAGCCGGCGATCACCGTGCTGGCCATTCACCCCGGCTGGGTGCAAACCGAGATGGGCGGTGCGCAAGCGCCGCTCACGGTGGCACACAGCGCCAGCAGTTTGCGCCAGACCTTGGAGCGCATTCGCACCCAGCCCCGCGCCGAAGACCGGGGCGCCTTTTTGAACCACGACGGCACGCCACTGCCTTGGTGAGCTGAACACGAAAGAGACCCATGCTGTTGACCTCCGACCAGGAAATGATCCGTGACGCGGTGCGCGACTTTGCCCAGCGCGAACTGTGGCCGCATGCCGCTGAGTGGGACAAAAAACACCATTTCCCGAAAGACGTGCACAAGGGCCTGGCCGCACTGGGGGCCTATGGCATCTGCGTGCCCGAAGAACTGGGCGGCGCGGGCCTGGACTATCTGACGCTGGCGCTGGTGCTGGAAGAAATTGCGGCCGGTGACGGCGGCACCAGCACCGTGATCAGTGTGACCAATTGCCCGGTCAACGCCATCTTGATGAAGTTTGGCAATGCGCAGCAAAAAAAGCAGTGGCTGGAACCGCTGGCGCGTGGCGATATGCTGGGTGCGTTCTGCCTGACCGAGCCGCATGTGGGCAGCGACGCGTCGTCCCTGCGCACCACGGCGGTCAAAGACGGCGACAGCTACGTCATCAATGGTGTCAAGCAGTTCATCACCAGTGGCCAAAACGGTGACGTGGCCATCGTCATCGCGGTCACCGACAAAGGGGCAGGCAAGAAAGGCATGAGCGCCTTCCTGGTGCCGACACACGCGCCCGGTTATGTGGTGGCGCGGCTGGAAGACAAGCTGGGCCAGCACAGCAGCGACACCGCGCAGATCAACTTTGACAACTGCCGCATCTCGGCCGAGAACCTGATCGGCAAAGAAGGCGAGGGCTATGGCATTGCCTTGGGCGGTCTGGAGGGCGGGCGCATCGGTATCGCCGCGCAAAGCCTGGGCATGGCCCGCAGCGCGCTGGATGTGGCGATTGACTACGCCAAGCAGCGCGAGAGCTTTGGCACGGCCATCTTCAACCACCAGGCGGTGGGCTTTCGCTTGGCCGATTGCGCCACGCAACTCGAGGCCGCGCGCCAGCTGATCTGGCACGCGGCCAGTCTGCGTGACGCCGGTCGCCCTTGCCTGAAAGAGGCCGCCATGGCCAAGCTGTTTGCCAGCGAAGTGGCCGAGACGGTGTGCTCTGCCGCCATCCAAACCCTGGGCGGCTATGGCTATGTGAGTGACTTTCCGGTCGAACGCATTTACCGCGATGTGCGCGTCTGCCAGATTTATGAAGGCACGAGCGACGTGCAAAAAATCATCATCCAGCGCGCACTGTGACCGTGGCGGTCGTGCCCTGCCCGTGTGGCCGCAAGACAGCCAAAGGCCAAGCCCTGGCTTTGGCGCAATGCTGCGGCCTCTGCCACCAAGGGCTGGCGGCGGCAGACGCCGAGCAGTTGATGCGCTCGCGTTACAGCGCCTTTGTGCTGGGCGATGTGGCCTACCTGTTGGCCACCTGGCAGGCCAAGCAACGCCCGGCCACCTTGGAACTCGACACCCACGCACGTTGGCTGGGCCTGGACATCAAGAACCACCGCGTGACGGGTCCCGACACGGCCGAGGTCGAATTTGTGGCGCGATACCGCCGCGCTGGCCGCGCCGTGCGCCAGCACGAACGCAGCCGCTTTGTGCGCGAAGCGGGGCGTTGGTTGTACGTCGATGGCGACGTGCTTTAAGCCCGGCCGAACCCCGTATCATTCCCGCATGAACTTTGAAGCGATTTTGTTCGACTGTGATGGCGTGCTGGTCGACAGCGAGTCCATCACCTGCGGTGTCTTGCGTGACATGTTTGAAGAGCAGGGCTGGCGCATGAGCTTGGCCGAGTGCATGCAGCGCTTTGTCGGTCACACGGTCAAAAGCCAGCGTGACCTCATCGAAGCCAAGACTGGCCAGCCGTTGACAGAGGCCTGGCTGCAGGAATTCTTTGAACGGCGCAACGTGCGTTTGCAGCAAAGCATCACCGCCATTGAAGGGGTGCACGAGGCGGTGGCGCATCTGCATGCGCACTGCCAAGGCCGCATTGCCGTGGCTTCGGGGGCAGACCGTTACAAGGTCGAGATGATGCTCAAGCAAGTGGGCCTGCATGGTTTTTTTGAAGGCCGCATTTTCAGCGGCCATGAAATGCCGCGCAGCAAACCGCACCCGGATGTCTATCTGGCCGCCGCCGCGCATTTGCAGATTGATCCGGCCCGCTGCCTGGTGGTTGAAGACACCACGGTGGGCATCACGGCGGGCGTGGCCGCGGGTGCCACGGTGTGGGCCTATGCTGTCCCTGCCACGCCACCCGCCGCACACGAACCGCTGTTGCAAGCGGGCGCGCAGCGGGTGTTCACAGACATGCGCGAATTGCGCTTGAGCGGAGTCGCCTGAACGGGGAACTGCCCTTCAAGCGCTCTGTCAGGCGTTGTTAAATCGACGGCGCTTTGACCGAACCCCAAATCGCCTCAATCCACATGCCAATCGCCAGCAAGTTGGCGTCTGAACCCAATGGGCCGTCGATCTGCATGCCCACGGGCAAGCCGCCCGCTGTCAGACCCGCAGGAATGGACAAGCTCGGAATACCGGCGTT